>JAADFA010000011.1 GCA_013153135.1 Chloroflexota bacterium
CCCTTCCCAATCCGCAAGCGAAAGGCTCATCTCCTCTTGCCAACGAGCCTGCAGTTGGTGTTATGCTTTGCTCAGTCATGGGTAGCCCCTCCTGGCATGGGGTTTGGAATGTTTTCCCCAATTTTGCCGGAGGGGCTAACTTTTTTCCAGCCCCGCCTCCTGGGACGGCTCACCTACTAAATTGAAATACACTCCCCGTCGCATGTCAGGCTTCGACACATAGCGCGGGCCGGTGCTATAATCATGCACAACGGCGTTGTACCCATGCATCCGCCCTGGTGGACGACCTGGACGCAACCTTGCGAGGCCAACCATGAGTGAAACCACCCTTACCCTGAAACAAGTTTTGGCCCCTTTTCAAGGCCAAGGACGTACCCAACTCCTGCCTGCGTTGCACGCGGTTCAAGAAGCCTTCGGATACATTTCGCCCGACGCCGCGCGCGCGATCGCCCGCGCGCTGCACATCTCCGAGGCCGATGTCTACGGCGTGGCCACCTTCTACGCCCTGTTCGCGACCGAGCCCCAAGGTCGCCACGCAGTCCACGTGTGTCACGGCCCCGTGTGCCGCCAACACGGCGCGGACCGCATCACAAACGTGCTAAGCCAAAGGTGGAGCGTGCGCGTAGGCGAAACCCGCGCGGATGGCGAATGGACGTTGAAAACGGCGCCGTGCCTGGGCCTGTGTGAACACGCGCCCGTTGCGCTGGTCGATGGCCGCGCGGTCGCGTTGGACCCCGACACGAGCCCCGAAGCCATTGCCGCGCAGGTCGAAGCCGCAGCCCAGGGCCGCACGCCCGAGCCCACGCCCGTAGTCGGCGGTTCCGTGCGGGTGCTCACCGCATGGGAACGCACCGACCGCCCGCGCGACCTCGCGGCGTACCAGGCGGCGGGCGGCTATCAAGCCCTGGAACGCGCCCGCGCGAGCGAAGCGCCCGAGGATATCCTCGCGGCCGTCGAAGCGTCGGGGCTATTCGGCCGGGGCGGCGCGGCGTTCCCCACGGGGCGCAAGTGGCGCTTGGCGGCCCAGGCGAAGGGCCAACCTAAATACGTCGTGGTCAACGCGGACGAGTCCGAACCGGGTACCTTCAAAGACCGCACGCTGCTCGAAGTCGACCCCCACGCGGTGCTGGAAGGCGCGCTCTTGGCCGCGTATGCCATCCAGGCCGAACGGGTGTACATCTACCTGCGGGGCGAATATGGCCGCGCGTACCGCATCTTGCAACGCGCCCTGGAGGAAGCGCGCGCCGCAGGCTACATCGGCTCCCAGGGAGATGGCGCGTGGCGTGTAGAGGTGGAACTCCGCCGAGGCGCGGGCGCTTACGTGTGCGGCGAAGAGACCGCACTGTTCGAATCCATTGAAGGCAAACGAGGCTACCCGCGGCTCAAACCACCCTATCCCACCACCCACGGCCTCTTTGGCAAACCCACCGTTATCAACAACGTTGAAACCCTAGCTGCGGTGCCCTTCATCGTGCGCGAAGGACCGGACGCGTACCGGGCCTATGGCACCGACGCGAGCCCTGGGCCCAAGCTCTTCCCCGTCTCGGGCGATGTCGCACGGCCCGGCGTGTACGAGGCCCCCTTCGGCATTACGCTGGGCGAGCTGCTCGAGCTCGCGGGCGGGCCCCAGGGCCAGGTGCGCGCGGTCCTTATCGGCGGCGCCGCGGGCGCGTTCGTCGGCCCCGAGGACCTGGACCTGCCCCTTTCCCTCGAAGGGTTGCGCGCCGCGGGCCTGAGCCTGGGTTCGGCCGCGGTCATGGTCTTCAACACCGACCGGGATCTGGAGCAGGTGCTGCTGGACATTGCCGCGTTCTTCCAGGAGGAGTCGTGCGGCAAGTGCTACCCATGCCAATTGGGCACGCAGCGCCAGTTGGAGCTGGTCCGTCTGATGCGCGAACGCCGCGCGCCGACTGACGCGCGGGCCCTGCTGGCTGATATCACGGCCACCATGACGGACGCATCCCTGTGCGGCCTTGGCCAGACCGCGGGCCTCGCGATCCAAAGCGCGTTGCAGCGCTGGCCAACCCTATTCACGTAACGGCCGGGTTGCGAACCGGCCATCCACCGAAACTCAAGGGCTCTGCGGCCCATCTATGGAGCTTGGGAGGCACCATGCCCAAGGCCAAGGGGGGTGTTTCGCCCATTCGACGGCAATATCTCGAGCTCAAACGCCAATACCCGGACGCGATCCTGTTCTTCCGGCTGGGCGATTTTTACGAGACTTTCGACGAGGACGCGCACATCGTCAGCCGGGAGCTGGATATCACGTTGACCTCGCGTAACGTGGCCAAGGGCGTACGCGTTCCCATGGCCGGCGTGCCCTATCACGCGGTGGATGGCTACCTGGCTCGCTTGCTGGCTAAAGGATACAAAGTGGCCCTGGCCGAACAAGTCGGCGAGCCCGTCAAGGGGCTCATGCCCCGCAAGGTGGTCAAGGTTTTTACGCCAGGCACCGTGGTTGAGCCTGAACTCTTGCCCGGCGACGCAAACAATTACCTCGCCGCGGTCGTCGTCCAGGGGAACCGTGCGGGCATCGCGTATGCGGACGTGTCGACCGGCGAGTTCGCGGCCACCGAACTGCACGGCGAAGCCATCCAGGATCTCGTGCGAGCCGAGTTGTTACGCCTTGCCCCAGCCGAGGTCCTTCATCCCGAAGACCAGGCCCTGCCCGAGGGCATCCCCGGGCACCGCACGCCCTGGCCTGAGTGGCGTTTTGAGCCCGAACGCGCGCGCGACGCGCTCAAAACCCACTTCGGCGTGACGCACCTCGCTGGCTTTGGCCTCGAAGGCAAACCACTGGCTACACGCGCGGCCGGGGCCATTTTGCAATACTTGCAAGAGCATCGGCCTGATGTGCTCCCCTTGCTCACCGCGCTGCGCACGTATAACCTGGGCCAATTTATGGTGCTCGACGCGGCCACCCGCCGAGGGCTTGAGCTCACCGAGACTTTACGCGGCGGCCGCGTCGAAGGTTCGCTCCTGGGCGTCTTGGATCGTACGGTCACTCCCATGGGCCGACGTCTGCTGCGTCAGTGGGTCAACCAACCTTTGCTTGATGTAGCCCGCATCAACCGACGTCTGGATGGGGTCGCGTTTTTCCACCAGGACCCCATCACCCGCGCGGACGTGCGTGAGGCCCTCAAACCCCTGGCCGACCTGGAGCGCTTAGTCAACCGCATCGCGGCCGGCTCGGCCCAACCGCGGGATTTGGTCGCGCTGCGCGCGACATTGCGCCGCATCCCTCAGGTGCGTGCGCTCCTGCCCGAGGAGACGCACCCTGTGCTCGGCGTCCTGGTGCGCCAGATCGACCCCGTCGACGAGGCCTTACAACTGCTCGAACAGGCCATCGCGGACGAGCCTCCAGCCACGCTGCAACACATCGGCGTCATCCGACGGGGTTTTTCGCCCGAACTGGATCGTATCTACGACGAATCGGAACACGCGCGCGAGTGGATCGCGAATCTGGAGGCCGTCGAGCGCCAGCGTACGGGTATCAAAAGCCTTAAGGTGGGCTACAACAAAGTCTTTGGCTATTACATCGAGGTCACCAAGGCCAACGCGCACCTGGTGCCGAAGCATTACATTCGCAAGCAAACCCTGGTCAACGCGGAACGCTACATCACGCCCGAGATGAAAGAATACGAAGCGATGGTGCTGCACGCGGAAGAGCGCATCCGTGAGCTGGAGGCGCGCATTTTCAAAGACGTGGTGCAGCGTCTGGCCGGATGGCGGGAGCGCATGCTCACCACCGCGCGCGCGTTGGCCGTGCTGGATGTCCTCGCGAGCCTCGCGCAGGTCGCGGAAGAAAATGATTACGTCCGGCCCCAGGTGGTGGAGGAACCCGTCCTGGCCATCCGCGATGGGCGCCATCCTGTGGTGGAGCGCAGCCTCGAGGACGCGCGCTTTGTGCCCAACGACGCGGTGTTTGAGGACGGGGAGATCGTGCGCATTCTCACCGGGCCGAACATGAGCGGCAAAAGCACATTCCTGCGCCAGGTCGCACTCATTGTGCTCATGGCCCAGATGGGCAGCTTCGTGCCCGCGCGCGAGGCAACCATCGGGGTGGTGGACCGCATCTTCACCCGCATCGGCGCGCAGGATGAAATCCACGCAGGGCAGTCCACCTTTATGGTTGAAATGCTCGAGACCGCGCACATCCTGCACCACGCCACCCCGCGCAGCTTGGTGATTTTGGACGAGGTTGGTCGGGGCACCAGTACGTACGACGGGCTGGCCATCGCTTGGGCTATTGTGGAATATATTCACAACCATCCTCAATTGCGCGCGAAGACCCTGTTCGCAACCCACTATCACGAGCTCACCCAGCTGGCCGACCTGCTGCCCGGGGTGCGCAACTACCACGTTGCGGTCGCAGAAGAAGGGGACCGCGTGGTCTTTTTGCACCGCATCCTGCCCGGCCGGGCCGATCGATCGTACGGCATCCACGTGGCCCAGCTGGCCGGGATGCCGCGCGCGGTGATTCAACGCGCGCAGGAGATCCTGCAGCGCCTGGAAGCCGCAGGCCAAGAAGCCGCCGCGGCTGTGTCCAGCAGCGCTCGACGCCATGACCGACGGGCATCGCGCGCGGTGCAGCTGAGCCTATTCCCTGAAACCAACCCCTTGTTGGATGAGCTCCGTCAGCTGGACATCAACAACATGACGCCCATCGAAGCGCTCAATCTGCTCTACAAGTGGAAGCAACAGTGGGGAGACGAGGGCTAAGGTAAAACCTGGGTCAAGGGGAACCTGCGCCACAGATGCCCAATCTTTACGCAACGATTTTTGAAGGTCTAATGTACGCGCTCCTGGCTTGGACCTTGCCGCGAGCCTGGCGCGCCGAAGGCGCGGCCGGAGTCCAACGTGTGCTCGCGGGGATCGCGTACGGCTTGCTCTTAGAAGAAGCCACCATCCGCCAGCTGCGCGCCTATACGTATGGCCGCTTTTGGGTCATGGTCACAGATGACGTGCCTCTGGCCATTGGAGTCGGGTGGGGGCTCATTCTCAACGCGGCATGGCTCTATACCCGTGGGTTAGCTCACCCCAGCTGGCTCATGCGGGCCACCGTAGGCGCGCTGTGGGCTCTGACCATCGACCTCGCGATGGACGTTGTCGCCATTCGGCTGGGCTTTTGGGATTGGGGATTTGGGCTGGATTTCGACTTTTTTGGCGTTCCCTGGGCGAATTTTTGGGCATGGTTCTGGGTCGTGGGCGGCTACCTAGCTATGCTCGAAGGGCTTCAGCGGCTCGGCTGGGGGATAGCGGCCATTCGGCCTTGGCTCGCGGTCAGCAGCGTCGCTCTAGTATTACTGACCAATGCGCTCATTACCCAAGTTGTCCCCCGGGCGGGCTACCGGCCCACCGTGGCCGCGGTTTTGCTGGCTGCCCTGGCGTGGACAGGGCTTGCGCGCGGCTGGCGTCGGGTGCGCGCGGTCCCGCAAGAAAGTCAAATCATCCAGGCCGCGTTCCACGGTTACTTCACCCTCGCGGGCTTGATTTCAGGCGCGCTCTTCCGGCCACCTGCCTTGCTCGTGGTCGCCGCGCTGGCTGCAGGGCTCGGATTTGCACTCACCCATCAGCCTCCCCACGCCAAAATGCAAGACGAGGACGGCTAACCCCGCGCTTGGCCCGCGGGCGATTGAAGCCGCCCGCTAGGAATTCCCCACCGTGCGCCGCGCGCCGGACCGGATAATTCGCGCGCAATTTTATGCTAGCTAGCCGCAGGCTTCCAGCCCGCGGCGGGGCGGCACGCGAGCGCGGCCTTGGCCCATACCGCGGCCCGCGGGCGGCGAGACCCACCCGCTATCCTCGCCGTCGGCCGCGCGTTCCCGCGCGCCGGGCCGGATGGTTCCACGCCCAATTTCAAATTTCAGCCGCGGGCTTCCAACGGCGCCCGCGGCGCCCCTTTGGCATGGCCGCTTCGCCCCTGCAGTAAAAGTCTTTAAACGAAATGCGCCCAGCTCGAGCTGGGCGCTGTCCGCGCGTTGGGCGCTCGTGGGCGACGGCGAGCCGGGGCCTACCGTGCGCACGCGCGCGGTTGAGGTCCCTTATCCCCAATGCGAGAGCCACATGCCCAACACGCTCAAACCGATCGCAATCATCACGACGCCTTCAGGCAAACGCGTTAGCCAAACATCCTTGGGCCCCATCATGGCTCGCCTCCCTCATGCGAGATTCACTTCCAATAACGAGGGAGACGCTCACGCGTTACAAAGACTACATCAAGCTTCGCGGCTTTGGCAACGTGCCTCCTGGGCTTTAACCTTCGCAATGCGTTGCCGGTAGCGATCTTTCCCAGAGAAAGTCGCGCGCACAAACGCGCGCACGATTTCCTTCGCGAGCTCAGGCCCGATGATGCGCCCACCCATGCATAGTACATTCATACCGTCGTGTTCTACGCCTTGATGCGCGGAATACGTATCATGGCACACAGAGGCATACACTCCAGGGACCTTGTTGGCCGCGATGCTCATCCCCACACCCGATCCGCACATCAAGATACCGCGGTCCGCACGGCCATCAGCCACGGCTTGGGCCACAGGGATAGCGTAATCCGGATAATCGACCCGCTCCGGGCCATGGGTTCCGAAGTCAAGGACCTCGTGACCCTCTTCTTGAAGCACTTGAATGACCACGGCTTTAAGGGGCCAACCTCCGTGGTCACAACCCACGGCGATGCGCATCTCCGCCTCCTTTGGCTTCGGGGGATGTTGGGGTCGTTGGCGTAGCAGGCTTGGACGTTGAAGTCGCGGGTTCGGCCGCCCGCGGCGGGATGAAGATGGTCGCGCCGCAATAAGGGCATCGGACAATACCCTTCCCCACAAATTCGCGCTGTCCCCCACAATTGGGGCACGTGGTACTCACCACCTGCGCGGCGTCCGCGGTGTAAAAGGTCATCTTTTCCCAATCGATATAGCCCGTAAACAGGCCAAGACTTACCAGCTCATAAATGGCGTTTTGCACTTGTTCGCGGGTCATATGCATTTCTAGCATAATCTGGTCAATCGGGACTTGCCCATGTGCCTGGATCATGCCCAAAATGCGTTCCAGCTTGCGGGTGTGCTCGGCTTCGGCTTCGGCCTTGCGGGCTTGGGCCAAGAGATAAATACCACCTCCTGCAAGCATGGCAGCAGGAAGCAATCCAAAGAGGATGATGCCCAACAACGCGCCAGCAGCGCTCACTTTGCCCGCTGCATATCCAACGCCCATAAAGGCCAGCGCGGCGAACACGGTTACGCCAGCCAAAATGATAAAAAACCAACCCATGGCCTTACCACGCATACCACGCCTCCCAGACGCGCGCGGCACAGCCGCGCGAGGTAACGGGATTATACCCCCTTGCTATGTGGTCAAGGCCGTGGGCGCAAAATAGGCGTAGGCGTGAGCGAGGGAGTCGGCGTAGGGCCGCCGGGTGTGGGCGTTGGGCCCGTGGGCGTCGGGGTAGGTGTGGCCGACGGGGTTGGCGTAGGTGAGGCGATGGGTGTAGGCGTCCACATGCCCTGCAGGGTGAAAATGCGGACCAAAGGCTCGCCCCAGCGCCCCAACACGCCCAAATCTTGTTGGCCAAAGATGATGTGCAGTGCGGACGCGTCGCCGCTCTGGATTTCCAACCATTCATCCGCGCGGAAGGTCAGTCGGCTACCAGGTTCGGGGCGCCCACGGTAGATCTCTTGCCCATCCGCCAGCACGCGCAACCACGTGCGATGTCGCACCAAGAGCACGACCCGGATTCCGGGCCCGGGGTTGAGCTCAGTATCAGCCACAGCGGAAGGCGGTGCGGGGGTCAAAACCGCGGGCGTGGTCGTCCCTTCATCGGGCGGCTGAGTGCCCAGGGTCTGAGCCGCCAGGGCCTGGGCCGCGGTCGGCGAAGTGCCCACCACAGGCGAAATTTCCAGGGGTACCACCATGGTTAAACGCACGGTTGGGGTTGGCGTCACGGCCGAGGTAGGTCGAGGCAACGTCCACACAGGCACAGATAGAGGGGGCAAGGTTGGCGTAAGGCTTTGCTGCAAATAGGCTTGCGCGACCTGCCAGGTGCTCCAGAGAAAAAATAAGGCCATCGCGGCCAAGATCCCAATTCCGCCCGCGGTACGTATCCATTGGCTGCTGTGTGCGCGCCAAAACCGATGTGAACGCTGGCCCTTGGCCGCCGCGGCCTGTTGCGCTTGATGCCGAGCCTGAAGACCGGCCGCGAACTGCAACAGCAGCGGCTCAGGGTCCAGATGCAATGCGCGTGCGTAGTGGCTGAGCATCCCACGCCCCTGGACGGGGGAAGGAAGCAAATCCATACGCCCGGCTTCCAAGGCCCGCAGATAATGAACCTTGACCCGGCTCAGCTGGGCCGCATCCTCTAGGGTGAGCCCTAGCGCTTCGCGCTGCTGGCGCAAAGTCCGCCCAACCGCGAGCCACGGCTCGCGCGCGGGGTCATCCTCGGGCAAAGGTGGCAACGTACCCACCTCGGACGATGCGGACCTCGCCTCAACCGAAGGTTCGCCTTCTGTCCGCAAGGTGTGAAGCAGCTCTCCCGGATCGAGGCCTAGAAAAGACGCGTACAAACGCAAAAACCCTCGTGCTTGCGCAGGGGAAGGTAACCGATCCCATTGTCCCTGCTCCAGGGCCTCAAGGTACGCGGCTTTGATGCGCGTTTGGTGCGCAACGTGCAACAAGGACCACCCGCGCGCTTCTCGAGCAGCGCGCAGGCGTTCCCCAATGCGCTGCTGAGCCGTGAATGTTGCTTGCGGTTCGCGCGTCGGCGCGGCCATAAGCCCCTCCGTTCCGTGCCACCCCAGCTAAGGCCATTATAGCCCATGGCTCGCGTGGCGGGTGCACGCAAAGGTTGTCGAAACGGCAAGCGCCCTGCGGCCATGGTCGCGCTCACGTGCCGCCCCGCCGCGGGCTGGAAGCCCGCGGCGAGTTGCCATAAAATTGCGCGCGAGCGGGCAGGCTCAGCGCGCGTGGCATGGAACGGCGAGGATAGCGGGCGGGTTCAGCCGCCCGCGGCATGGGCTTCTACGAGCTTTGCCTGCACCCTCGCGTGGCGCAGCCCTTGTAATAGGGGAGTACGTCCAGCCAACACGTCGGTCGCAGCGACGCGAGCATCCGCTATAATCAGAGCCGTCGTGAACGTCCGCAGGAGGGTATGGCCCATGGAGGATCTCTCGTACATCGGTCGCTTAGACAATGGTCTGCTGGTTTTGCTTAAAGAGCTCCCCATCGCCCCGTTGGTAAGCCATTGGGTTTGGTATCGCGTGGGTTCACGGGATGAGGTTCCTGGGCGCACGGGCATCTCCCATTGGGTAGAACATATGCTGTTCAAGGGTACGGAGCGGTACCCTGCAGGCGTACTCGATCGATTGATTTCGCGCGTTGGCGGAACGTGGAACGCGTTTACGTATCTGGATTGGACCACCTTTTTCGAAACCCTGCCCGCGGAACACTTGGACCTGGCTCTGGATTTGGAAGCCGATCGCATGGTGAACGCGCGCTTTGCGGAAGAAGACGTGGCGTCCGAGCGCACGGTGATCATATCCGAACGCCAGGGGCATGAAAACGAGCCTCTCTTTCGTCTGGGCGAAGAGGTACAAGCCGCGGCCTTCCGGGTGCATTCGTATCATCACGAAGTCATCGGCGATATGGTTGACCTTGAGACCATGACCCGGGACGACCTGTACCAACATTACCGTACGTACTACGCACCCAACAATGCAGTACTGGCCCTGGCTGGCGACTTCCGGGTGGAAGAGGTGCTGCCGCGCATCGAACGCACGTTCGGCGCCTTAGCCCCCCGGCCCGAACCGCCACGACTGAACCGGCCCGAACCCCCGCAGCACGGGGAACGCCGCGTGATCGTCGAAGGACCGGGCGAGACGACCTTTGTCCAGCTGGCCTATCGCGCGCCGCGCGGGGCCGATCCGGATTTTATGGCCTACTACGTCCTCGATAGCCTGCTCACCGGCCCATCTAACCTCAACTTTTTCGGCTCGGACCTCAGTCATCACACCAGTCGACTCTATCGCCGCCTGGTGGATGGCGGGCTCGCGGTTTCGGTGAGCGGCAGCTTGCAGGCGACGATCGACCCCTACCTGTACTGGATCACCATCGTCGTCCATCCGGACCATACACCCGAGGAGGTAATCCGCGCGGTTGAAGAAGAAATCCAACGCCTGCAAGACACACCACCACCCACGACCGAACTGGAGCGGGCCCGCAAGCAAGCCAAGGCACTGTTCGCCTACAACAGCGAAAGCATCACCGCCCAGGCCTTTTGGATGGGCTACACCGCGATGTTTGCGGCATATGATTGGGCCAGGGATTTCATCCCCCGACTGTACGCGCTCACGGCGGACGATATCCAAACCGTGGCCCAGCGCTACATGCGGCCGCAGCAGCGGATCACAGGCATTTACATCCCCACGGACGCGGGAGGACGCTGACCTTGGACCTGCCGCCCCTCTTCCCCGCGACGTTTGTGCGTCGCGTGAATCGCTTCCGCGCGGAAGTACGCCTGCCTGACGGCACGTTGACGGCTGCCCACGTACCCAATTCGGGCCGCTTACGCGAGCTTTTTACCCCAGGCCGACGGGTCTATCTGCGTCACACCGCGCGGCGCGGGCGCAAAACCGCGTGGGATATGGCATTGGTACAGCTGCCTTCGGGGCTGGTCTCGGTGGATGCACGGCTTCCTAACCGCTTGCTGCACGAAGCCGCGCGCGTAGGCTCGCTGCAGCCTTGGCTCGAGCCAGGCGCATGGATCTGGCGCGCGGAACCAGCCTCGCCAGGTGGCCGTCTGGACTTTTGCTTGCGACATCGCGAAACCGGCCAGCGCTTGTGGATTGAGACCAAATCCATCACCCTGGTGGAAGATGGGATCGGGCTTTTCCCCGACGCGCCGACCGCGCGCGGTCGACGCCACTTACTCGAGTTGGCCGAACGAGTACGCGCGGGCGATCGGGCTGCGGTGGTGTTCGTGGTCCAACGTCCCGACGCGCGAGCGATGGCACCCCATACGGCCGACCCAGACTTTCCGCGCGCGTTGGCTCAAGCCGTGGCCGCGGGGGTAGAGGTCTACGCCTTCGCGTGCGAAGTAAACCCTGACCACATTCGCCTCGCGCGACCGCTGCCCGTTCTGCTCCCACCGTAACCCTCCTTCAGACACTGCGTCGTCCCAAATGGGGCCACACGTCACCAGATGGGGGGTGGGGCGAGGGGAAACGCCCTCGGAGGTAACACGCCTATGACGTGGTGGCAAGCCATGCTCCTTGGCATTGTCCAGGGGCTGACCGAATTCTTGCCTGTCTCCAGCAGCGCGCATTTGGCCTTGGTGCCGCATTGGCTAGGCTGGGAGCTAACCCGTTCGCAAGCCTTTGTATTCGACGTCCTCGTGCAATGGGGCACGCTACTTGCGGTGATTCTGTACTTTCGGCACGATTGGCTTGCGATGGCTCGTGCGGTAACGCGATGGTTACGTCATCCACATCCAATCTATGAGGACGAGGACCTGCATTTGCTCTGGCTGGTTGCATGGGCCACGGTGCCCGCGGTGGTCGCGGGGGTGTTCCTCAAGGACTGGGTGATGGACGTGTTCCACGCGCCACGCGCGACGGGCGCATTCCTGCTGATAACAGCCGGCCTAATGACCGTAGCCGAGCTGGTGGGTCCTCGATGTCGCTTGGCTCAGCACCTCAACGTGCGGGACGCGTTGTGGATCGGCTTGGGGCAGGCTCTGGCCCTGTTCCCAGGGGTTTCACGCTCAGGAGCGACCATGGCCGCGGGGCTCATGCGTGGGCTCAAACAACCCGAGGCCGCGCGGTTTTCGTTCCTCATGTCCCTGCCCATTATGCTCGCGGCTGGGCTGGTCGCGCTGGTGGAGTGGGTCAAAATGCCCGGAACTCATGCGTTCTTCTTGCCTTTGCTGATTGGATTTTTGAGCGCCCTGGTTTCGGGCTACCTGGCCATCGCGTGGCTCTTGCGCTATTTGGCCCGTCGACGTCTGTGGGTCTTTGTGGTCTATTGCGCGCTCCTGGGCGTAGCAGTACTCCTGACCGCGTAGAAAGGTATGATATACTGTTTGCGCGGTCGGTCTGCAAAGGCCGGTCGCGCATCCCGCCATAGGAGGGCCCTGATGAACCTGGCCGTGATGCGGGACGCATTGGCGCAAGGGATGAGCTTGGTGATTCGCGCGGTACCGTCGCGGACCGCGATCCCTATCTTAAGCCACGTGCTTGTGGCCACAGATGACGGTGACCTGCGCTTGACCGCGACGGATATGGAGCTGACCCTGACGGTATGGGTCCCCATTGAACGCTTGGAAGAAGAAGGCGCGGCCGCGGTCGAAGCCCGCACGTTCCATCAAATCGTAAGCAAGCCTATCGGCGACCAGGTGGAGCTGATTTACGACCCGGATACGCAAATCCTCACCCTGCGCGGAGGGCCGACCACTAGCGTACGCATCAAGTGCCTGCCCGCGGACGACTTCCCGCCCGTGGTCGCGCCCGAGCCTACGGAAGGCAGTCTGGTACTGCCCGCCAGCCTGTGGCGTGAGATCATCAAGCAAGTGAAGTTTGCCGCGTCGACGGACGAAGCCCGGCCAATTTTGACCGGCGTCTCCATTCGAACCCAAGGGAACACGGTAACCTTCGCAGCAACGGATAGCTATCGCCTTTCGGTACGACGGGTGACGATGGACACGCCCTTGCCCGAGTGGGATGTCATCGTCCCTGCGCGAGCGCTGGGCGAGTTGCAGCGCCTGGCCAAAGAGGGCGACACGCCGATCCAGATGCACATCAACCTGGGACAACAACAAGCCGTCTTTCGCGCGGAACGCGCGGAGCTGATCACGCAGCTGCTCGAGGGGAAATACCCCGACTATGAACGCATTATCCCCACCCGGTTCAACACGCGCGTCGTGGCCAGTCGAGATGAGCTATTACGCCAGGCTGAAGTCGCACAAGTCATCGCCGCGCGCGAGAGCAACATCATCCGCCTGAGCATCCAGCCCGGTGAGGATGGACCGGGTACCATCACCATCGCGAGCCGGGGCGAGGCCAACGACGCCAACGCGTGGGTGAGCGCGGTGGTCGAAGGTGAGCCCCTGGAGGTGGCCTTCAACGCGCGGTATTTCATCGAAGCCCTGGAGGCCATTCCTACGGCTGATGTGGTGATGGAATTTATCGCGCCGGCCAGCCCGGTAGTCCTTAAGCCGGCTGGGCAGGACGACTTCCTCCACATCCTCATGCCCATGCAAGTGCCGGCCTAACCCAGCGGCTCGGGGCTGCGCGTGAGCCCTTCATGAGGGTGCGATGACGCTATCAAGCACCGACCCCCTTTGGCAAATTTACACCACGCTCGTCCAATACCCCATTTTGCGCACCCGCATCCGCGCGCGGATGCGTAAGGCGTTGTTTGAACGAGGAGTTATCTCGCCGCAAGAGTTCGAAGCCCTGGTGCGCGAGCATGCGATCCGCTCCCAACAACGGGAAGGCGTGCCGCGCTACGGCGACCCCGAAGACGTGTGGGAGACCCGCCGCGAGCGCATCCGTTCGCACTTGACAGATCTCTATTTCGCGTACAACCTCCCTATTGAGCTGTTTGAAGAGATCGTGCGCGAGGTCTTGGCCGAGCGGCGTCCCCTGGCCGACGACGTGGATATCACCTTCAACCCCGAATTCGCGCCCGAACCCCTGCTCCTGGAACACGCGTCCATGCTGGTGGAGATGTCGCCCGAGGAGCGACAAAAGCACTGGTCGCGGGAGCAGGAAATCAAAGTGGCCCTCATTCGCCGCATCATCAGCGATCAGCTGGCCTACGTGAGCTTAGCCAAAGAGTGGCTGACGTTGCAGGACCTGCTAGATATCGCGCGGCGCAAAATTGGGCCGGGCAAAATCGGCGGCAAGGCCGCGGGCATGCTCTTGGCCTATCGCATCTTACGCTCAGCCGCAGATGAGGACATCCGCGCGACCATCCACGTGCCCGAGTCGTTCTTCTTGGGCTCGGATGTGATGTACGCCTTCATGGCCCACAACGACCTCATGCAGTGGTCGGACCAAAAATACAAGCCACGCGAGGAAATCGAAGCTCGATATCCCATCCTGCGCGAGGCCTTTTTGCGCGGACGTTTTCCCGATGATATTGAAGAAGCTTTGCGGGACTTGCTCTCGCAAATCGGACAGCATCCCATCATTGTGCGTTCCTCCAGTCTGCTGGAGGATAACTTCGGCGCGTCCTTCGCGGGCAAGTACGATAGTTATTTCTGTCCTAATCAGGGCAGCCTAGAAGAAAACCTGCGTGATCTCACCCGAGCCATCGCGGGCGTGTACGCAAGCGCGTTCGCACCGGACCCTATCCTCTACCGCAAAGCGCGAGGCTTGCTCGACTACGACGAGCGTATCGCGATCCTCATTCAAAAAGTCGAAGGCGAGACCTTCAAGGGCCTCTACTTTCCGCAGGCCGCGGGGGTCGCGTTCAGCCGCAATCTGTTCCGTTGGTCGCCCAAAATCCGCATGGAAGACGGATTTGTGCGCCTGGTCTGGGGTTTGGGCACGCGCGCGGTGGAGCGCGTGGGCGACGATTATCCCCGCCTGGTCGCGCTCAGCCATCCCTTGCTGCGCCCCGAAACAACGGCCAAGGAAATTCGGCGCTATTCTCAGCGTTACATCGATGTTATCGACCTCACGGGCAACGCGTTCCGAACGCTGCCCGTCACCGAGGTGTTAGATCGCACGTATCCACCGCTGCGCTACATTGTCTCCCTGGACGCGGGCGGTTATATCACGCCCCTCCACTCCACCTTCCTGCCCCGGGAGAAAATCCACGACCTGGTGGTGACCTTTGACGAATGGCTCCGTCGCACGCCCTTCGCAGATCGCATGCGCCGCATCCTGCGCACGCTCGAGCACCACTACCAGCGGCCCGTGGATGTGGAGTTCACCGCGCGGCTGGTCAACCCGCGCGCGCCCAATCCGGATGTGGAAATTACTCTGGTGCAGTGCCGTCCGCAAAGTGTGTTCACCGAAGTCCCCACTACGCTGCCCGAACATCTGGACGACGACGTGCTCGTTTTGGACACGCACAATATCGTTCCCCATGGCTATGTGCCCCACATCCGATATGTGCTGTTCGTGACGCCCGAAGGCTACTACCGGCTCAAGGAACCGGATAAGCGCGCGCGACTTATCCAGGCCATTAGCCAGTTCAACGCGCAACGAGAGGAGCGAGATTTCATCTGCGTCGGTCCCGGTCGCTGGGGTACTCGTAACCCCGAGCTGGGTGTGCAGGTCTCATACGCAGACATTTACAATGCCAAGGCCCTGGTTGAGCTGTCGTCCTCGCAATTTGGCGTGCAGGCCGAACCCTCCTTTGGCACACACTTTTTCCAAGATCTCATCGAGGCCGGCATTTTCCCCCTGGCCGTAGATTTGGACGATCCACGCACGCGCTTCAACCGGGCCTTTTTCTATGAAACACCCAATCGCTTGCGGGAGTGGCTGCCCGACGCGCCCGCGGATCTGGATGATGTGTTGCGTATTATCCACGTAGAAGACTTCGCCGAAGGGCACGTGCTGCGATTGGTTCTCAACGCGACCCAGGGCCGCGGGATCGCGTATCTGGCGCCCAAGACCGGGGACGCCACCCGCATGAGGTGAAACATGGGTTCGAACGGTCGCCCCTTATTTGTAGTGGTCGCGGGGAATATCGGCGTAGGTAAGTCAACCCTGGTGCGTCTGCTAGCCAAACACTTCCGCTGGCAGCCTTTCTACGAGCCCGAAGTAGATAATCCCTACCTTGCTGATTTTTACGCGGATATGCGGACCTGGGCCTTTCACTCCCAGGTCTTTTTTCTGGCGCATCGCCTGCGCCTGCATCAGCGTATTGCTGCCTACCCAGGTCCCGCGGTGCAAGACCGTAGCGTGTATGAAGATGCGGAGATCTTCGTCGAGAACCTCTATCGCCAAGGGCACCTTAGCCCACGCGATTACCGCACATACCGCGCGCTGTACGAGGCCGTGCTGGCATTCCTCCCTCCGCCAGATGCGGTGATTTACTTGCAAGCCTCGGTGCCTACGTTAATGGCACGCATCCGCCGCCGCGGGCGGACGTATGAACGCAACATCCCTGAGGCTTACCTCGCGCAGCTCAACACGCTTTACGAAACCTGGATTGCGAGCTTTCGCCTCGCACCGGTGCTCACGCTGTCCGTAGATGAGCTCGACTTCGTCACGCGGCCGGAAGATCGAGACGAAGTGCTGGCCCGGATCCAACAGTTCGTCCAACGCCATATCTCGACCCAAGCCCCCTCAACGCCCGCGGGCTGATGCGCACTCACGGCTGTAACCCGAGCAGCCCCAGCTGCCGCGCGGCCAAATACGCGCCCAAAACCAAAAGCACCAAACCCGCAAACGCGGTCAATGGCGTTTGCAACAACGTCCCAATTACGGCTAGGAAGATAAGCCCACTTGCCGTACCCATGGGTTGGCGTAAGATTTTGCCCACGTCGTACAGCACGAGGCTGAAGCCAACCAGCCCCAAGGCCTCAACCGCGGTACGCAGGAGCGGCGTGCCCACGTTCGGGTAGGTGGTCAACAGGCTACTGACCACCAGTAACACGGCGACTGCAGCCCAACGCGCGAGACGCTGGTGCCGATAGAGGCAGAAGACCGCGAAGCCCATGGCCAGTTGGGTCAGACTCCACAAGAGGACCAACCAGGCAGAGGCCGTCGTGCCCCAATTCAACGCGATGGACATAACCATGCCGAACCCATAAAACATCAACATCAGCAGAGCTAAACCCAGGCTGCCTCGACACACGCCCAGAGGCTGGGGGCCCTTCGGTCGTCGGGCGGATTTGCGTTTGGCCATTAGGACCTCCTTGTGGTTTACGGTGAAGCAATTCTACCGGACCAAACACAAGGGGCGGGGCCAACCGACCCCGCCCCCAAGGTGTGTTCGTCCCCTCCTTGGGCTACTTCTTCTCGGCCATCTGATAGAGTTCTTTCTCGAGCTGGGCCATCTCCTCCAGGCGGCCTTCCGCCTTGAGCTGCTTCAGCCGCTCGATGTACATGTCCTCCGAGGACATGCGGAGCAAGTCGGTGGGCTTGAGCTTCAGGTTGCGGGCGCCCCGCTTCATGGCCCACACGAACATGTAGCCCCAGAAGAGCACGTACAGCGCGTAGATGATGATTTGGATCGTCGGGCTCCGAGGAGCAATGAGTGCGGGCACAAAGGTCGTGGGTGCATAGTGGCCGCTGGCCATCAGGCCATCCCAGAAGTCCCGGGCCAGGGTGTAGGGCAGGTAGCCCAGGTAGAAGAAGGGCCAGATGAGCAAGCCGGTGATATAGAGCAAGCCCGTGCGGCCGTAGTTGCGGAACTCACAACCGATCATGAAGATGGTGCCCAAACCGAGGAGCAGGCCACCGAAGATGTCCATGGTGATGGTGGTGTTCTCGCGGATCGCGGTGCCCACCTTGTGGAACTCCGCGCCCAAGGGGCCGACGTAGTTCTCCGCGAAGGCCTTGGTGGCCCAGTGGTGGCCTTCCATGATGCCGAAGCCAGCCCAGGCGATGAAGATGACCAGGCTGACCAGGAAGATGTGCAGGCTCAGCGCCGCAAAGGGCTGGTAGGACAGGAACACCGTGCGCAGGGAGAAGGGGATCCGCCAGCGGTCCGCCGCGAAGCGATCGCCCTGTTCAACCTCACGGCCCAGTTCGGGGTTGATCAGGCCACATTCGGTACCGAAGCCAGTCTTGGCCACCGAGATGCCCAACAAAGCACCGATGAGCATGAGCATCAGGATGTTGGGCAGATTCTTGGCGGTGAGCATCCCGCCATAAATCATGGTGTCTTCCAGGCTCTTAGCCCAGCCCATCTTGATGGCGTACGTGTTCCCAGCCACCGCGTTGTACAGGATCACGAGTAAAATGATAACCATGAACGCGTACAAGACATAGCGGAGCCATTGCGGCTCATCGACCTTCTCGTCCGCGGTCAAGCCATCCACCCAACCCAGGTGCTTGGCTTGGACCACGTACCATTTGGTCTCTTGGCTCTTGAAGTATTGGGAGAGGTTGAGGTTCTTTAGGATCACGAATCCGATGAGCGCGCCGATGGTGGCGAAAAGCATCACGACCCAGCTCTTCAAGTTCATGGCCGGGAAGCCGCCCAGCAGGTGGTGCAAGGTGCAACCACCAGCCACGCGGGTGCCCCAGGCAAAGAGGAAGGCGCCCAGGGCTACGAAGAGCAGGGATTTCTTCGGATAGCGCGCCCAAATGCGGAACTCGCCCTCCAGCCACGCGAGCACAAAGGCCGCAATCAACGCGCCAATGATCACCCACTGAATCGCGGGCTGGTAATCGGACTTCGTGGCAATAAGGCTTTTGCCGAACAGCGTGGTCTCTACACTGGCCAACATCCGGGCCATGCCGCTGGTTACGCCGATGAACTTGTGTTTCGGATGGCCCAACGGGAGGAACAGGAAGTTGATGATCTCCGCCGTCGCGGTCAGCAGCCCAGCCGTCCACCAGGGCCACTGCCGTTTCAACCAGGAAACACCCTGGTACTCATTTTTGAACAACGCCATCGTCCGACCTCCTCAAAGAGTTGCGGGCTCTAAAGCCCCTCATATCCATTATGGGGTAAAATGTCCCGTTCGAGTTCAGTTGGTTTTCTTATGAGGGGCTATTGGTTTTCTTTAGAACTCCATTAAAACGAGGGTTCCATGAGCTACCTTATTCCCCCTTGGTTGCAAGTCTTTCTCGCCGTAGCCGAGCACAAAAGCTTCAACCGCGCAGCACGCGCGTTGCTACTTTCCCAGCCCGCGGTAAGCCAACGCATTCGTCAGCTAGAAAAAGCGCTCGGGGTGCCCCTTTTTCGACGCACCCCACGCGGCGTTGAGCTCACACCCGCGGGCGAAGAGCTATTGTACTACGCGCGGCAGGTACGGCGGCTGCTTATGGTCGCGGAGAGCCGCATCACCGATCCAACCAGCACGCAACAACGGCGCTTGCTTTTGGGCATGACGCCCACGCTGACGCTCTATCGCTTGCCATTGTGGCTCAAGCACTTCCATGAGCAATATCCCCACGTGCGGGTGCAGGTGCGCACAGACACCACACCGCGCCTGGTGCAGAGCGTACGCTACCATAACTTATATTTGGCCTTGGTTGAAGGCGAACTTCCGCACGAGCAGGGAGTGAGCTCCCTCCTCTTGGGCGAAATTCCCTTTGTCATCCTCGCGCCGGCCCAAGAGCCATGGGTGCATCACCACCAGCTGCCCCTGGAAGCACTAGATCAGCAACCCTTCATCAGTCGCCCACCCGAAGCGCAAACGCGGCGCTGGCTGGATGTGCTTTTCACAGCCAAAGGTGTACGGCCTAATCTGGTCGCGGAGTTGGACTCGCCCGAGAGCATCAAGCGCGCGGTCGCGCAAGGCGTGGGTGTAACCCTGCTCCCGCGCTGCATGGTAGAAGACGTGGACGAACGCGCGCTGCACGTCATTGAGATTACGCCTGATCCGCCCCGCCGTTATCTCAAAGCCATCTGGCCCGCGGGCTTGCCTTTGCATCCGCTAGCCCAAGCGTTTTTACGCGCGCTGCAGCCCTTCTTCCCCACGTTGCGCGCGTGGTTCCGCGAGGGCCATGCGGCTACAGCCGAAGAACTGCGTTGGCCCGCGCCCAGCGCGCCACCACCCCTACCCTAGGGGCTTGGTATACTTCTCCCACCCTTGGCCGGAGGTGCTTCCATGCGCGTCGCGCGGTATATCATGGCCTTGAGCTTGCTCGCCCTCACAGGCCTGGGTTTGTGGGCGTGCACCCGTGCATCTACAACAGCACCATCCCCAACGCCAACCCTGACCGCGCTGAGCCCGCCAACGCCCATCGTACGCGTGATCACTCCCACCGCGCCGCCGCCCCCACCGCCTGTATTGGTGGTGTGTATGGGGCGCGAGCCCCGGTCCCTCTACCCTTATGCCCATCCCACCAGCCTTGAAGCCCAAAACATCCTCGCGGCCATCTACGAACCCGCGTTCCAACCGACCGACGACGGTGGCTGGACCTCGCCCGTGCTCGAGCGGATACCCTCCCTGGCCAACGGCGATGCACGCGTCGAAACCGTAACCGTGCAGCTGGGCGAGCGCATGGTCGATGCCGATGGCCGGGTGACGGTGATGAAACCGGGCATCCGCTATCGCCCGCCCAAATGCCGCACGGACGCCTGCATCCAAACTGTGCCGGAAGATGCCGAGGCCATTGAAACCGAACGCCTGGTGGTGACCTTCCGGCTGCGGGAGGATCTGCATTGGGCCGATGGTCAACCTGTAACCGCGGATGATAGCGTGTTCGCGTTCGAGCTCGAGGCACATCCCGATACCCCACGCCTCAAGTGGTACACGGACCGCACGGCTTCGTACCAGGCCGTCGACGAGCGCACCGTGGTCTGGACAGGGCTGCCGGGGTACCTCGACCCCGAGTATATGAAGCGCTTCTGGTCTCCACTCCCGCGACATCGCTGGGGAGATAAAACCCCGGCTCAACTGCTGAGCGACCCCGAGGTCAACACCCGTCCCTTAGGCTGGGGGCCATACCAAATCACCGAATGGGAACCCGGCTCCGGGCGCCTGCGCCTGACGCCCAACCCCTACTACACGCCCCAACCCTACTTCCAGGAGATCGTCGTCCGCTTTTTGGGGCACGACCCTGATGCTGCCCTCGCGCACCTGATGGCCGGGACGTGTGACGTGGTTTCGCAAACTGTGGGCCTGGAGGAGCAATGGTCGTTGCTTCTGGCCCTGGCTGAGGTTGACCAGGCCCGGGTGGATATCATCCCCAGCGCGCGGGCCTTTGAGCACATAGGCTTTATTCTGCATCCCGTTGCCCACGATGACGGGTATCAATATCGGGACCCGCCAGGATTATTCGTCGATGCGAAAACGCGGCAAGCCTTGGCGCTATGCCTGAACCGCGAAGCCCTGGTACGCGACGTACTGCGCGGGGCCGCGCCCGTGCTGCACAGCTACCTACCCGACGACGCGCCCGGATTCAATCCCGACGTGCCCCGTTACCCCTACGACCCCGACCGCGGCCGGGAGCTGCTGGCTGAAGCCGGCTGGGTCGACGACGACGGCGATCCCACCACGCCTTTGGTCTTTCGCGGACGCAGCCGCTGGCTACCGGCCAATACCCCCCTCACGTTCACCCTGCTGACCACCACCGCGCCGCTACGCCAAACCCTGGCCGAACGAGTGAAGCAAGATTGGGCCCAATGCGGCGCGCAAGTTGAGGTGAAGACCCTGCCGCCGGATCAGCTCTTCGCGCCAGGCCCCACCGGGCCGCTCTTCGGCCGTCGAGCCCAAGCCGCGCTGTTCGCGTGGTCCATAGACCCCGTAACCGCGTGCCGCCTTTGGCTTTCCGAAGCCATCCCCGGCCCGCCCGAAACAACGGTGGGCGACGTGGCCTGGATGCCCGATGCCCTGGGACCCGATCGGGACGCGTTCGCCCTGGACTGGAACGGATGGAATTACTTCGCGTACGCGAACCCCGATTTTGACCGTGCGTGCCGTGCCGTGCTCTTCAACCTGCCCGAAGTCGACGCGTTCCATCAAGGGCAAGCCGAAGCGCAGGCTCAGCTCATGACTGATCTCCCCTTCATCCCCTTATACCCACGCCTGCGGTTCCTCGCGTATAGCCCCCGGGTGTGCGGCCCTAAGCTGCACCCTATGACCTTGGTGGAATGGTGGAACGTGGGCACCTGGGCTATGGATGCAGGATGCATGTCCGAGTAAGGTGCGATGGACACAGCCGGATGCATGCCAATGCCAATGTTGGTAGAGCCGCGGGAACGCGTGGCAGGCAGCGAGCATAGCGGGCGAGTTCCGCCGCCCGCGGGCAGGGGCTTCTGCTGCAGGTTTTGCCTGCACCCGACATCGCACCGTCCGGTGGCGGCGCTCGTTTCGCGGTACAATTTGGGTGTTACTTAGGTCCAATCTAAAAAGGTAGGGAGATATCACATTGCCACCGCTGTCCTTTGTTCAACGGGTAGAAGCTGAGCTGGCTCAGGTCGAAGCCTTGTTGGCCGCTCAGGCGGATGGCTACCATCCGGACTTGCAGGCCGCGCTGCACCATTTGCTGCAAGCCGGGGGTAAGCGCTTACGGCCCGTGGTCGCGTTGCTCATGGGAAGGCTCCTGGCCGCCCCCCTGGACCGACTTATTATCTTGGCCGCAGCGTTGGAAATGTTGCACACCGCAACCCTGGTACACGATGACTTGATCGATGGCGCGTTGCTGCGCCGCGGGATCCCCACGCTCAACGCGAAATGGTCCCCTGCAGCCACGGTTCTCACAGGCGACTTCCTCTTTGCTCGCGCGGCCAAGCTGGCTACCGACACCGGCTCGCTGCACGTGATGGATTTATTCACCCGCACTCTGGCTATCATCGTGGACGGCGAAATTCGTCAGCTATTCGAAGGCGGGGCCTACACCACACTCGAGCAATACGAACGACGAATTTATGCCAAAACCGCGTCCATGTTTGAACTGGCCACAGCTGCCGCGGCCAGCCTCGCGGGCTATCAACCTGATGATGCTGCCTACGAAACTGCGCGGCAGTATGGTTATCACATCGGTATGGCCTTCCAGATCGTGGACGACATCCTGGACTACGTTGGGGATAGCCGTCAGGTTGGCAAGCCCGTTGGGAACGACTTGCGAAACGGACTTATCACCCTGCCGGCGCTGTACTATATGGAAACTCATCCCGACGACCCAGACCTGCAAACAGTACTGCAGGAAGGCCATCTGTTCGATGAAGAACGACTGCGCGCGTTGGTTTCACGCATTCGCGCGAGCGATGCCATCGCCCGCGCGAGTGCAATGGCCCGCGAGCACATTGCACAGGCCCGCCGCGCGCTCGAAAGCCTACCACCCCGACCGGAACGGGACGCGCTGGCCGAGCTGGCCCAATACGTGACCGAGCGCACCTTCTAACCCCGCGCAACGCCGTCCTTGGGAAGGAGGTCACTTCCATGACGTCGCGTCCATCCACTTCGCCCGCGCCGGTCACGCTGACCGACCGAGCCCGCCGCACCTTCGCGGGCGTGCTCAACCGCGCTGCCCGCGTGTTCGTACGCTTGGGCATCCATCCAAACGTCATGACCCTTACGGGTGTATTCGGCAACTTCATCGCGGCTTACTTCCTCGCGCAGGGGAACTGGCGCATCGGTGGCGGTCTGGTGATCGTGATGGGCGCGTTCGACGCGCTGGATGGTGCCATGGCTCGCTTGCGAGGCGAGTCCAGCGCATGGGGCGCGTTCGTGGATTCGGTCTCGGACCGCTATTCTGAGCTGGCCATCTTTTTCGGCCTGCTGTGGCACTATGCCCAGCAGGGCGACGCAGTCGGCGTGACGTTAGCCTATATCGCGGCCGCGGGCTCGGTGCTGGTGTCCTACGTGCGGGCACGCGCTGCCTCCTTGGGGTGGGACGTCAAGGTCGGCGTACTCTCGCGCTTTGAGCGCTACTTGGTCCTCGCGCCGACCCTGGCCGTAGGTCTGCCCAAGTTAGGCATGACCATCGTCGCGCTCGGGGCCCACTTCACCGCGTTGCAACGCATCGCGTACATGCGCCGCATGGTGCGCCAAAGCTCGCGACGAGGAGACCAAAAGTGACTATCCAAATCGGCTTCCTGACCTTCCGGATGTACGGCCTAATGCTCATGCTGGGGGCCATCGCGGGCACCCTGGTCGCGGCCATGGAGGCCCGCCGCCGTGGCCTGCCCGCCAGCTACGCGGTGGATGCGCTCCCCTGGGCGCTCATAGGTGGTGTTATTGGTGCACGGCTGTGGCACGTACTCACACCATCCCTTTCCCTCAAAATGTACTATGGCGTAACAACCGAGTACTACCTCACCCATCCGTGGGAAATCCTCGCGGTATGGAAAGGGGGGCTGGGGCTCCCAGGCGCGGTTCTGGGCGGTGCGGTGGGTCTGTATCTCTACGCCCGGCGCAACCGGCTCAGCTTTCCTTTGCTTATGGACATTGCCGCGCCAGGGCTCGCGTTGGGCCAAGCCATCGGCCGTTGGGGCAATTACTTCAATCAAGAACTGTACGGCAAACCCACGGACCTGCCCTGGAAGCTGTACATCGCGCCCGAACACCGCATCCCTGGGTATGAACAGGTGGCCTATTACCACCCGCTGTTCTTGTATGAAAGCTTATGGAACTTGATGAACATGGCCTTATTGCTCTACATCGGCCGGCGGTGGGAAAAGCGGTTGTTGCCCGGGGATTTGTTCCTGATTTACATGATTGTGTACGCGGTCGGGCGCTTTGGGCTGGAATTCCTACGGCTTGATTATTCCCCCGTCTTCGGCATTAACATCAATCAACTGGTCATGGTCCTGGTGATCTTGGGCTCTGGCTTCACCTTGTGGTGGCGCCATCGCAGGCCCAAGGAATCTCAAACATCGGGCCGCTTGCCTCGCCCACGTACCAAGCGTCGGCGCAAGAAATAAGCATGGAATCTCGCGGCCCACGCTGTTCAAGGAGGTCGGCATGGCCGAACGCATCCCGGTCGCGATTTTGGGTGCCACGGGGACCGTAGGGCAGCGCTTTGTGCAGCTGTTAGATGGGCACCCCTGGTTCGAGGTGGTCGCACTGACCGGCTCCGCGCGCTCGGAGGGCAAGCCCTATGCCGAAGCCGCGACGTGGCTGCTGGACACACCCATGCCCGCCTGGGCACGTACGATGACCGTGCTGCCAACGCGCGCGGACGTGGTCACCCGCGCGGGCGCTCGGCTTGCGTTCTCCGCGCTGCCCGCATCCGCAGCGCGCACCGTCGAGCCCGAGCTCGCGGCCGCGGGCGTGTGGGTCGGCTCCAACGCGTCCGCGTACCGCCGGGAGCCGGACGTGCCGCTGCTCATGCCCGAGGTCAATCCGGATCACATCGCGCTGGTCGAGCGGCAACGGCGGGAACGGGGCTGGCCCGCGGCAATCATCACCAATCCCAACTGCACCACGACGGGGCTCACCGTACCGCTCAAGGCGCTCGCTCATGCCTTCGGCCTAGAAGCTGTGATGGTGGTCAGCCTGCAAGCCCTCTCAGGCGCGGGCTACCCGGGCGTGCCCAGCTTGGCCATCATGGACAACGTCATCCCTTACATCCCTAACGAAGAAGACAAGGTGGAATGGGAACCTCGCAAGCTGCTCGGGTCGCTGCGCGGGGACGAGGTCGAGCTGGCCGGGGTGACCATTTCCGCGCATGTGCACCGTGTGCCGGTGCTGGATGGACATACCCTGGCCGTGAGCGTGCGGCTGCGCACCACCGCGTCGCCGGATGCGGTGGCTGAGGTGCTGGCTTCGTACCAGGCGCCGGAGGCAACGCGCGATCTACCCTCCGCGCCCCGGCCCGTGATGGTGGTACGCCATGAACCTGACCGGCCGCAGCCGCGGCTCGACCGCATGACCGGCCGCGGCATGACTACGGTCATCGGCCGCGTGCGACCGGACCCCATTCTGGGCATAAAATTCTCTGTACTAAGTCATAACACCATCCGCGGAGCCGCGGGCGGCGCGCTCTATAATGCGGAATGGCTTGCTCGCTATTTAGGTTGGCGCTAGGCGTGACGCGGCTTCATCCCCACCAAAACCAAATGGGGGCGAAACCAAAAGGCCCCTGGCCGCAGGACCAGGGGCCTAGGTGCTCGTGAGGGGCGTTGCCACCTCGGGGGGTTATGCCTCGCGGAATTCGCCTTCCACCACGTCTTCGTCGCTACCGCCTTCCGATTGGCCCTCGCTGCTCGAAGCCGTGGTGGGGCCACCCGCCGCGCTCGGGCCCGCGGTACCGCCTGCGGCCGCGCCTTGCGCGTACAGCTGCTGGCTGAGTACGTGCAGCAAGTTCTGCACTTCCTCATTCAGGCTCTTGATCTGGGCCAAATCGTCGCCCTTCATCGCCTCTTCCAGCTCTTTGACCTTGGCCTCGATGCGCTCGCGCTCATCCGCAGGCACCTTGTCACCCAGGTCCTTCAGCGCTTTACGGGTTTGATAGACCAGGGTGTCGGCCAGGTTGCGGGCCTCGGCCAGTTCGCGGCGTCGGCGATCCTCGGCCTCGTGCTTCTTAGCCTCTTCGATGATGCGTTGGATCTCGTCTTCGCTCAAGTTCGTGGTCGCGGTGATGGTGATCTTCTGCTCTTTGCCCGTCGCCTTGTCGCGCGCGGTCACGTTCAAGATGCCGTTCGCGTCGATGTCGAAGGTCACCTCAATTT
>JAADFA010000005.1 GCA_013153135.1 Chloroflexota bacterium
GCAGCGACGCGGGCAAGCCGGTGGTGGTCACCCAGCCCGAATCGCCGGTCGCCAAGGCCTTGCGCGCGGTCGCGGAGCAGGTCGCGGCGCAAGTGAGCGTGCAGGCCCTTAAAGGGAAGGGGCCGGTGGTGCCCATTGAAATCATTGAAGAGAAGAAGTAAGCGCAGCGGGGCGGCCTTGGGTCGCCCCGTTGTGCGTTTGGAGAAGGGATGCACTACCACTTGCGTGCGTTCCATCCTGAAGATTACCCGGCAGCGTACGCGCCTTGGCGCCGCACGCCTGGCCTTAGTCTGAGCGCTCGCGCGGATTCACGCGCGGCGATTGAGGTCTTTTTGCGGCATAACCCTGGCTTGAGTTTCGTCTTGGTCACCGAGCAAGATGAGCTCGTGGGCACCATCCTGGGCGGATTCGACGGCCGCCGAGGCTACATTCACCACCTCGCGGTGGCTGTGGAGCATCAAGGCCGGGGCTTGGGTCGGGTGTTGGTGCAGCGCTGCCTTGAAGCCTTTGCTCAGCTAGGGCTGGAAAAGGTGCACGCGCTAGTCTACACCGCGAACCGCCGCGGCCAGGGCTTTTGGGAGCATTTGGGCTGGCGTCGTCGTGGCGATTTGGTTATTTACACCTGGGCTTTTGAGCCCGCTTGAGGATTCACCACATCGAAGCTTTTGGTGCATCTCCGTGCGCAGGCGAATGAGGCCCCAAATATGCGGCGCGAATCTTGCCAGAATTGAGCGAACCTCGTACAATTACAATGGCTGTGCTCGCGAGAGCCAAAGATTTCAGGGAGGAGGGATTCTATGGTGAGAGGGGATTTAATGCCCGCGTTGCGCGCGTTGCTCGGCTTGACAGAGGAGGATGGGAAGCGTTTAGCCGAGTACGCGGACGTTGTACGTCCATGGGGGGAAACCTTTGTGGACGCGCTCTGTGAGCAGCTCCAAGCATTGCCCGAAACCGAGGCCTTCTTGCCTCCTGAGAAGCGAGAGCGCATCAAACAGGCGTGGTTGAACTGGTACAACCAGGTGCTGGAGGGGCGTGTAGACGAGGCCTTTTTGCGTCTGCACGAGCGAATTAGCCTTTTGCACATCAAGTATCATGTCCCCAATGGGCTCATGTTCAGCGCGATGAGCCGATTACAGCAAATGTTCTTGGAGCACAGCCTGCGCACGTTCTCGACGGATGAGGCCTTGGCTCTATATACCGCGTTCAAGCGCATCACCGATCTTTCGGCCGCACTTATCGCGGAAGACTACTTCCGTAACGCGCTCTTAGCGATGGAGCGCTTAGCGGGTGTACGTGCGAGCCTCATGGGGCGTATGTTGGATCTCGAGATCCAACGCCTGCTCGACGAGCACCAGGCCGTTCAGCCTTCGTCTGCCGCGGCCTAGCTGGCATCTGAGCAAGCTATGCCAAGGGCACCGAGAGGGTCCCCGGTGCCCTTGGATTTATTTAATTCGGCCATCAGAATTTAACCCGGGTTCGCGGGACGAGGAAACCCCTTCCTTGTATTCAATATTTCGGGGTGCACACAAAGGTTGTCGAAATGCCAGCGATGAGGGAGAAGCGCAGAGGGCTGTCGCGGTCGAGCCAGGGCGCGGTGAGCCTCCCCGCCCGCCGCGGGCTGGGAGCCCGCGGGTCATGGCCGCGCTCGCGTGCCGCGGGCGCCGCGGGCTGAAACCCGCGACTAGTTGGGTATAAAATCGCGCGCGAATTGCCCGACTCAACGCGCGACAGGAGGATAGCGGGCGGGTTCCGCCGCCCGCGGCCCAAGCGCGCGTCCAGCCACCTAGGGCATGGGTTTCTACGAGATTTGCCTGCACCCATATTTTCGCAAACCTGGTATAGGGATGTGCCACGTGATATAATCGCCTTGCTCCTTAGCGAGCGAACTTTCGGCCAGATGCGAGGATTTTAGGTATGTTCACGGTGACCAAAACGCTCGACCCCGAGAAGCATCAAGCCATCCTTACGGTGACGTTTGACCCCAAGGCCTTCGAACAGGCCAAACGTAACGTCGCGCGCGCGTATGCCCAACGCCTGCACATCCCTGGATTTCGGCCTGGCAAAGCGCCTTATGCTTTGGTCGCCCGCCGAGTGGGCGAAAGAACCTTGGCGGAGGATGCCCTACGAGAGTTACTCTACAACCACTTTGATGACATCCTCAACCAAGCTGAGGTTGAGCCTGGGGCTCCTTCGCAAATAGAATCTTTGCAACTGGATCCACCAACTGTGGTGTTGCGTGTTCCCCTGAAGCCAGATATCGTCTTCAAGGAAGACTACAAAAGCCTGCGCGTTCCTTACGAGCCACCTCAGGTAACAGATGAGGAGATTGACCAAGCTTTGGATTCGTGGCGTCGGGTGTTTGTGAGCATGGAGACCGTCGACCGCCCCGCTCAGGTAGGCGATGTGGTCATCATGGACTTAAAAGGCGAACTGCGTACACCTGAAGGCGAGTCGACGGACTTGGGCGAGCAAGAGGTCTCGCTCTTGGTGAAGGACGACGAGGACCCGGAAGAGTGGCCATATCCGGGCTTTTCGAAGGAACTGGCCGGCTTAAAAGTCGGGGATGAAAAGACCATGACCTATACATACCCCGACAATGCCGTAGATGAATCCGTACGCGGTAAGACCGTGACGTACCACGTCCACGTCAAGGAAATCCAAACGCCCGTCTTCCCCGAACTTACGGATGAGTTCGTGCGGGAAAACACCGAGTACGAGAACCTCGAGGCCATGCGGGAAGCCCTGCGAAACGAGATGGCCGAACGTAAGCAACGGGAATATGAACAAGAGTACCTGCGCCAGGTCTTAGAGGCTTTACTCGAGCGAACCGAGCTACGCTATCCCCCTGAGATGATCGACCGTGTGGTACAAGAGCTTGAACAACGCTTCGCGGTGGAGGCCCACGCGGCCGGTGCCTCGGAGGAGGTCCTGCGCGAACTACTTCAATCTCAGCGAGACTCTACACGTAAACAGGCGGAGGAAGAACTCCGGAAACGTTTGGTGTTGGACCAAATCGCCCAGGATTTGGGCCTTGAACCGGATGAGCGTGATCGAGAGCTTATTCTGAAATTGACTACTCAAGATTTGCTCACACTGGCAGACCATGATGTACAAAAAGCACGGCGACTTCAGCGCGAGCATCCCGACTTGGCTGCAGATCTGTTCGAGCTGCATTATGGCATGTATCGCCGCGCCATGGCCGCGCGCTATCTAACTAATATTGCTCGCGGCAAATCCCATGAAGAAGCGTTAACCGCGGCCTTGGGCAAGGCCACGGCGGAGGGCCAAGCTGAAGAAACCTCGGCAACGGATGAGGCACCCTCCACACCAGAGGCAGGCTCGACAACAGAAGCTGCCACGGAGGCCTCGGCTTCGGGAGCCGCGGGGCCCGACACCGTGGCGACCGCGACGCCTGAGCCGACTGAAGCCGCACCTGCCGCGGAGCGTGATAGCGCGCCCACCGAGGCCGAGACCCCAAGCGAAGATGCTACACCCCCTGAGCCACAAGCACCCTCCACGGCCGATGCCGACTCATCCCTCACCCACGACGATGCAAAATCCACGGAGGCCTAAAGGGCCCCGCGCAGGAGGAGGCGCGTATGTTGCCCCATAATCTCATCCCTATGGTCATTGAACAAACGCCCCGCGGGGAGCGCGCTTTTGACATTTTCTCCCTGCTGCTCAAAGAGCGCATCATCTTCCTGGGTACGCCTATTGAGAGCCATATCGCCAACCTTATCGTAGCCCAGCTGCTCTACCTGAACCGAGAAGATCCCGAAGCACCCATCCAGATGTACATCAACTCGCCCGGCGGCGAGATTTACGCGGGTCTAGCCATTTATGACACCATGCAGATGATCACAAACCCTATCAGCACGGTTGCTGTGGGGGTGACTGCGTCGTTCGGTACCGTGCTCCTCGCGGCAGGGACTAAAGGTCAACGTTACGCCCTGCCGCACGCGACCATCCATATGCACCAGCCCTTAGGCGGTGCTCGGGGCCAGGCTACGGATATTGAAATTCAGGCCAAAGAAATCTTGCGCCTCAAGGACGAGCTTAACCGCATCCTGTCCTTGCATACGGGGCAACCGGTTGAGGTGATCGAACGCGACACCGACCGGGATGTGTACATGACCGCGTACGAGGCAGTGAAGTATGGCCTGATTGACCAGGTTTTGGAGCCGCCCGAATCTAAGCGCCCGAAACCCGTAAGCAAGAAGAATGACTAGCCACATCAGCGGCGCGCTACGCGCCGCTTTTTGATCTAAGGGGGAGGGCACCATTATGGTAGACCCAATTGACCCGCGCACCTGGCAACCTTTGGGGCGAACCGAGGTGCGCATCCCACCCATGGGCATTGGGACCTGGGCCTGGGGCGATCGGTTTATGTGGGGCTTTGGCCGCGGCTATACGGAGGAAGACTTGCGGGCTGCGTTCCACGTCGCAGTCCAGGGAGGCGTGCCTTTTTTCGACACCGCGGAAGTATACGGCTTGGGACGTTCAGAACGCTTTTTAGGCCAATTCTTGCGCGAGCTGGATGAACCCGATCGTGTACTCATTGCGACCAAGTTTTTTCCCTATCCATGGCGTTGGCGTGCCCGTTCCCTACGCCGCGCGCTAGAAGGTTCTTTGCAGCGCCTTGGACGCCCACGCGTTGCGCTTTATCAAATCCATTGGCCATGGCCACCACGAGATATCCGCGTATGGGTGACCGCGTTGGCCCAGGTGGTGCGGGATGGCTTAGCCCAAGCGGGTGGCGTGTCTAACTACAATCTGGATCAGATGAAGGTCGCGGAGGCTATTTTCGCGGATCAGGGCTTACCTCTGGCCTCAAATCAAGTGGAATACAGTTTACTTCGTCGCGATATTGAGCGCAACGGAATGCTGGATTATGCACGAGAACATGGCATCACCATTTTGGCTTATAGCCCTTTAGCCATGGGCATCTTAACCGGAAAGTACACACCTGCCCACCCGCCCCCGGGTGCGCGTGGGCGCAGGTTCCCAATGGAATTTCTAGAGCGAGTGCAACCCCTTATCCGTTTGATGACGGAAATTGGACAAGGCCATGGCGGTAAGAGCCCAGCCCAGGTGGCGCTTAACTGGGTCATGCAAAAGGGCGCGGTGCCCCTGGTTGGCGCGAAGAACGAAGCCCAGGTGCGGAGCAACTTAGGCGCCTTGGGCTGGCAGCTAACACCGGACGAGATCGCGGCCCTGGATAAAGCCAGTGAGCCCTTACAAATCAGTGGTTTATTCCACCGCGCCCGTTAAATCTTCAGCATCACATAGTCCGCACTGCCCGCAACGAAGGCAAGCGAGCTCGTGAACATTTTTGCCGAGCAGATTTCACGATAACATGACATAACCATCGTGGCGTAGTCCTTGACGATGGAGCCTGGTTGTGGTTAAACTCAAAGACGTAACGGCGATGAACAGGGCGAGTACCCATCGAGCGGACTCCAGAGAGCCTGGGTCGTGGCTGTGAGCCTGGGTAGTCGCGCCGGTGGGGAATGGGCCTGGGAGCTGCCGCCCGAACGCTCACGCTGGTCAGTAGGGTTGGCCGGGCGCCTCCGTTATCAGGCCAAAGAGGATCGAGGTACGTAGCGCACCTCGATCAAGCGGGGTGGTACCGCGAGCGCACGCGCGCCCGTCCCCGTGCGGGGCGCGCGTTTTGGTTTAAAACCATCTCACGCCCGCGCGATCCTTTGTGGGGAGGTACGGTATGGCGAACACAACGCAATCCCAGCCCAAACTCCGGGTGCTCACAGGTGATCGCCCAACCGGTAAACTTCACCTGGGGCATTATGTGGGTAGCTTAAAAAACCGCGTAGCCCTGCAGGATAAATACGAATGCTTCTTTATTGTTGCAGATTTGCATACCTTGACGACCAAACCGCGTCGAGAAGATATTGCTAAACTGCGCCAGAACATCCACGACATGGTGCTCGACTATTTGGCCGTGGGGATTGACCCTGAAAAGAGCACCATTTTTGTGCAATCCGCGATTCCTGAAACCTATGAACTTAATCTAATTTTTGAAATGCTTATCACCCTGCCGCGGCTTACCCGCCTGCCTTCCATTAAGGACATGGCCCGAGCAGCCAACATCGATGAAGATACCCTGCCCTTTGGTTTGGTTGGCTATCCCGTTCTACAGGCTGCGGATATTTTGCTCCCGCGTGCGCATTTGGTGCCCGTGGGCAAGGACAATGAAGCACATGTCGAACTCACGCGCGAGATCGCGCGGCGCTTCAACCGCTGGTATGGCGAAGTCTTCCCCTTGCCCAAAGCCCTTATTGGCGAAGTCCCGACCCTGATGGGCATTTATGGCAAAGCGAAGATGAGCAAAAGCCTGAATAACGCCATTTTCCTCTCCGACCCCCCCGATGTGGTGCAGGCCAAGGTAATGCGCATGTACACCGACCCGACGCGCACGCGGCCCGATATCCCTGGCGACCCGGATAAACCGTCCAACGTGGTCTTTCGCTACCACGAGATTTTCAACCCTGATAAGGACGAGGTAGAAGAACTCAAAGAGCGCTACCGACAGGGCAAGGTGGGCGATGTGGAGGTCAAAAAACGGCTCGCGCGCGCCCTGAATGCCTTTTTGGAACCTATCCGTGAACGCCGCGCGTACTACGCGCAACGGCCGGATTTAATTGAAGATATTTTGGTGGAAGGCACGCGACGGATGCGCGAAGAGGCCCGCGCGACCATGGCCCTCGTCCACGAGGCGATGGGCATGTATGGCGTGACAGATATTCGCCGTAAAGTAGACGCGCTGCTCGAGCAGCGCCCACCGAGCCCCCTTTCGGCCTAAACCAGGCCACATTTGTACTGAACGGCGACGGGGCCTGGGG
>JAADFA010000062.1 GCA_013153135.1 Chloroflexota bacterium
TCCTTGCTATCCGCTCCCCGCTTCCCAGCCGACTGCCGACTTCCAACTACTAACCTCCTTCTTGCTCCTTGCTATCCGCTCCCTGCTGTGGCGCACTGCCGTGCGTCCCTACGGCCGACTACCGACTACCGACTGTCGACTACCGACTACCGACTCTCTATCGCCAACCACTAACCTCTAACCTCCAACTTCAAACCTCCAACTTTGTACTGCCGGTCACCTAACTCTGAGTACACGACCATGCGTCCTTACAGCGCCAACTGTCGACGAACTCGCCAGTTACCACGGAGGTTCTCATGGCCCAACGGCACCCCGGGTTTGTCCCGGCTGTTGTGTTGACCCGCGGCGATTTGCTCGAGAATGTGCACATGGCCGCGGTCGCGGTAGTAGACGCAACAGGCAGGTTGCTCGCCTCGTGGGGCGACCCGATGATGCCCGTGTTTATGCGCTCGTCCGCGAAGCCGTTTCAAGCCCTGCCCTTTGTAGTGGAAGGCGGTCCTGATGTCCTGGGCTGGACCGATGAACACCTCGCGGTGATGGTCTCATCCCACGACGGGAGTCCTAAGCACACTCAGCTCGTGCGCGAGATGTTGGCCTCGGTGGGTCTGGATGTGTCCGCGCTCCAGTGTGGCGTTCATCCCCCTTTGGACCCAAAGACAGCTCAAGCTTTAGCTTGCCAGGGGCAGGATCCCTCGCCCTTGCATCACACCTGCTCGGGCAAGCACGCGGGGTTCTTGGCCCGGGCCCGACACCATGGATGGGATATAACCACATACCTTAACCCCGAACACCCGGTGCAGCAGGCCGCGCGCGAAGCCCTCGCGCTCCTGAGCCAATGGCCAGCCGAGCGCATTTACATGGGTATCGATGGCTGCAGCGCGCCAAATTTCGCGCTGCCCTTGTACCACGCGGCATGGGCCTGGGCGCGCCTGGTCGACCCGGCGGATTTGTCGCCTGCCTGGGGCCGGGCTGCGATGCGCATCACCCGGGCCATGGTTGCCCATCCCGAACTGGTGGCCGGCCCGGAACGGTTTGATACACGTGTGATGCGCGCGACCAATGGACGCGTGATCGCCAAAGGCGGTGCCGCTGGGTATCAAGCCTTGGGTGTGCGTGCCGGGCATTGGCCTGGAATGTCGCGCGGGGTTGGCGTGGTAATCAAAATCGCCGACCCTGACCGAGGGCAGCTGGCTCGCGGGGCCATCGTCCTGGCCCTGTTGCGGGCTGTTGGCTTTGATCTGTCCCCCGATACCCTGGCCCCTTGGTGGCCCGAAGCGCCCATCACGAATTACCGCGGTAAAGTAGTAGGCCAACGTCGCACCTTGATCCCTGAGGAGCCCACACGGCTGGTATAATCACCCACCGACATCCATCCTCGACACGAGGGAAGGAGTAGAGACAATGGCGAACCGGCAATCCCTGTTGGAGCGGCGACGTCGCGCCCGGCGGCGTAAGCAAATGGCTGTGATCGGCGCCATTGTGGGAGGGGTGCTTGTGATGGTGGCCGCGATTATCCTCATCCAACAAGCCTCGCGGCCCAAAGTCGATACCAGCGGCATTATTAAGCCCGAGCCCAAGCCGTATTACGAAACCCTGGCCCACGGCAACGTGCTGGGCGACCCCGACGCGCCCATCACCATCGTAGAATTTTCCGACTTCCAGTGCCCCCACTGCCAGCACTTCTATCGGGATGTCGAGCCTAAGCTGATCGAGGCCCTCGTGCTCCCCGGCAAAGCTAAGTTCATGTACCGCTCCATGGGCAAATTCATCGGCGAGGAATCTCTTCTGGCCGCGGAAGCCTTATACTGCGCAGAAGAGCAGGGTGCCTTCTGGCCGTATCATGATATTCTCTTCTTGAACGCGCCGCAGCATGGCAAGGATACGGGCGCATATTCGATGGAACGCCTCATCGCCATGGCTGAGGTGCTCGGTCTGGATACCAAGGCTTTCGCACAATGCTTAGAAGAACATCGCTACCGCCAGCGCGCGGAACAGGACAAATTGGACGGCTTCACCTACGGCGTGCAAGGGACGCCAACGTTCATTTTCTTGAACGAAAACGGCGAGATGATCTACCGCATTGACGGCGCCGCGGACGTCGATGCCTTTATCCAGGCCGTGGAGGAACTCACGCAGCAGCAACCGTAACCTCGTGAGCCGTGACTGAGGCCATCACCGTCCAAGCCCTTACTGTGCGGTATCCCCGCCGTCCAAAGCCGGTGCTCCGAGATGTGAGCTTTACCGTGCCTTCTGGACGGCGGGTTTTGTTATTAGGCCCGTCGGGGTGCGGCAAGTCGACCCTAGCCCTTACCCTGACCGGCTTGATTCCCCATCACATTTTTGCTCGTGTTTATGGCTCTGTCCGGGTGCTTGGGCACGACCCGCAAGCCCTTGGGCCAGGGCGCATGGCTGTACACGCGGGGTTGCTTCTGCAGGATCCTGAAGCCAGCTTCGCGACCCTCATCGTCGAGGACGAGGTCGCCTTTGGGCTCGAGAACCTGGCGATACCGCCCGAAGCCATGCCCCCGCGCATCGAAGCCGCGTTGCGCCAGGTGGACATGTGGACGTATCGCCACCATCCCCTCAATGACCTCTCAGGCGGGCAAAAGCAACGGGTCGCGTTGGCTGCGCTTCTCGCGATGCATCCCCCAGTGCTTATCCTCGATGAACCCACCGCACTTTTAGATCCTGAGGGAACGCGCACATTCTTTCGCACCTTGGCCACGCTGCAAGGGCACACCTGGCTGCTCATTGAACATAAAGTTGAGGCCGCGCTGCCCTTGGTCGATGAGGTCATCTTGTTGAACCAGGACGGCTCCTTGCTTGCGCACGGCGCGCCGGAGCCCACCCTTCGCCGTCATCTGGACGCGGCCCTGGACGCGGGGATTTGGCTCCCGGCCTATTTAGATCCGCGCGCGTCATGGCGAGCTACGTTCACCACGTCCTTGCGTATCAACCCGCCTGCGGTCCAACTGCGCGGGGTTTCCTTCCGCTATCACCCCCAAGGACCTTGGATTTTGCGCGATATTGACTTGACGATTCCGCAAGGGGATTTTCTCGCGCTTTTGGGGCCCAATGGCGCGGGCAAGACCACCCTTGCGCGGCTTATGATCCATTTAGGCCTGCAACCGACCACGGGGCACGTGTTGCTCTTCGGTGACCCGGTCGAGCACCTGCCGCGCGCGGCGATCACCCGCCGTGCAGGCTTTGTGTTTCAAAACCCTGAGCACCAATTTGTTACCGAGCGCGTATGGGACGAGGTCGCGTATTCGCTGCGAGCCCACGGCTGGCCTGAGGAACGCGTCCGGGAGCGAGTGAACGAATTGCTCGAACGATTCGGTCTGGCCGAATGGGCAGATATGAACCCTTTCCGACTCAGCCAAGGGCAAAAGCGCCGCCTCAGCGTAGCAACTATGCTGGCGCTGGCCCCGCGCTTGCTCATCCTCGACGAGCCTACCTTTGGCCAGAGCCGCAACACCGCGTACGCGCTTATGGACCATCTATGGCGCCTCAATCAGGAAGAGGGCGTGACCATTGTGATGATTACCCACAACCAGCGCCTGACCCGGCAATACGCACGACATGTAGCCGTGCTCAAGAACGGACACCTAGCCTTCCATGGCACCGTGGATGAGGCTCTAAAACAAGGCTGGCTCAACCCCGCCGCGTGACCCAGGCCATGGTATAGTAAACACAACGTTGGAGGCCATGGGTTATGGGTGAACGTTTTGCCGGATTTTCGCGCGGGCCAACACGCCTGATTCCCATCCCTGAGCCGTTCTTCGCGCAGGTCGTCCCCTTATTGCACGACCCCCTCGCGCTACAATTGGCCCTCTACATCTTCTGGCGCCTCGCGAGCCAAGAAGGCGAGCCCCGCTATCTTACCTGGACCCTGGTACGCGACGACCCGTATTGGGCCTTTTTGCCCCAAGCCCAACGGGAGGACGCGCTCCGCGCGGCCCTGGCCCAGCTCGAGGATGTGGGGCTGGTATTACGTACCACCGTCACGACGTCCGACCCCGTTGAGATTATCGCGCTCAACAGCCCTAAAGGCCGTGCGTTGATGGATGCCCTCGCGGCTGGGCACTGGCGCCCGCAACCCGGCTCGCGGCCCCTTCAGGTATACTTAAACCGCCCGAGCATCTTTCGGGTGTACGAAGAGAACTTCGGCCCCCTTACGCCCCTCATCGCGGACCGTTTGCGCGCGGCTTTGGAGGCCTATCCGGAAGATTGGATCTATGAGGCCATGGAACAAGCCGTGGCCCAAAATGTACGGCGCTGGCGTTATGTCGAGGCCATCCTCGAACGCTGGCGCACCGAGGGACGCCATGACCGAACCGATCAAAGACGTGCTCCGGCGGATGATGCCGAACGCTACGACCGGAGCCGATACGCCCAGTTCTACGAATAACCCGCCCTCGCACCCAGGCCCGCACCCAGGCGCGGGGGACCCAAGCTGCCCAATTTGCGGCGGTGTGGGGTTCATCTACCGCGCGGTGCCCCAAGGTCATCCGGACTTTGGCCGGCTCTTCCCGTGCCAATGCCAGCAAGAACGGGTGCGGCAACGCCTGCGTGAGCGTCTGTACGCATGGAGTCGCTTGCGCGATTTGCGCCGCATGACGTTCGAGTCCTTTCAGCCTAAAGGGCGTCCAGGCACGCCCGAGCCACAGGCCCAATCGATTGAGGCAGCCTTTCGCGCGGCCAAGAATTTCGCCCAACAGCCTCAGGGGTGGCTGCTATTGATGGGGCCCTACGGCACGGGTAAGACACACCTGGCCGCAGCCATCGCGAACGCGGCCGTTAGCCAGGGCATCCCCACGCTGTTTTGGACTGTGCCGGACTTGCTGGACGAATTCCGAAAAGGATTCCGTACGGGCGACTTTGATGAACGCTTTGATACCGTGCGTGAGGTCGAACTCTTGATTTTGGATGACCTGGGCGCGCACGCAGCCTCGGCCTGGGCCCAAGAAAAGCTCTTTCAGCTGCTCAACTACCGTTACCTCAACCGCTTGCCCACGGTGATTACTACCAACACCGCGCTCGCGGAGATCGACCCACGCTTGCGCTCTCGGTTGAGCGACCCAGACGTGGTTACCCACATCACCATCGACGCGCCTGATTATCGTCGCCCCGTGGACGATGCATTTGGTCAGCCGGCTATGTCCCTGCTGCCCGCGTTGCGCGAGCTCACCTTTGACACGTTCCGCATTCCTCGCAAGGGCTACGATGCCGAGGCGCGACAGCAGTTGCAAAAAGCTTTGCGAGCGGCCAAGGCCTTCGCTCAAGATCCGCAAGGATGGCTGGTCTTCCTCGGCCCCTCGGGCCGAGGCAAAACACATTTGGCCGCGGCTATCGGCCACGCATATCAGCGCCTGCACAACGAGACGCCCCTCTTTGTCTTTGTGCCCGATTTGCTGGATCATTTACGGGCAACTTTTCGACCTGAGAGCCCGGTGACCTACGATCAGCAATTTGAACGTTTGCGCAACGCACCCTTGCTCATCCTCGATGACCTCGGCCGCCAGGCACCGACCAATTGGGCCCAAGAGAAGCTCCATCAACTGTTTTACCATCGTTATGTCACTCGTCGCCCCACGGTTATCACGATGTCCGTGTTGTTGGATGACTTGGACGAGTGGCTGCGAACCCGACTCCTGGACCGTCGGCTCACCCGGGTATTGAGTCTGCACAAAGTCCCCTCTTATATCGAGATAACCGCTGCGCGAACCTAATTTATCCCCACACAGGAGCCCATCATGACCGCTGAACCCTCGTTGCGCGAGATGGAGATCCTCGCTCGACAAGCCGGAGCCATCCTCAAGACCTTGTTCGGCCATCGGCTCCAGGTTGGACACAAGTCGCACTGGATTGATTTGGTCACCGAAGCCGACCAACGCGCGGAGGCCTTTTTGCTGGCCCAACTGCGGGAACGTTATCCCGACCATGGCATCTTCGCGGAAGAAAGCGGCTCACGGCCCACCCGCCCGGACGGCCCCCGTTGGTACGTAGACCCATTGGACGGCACAGTCAATTATGCCCATGGAATGCCGTACTTCGCGGTATCCCTCGCGTACGCGGATGCCCAAGGGGTGCGCCTCGGGGTTGTCTACGCGCCTATGCAAGACGAATGTTTTTGTGCTGCCCGTGGGCAGGGCGCTTGGCTCAACGGTCGCCCAATTCGGGTGGCTCAGCGTACCCGTTTAGCTGATAGCCTGCTTATCACCGGCTTTCCTTACGACATGTGGACCAATCCGAACAACAACGTAGCCAATTACGACCGCTTTTTGCGTCGCACCCAGGGCGTGTTACGGTTGGGTGCGGCCGCGCTGGACCTGTGCTACGTAGCCGCCGGTCGGGCCGATGGCTTTTGGGAGCTGCGCCTCAAGCCCTGGGACGTGGCCGCGGGTGGGCTGATTGTGCGCGAGGCCGGTGGTGTGATTACAGACCTGGAGGGCCATCCCGATTACTTGGCTTCGGAGCAACCCTCCGTGGTCGCGGCCAATCCCATATTGCATCAACATATGCTCGCGGTGTTGCAGGGCCAGGAGCCCGAGAACCCACGGGAGGCGTAAGATGAAGCTGCCGCGTCGCATCTTTTGGGTGGTCTTGGTGAGCTTGGTTTGGGGATTGACCGCGTGCCGCGCGGGCGCCTCTGCCCCTAGACAGCTGCCAACGCCAACCGCGACCGGGGCCCCGACCGCGACAGCCACCCAACGACCTCAACCCACGCGACGCCCCACACGTACCCCTCCCCCAACGCCGACCTTGCCCGCAGG
>JAADFA010000049.1 GCA_013153135.1 Chloroflexota bacterium
GCCCAAGATTCGAAGGCACACAGATATAATGTTGCAGAAACGGTCAAGCGCCGCGAGCTGAAAGCCCACAGCCGGTATAAAATAACGCGCGGATAGTTCAGCCCAACGCGCGGCGGCGAGCATAGCGGGCGGTCTCCGCCGCCGCCCGCGAATTTACGCGGGTTCCGCCGCCCGCGGTATGGGCTTCGTTTACAGGATTTGCCTTACCCCTGCCTCCAAAATCAACCGACACCATCAAAGGACTGGTATAATAACGAACATGCTGACCCGAGAAGAAGTCCTCCACATCGCTCGCTTGGCTCGTCTTGAGCTGACCGAAGCCGAGATTGAACAGTACCGGGAACAACTCTCGGCCGTGCTCGAATACTTCGCGCGGCTGGCCCAGGTGGATACAAGCGGCATACCGCCTACAGCCAGCGTGCTGCCCCCGCGCAGCGTGCTCCGGCCCGACGAACCGCGCCCGGGGCTCACCCGTGAGCAGCTCTTGGCGAACGCGGCCGAGACCGAGGACGGACAGTTTAAAGTGCCCCCGGTGCTGGAGTAGTCGCCGCCTCGGGGCCTGACGCCCCGGACGGACTTTGGGAGTGGTCGCATGACGTGGACCCCCTTCGCGCCGCTTCGGGAAACCTTGCGCGCGCTGCAGCGCGGCGAGGTCAGCAGCGAAGACGTTACCCGCGCATATCTGGAACGCATCGACGCGCTGGAACCCCAAATCCACGCGTTCCTCAGCCTTTACCCCGAGCAAGCCATCGCCCAAGCCCGGCAGGCGGACGCGCGCCGCGCGCGTGCACGCCGCCATCCCGACGAGCCCGTGCCGCCTTTACTTGGCCTGCCCATCGCGGTCAAAGACGTGCTCGCGGTCGAAGGCATGACCTTGACCTGCGGCTCGCGTATCTTGGAAGGCTTCGTACCTCCCTACACCGCGACCTCGGTCCGACGTCTGCTTGACGCGGGCGTGGTCATTGTGGGCAAGACCAATACCGATGAGTTCGCCATGGGCTCATCCACTGAAAACTCCGCCTACGGCCCAACCCACAATCCCTGGGACTTGACCCGCGTGCCCGGCGGCTCCTCGGGCGGAAGTGCCGCCGCGGTCGCCGCGCGTATGGTCCCCGCAGCCTTAGGCACCGACACCGGGGGCAGTGTACGTCAACCCGCGTCCTTCACCGGCGTGAGCGGGCTCAAGCCTACCTATGGCCGAATCTCGCGTTACGGCTTGGTCGCCTACGGCTCATCCCTGGACGTGGTTGGTGTGCTCGCGCCCCAGGTCGCGGACCTATGGCCGCTGTTCATCCATATGGCCGGATTCGACCCCAAAGACGCCACCAGCCGCGACGCACCCCTTCCCCCCGAACCCAACTGGGAAGCCGAACCAGACCTGCGGGGCTTGCGCATTGGGTTACCAAAAGAATATTTCGTACCCGGAATGCAAGCCGAGGTCGCAGACGCGGTGCGCGCCGCGGTGCAACATCTGGCGAATCTGGGCGCAGACGTCCGGGAGATTTCTTTGCCCCATACAGAATACGCGGTGCCTGTGTATTACATTATCGCGCCTTCCGAAGCTTCAGCGAACTTGGCCCGCTACGATGGCATCCGCTACGGCCCCCGCGAGCCCGCCTCGCGCATGTGGGACGTATACTACCGCACACGCGGGCGGCGGTTCGGCCCCGAGGTCAAACGCCGCATTATGCTCGGCACCTACGCCCTCTCCGCAGGATACTATGATGCCTACTACGCCCAAGCCCAAAAAGTCCGCACCCTCATCAAACAAGACTTTGAACGCGCGTTTGAAACCGTGGACGTGATCGCAGCGCCCGTCGCACCCACCACCGCGTTCCGCCTTGGGGAGAAGGTAAACGACCCCTTGGCCATGTACCTGGAGGACATCTTCACCCTGCCCGCGAACCTGGCTGGCGTGCCAGGCCTCGCGTTCCCTGTGGGCTTTGACCACCAGGGCCTGCCCATCGGGATGCAACTCATGGGACCAGCCCTGGCCGAAGATTTGCTCTTTCGCGTGGCCCACGCGTACCAACAAACGACGGATTGGCACACCCGCATCCCACCCGTGGCCCAGGGGCAACCCGCGTAACCCCAACTTCGCCCGGGCAACATCATGCCTGCATCGCCGCCCCCACGCCCCTGGCCGTGGGGGTGTTTTGTTACGAACCCCATCCAGCCCGAGGGAAAGATGCTATACTATATGTAGTCCTAATCTCTGCGAGGCGGCCTATGAGCACCATTGGTTTGCGCACCTACCTAAATCAACTTCGCGATTTAGTACAGGATGAGCAGTACGACGAGGCTATTCTGCACGCGCGGCACATCCTGCGATACTTTCCGAAGTACTTGCCCATTTACAAAATCTTGGGCGAGATCTACCTTCGGAAAGAACGCTACACCGAGGCCGAGGACCTCTTCCTGCGCGTGCTCGCGGCGGTACCGGATGACGACTTCGCGCACCTGGGCATGGCCGCGATCCGAGAAGAGCAAGGGAACTTGGACGCGGCCATCTGGCACCTCGAACGCGCGCTCGAAGCCCAACCCAACAACTACCAACTTCAAGAGGAAATCCGTCGTCTGTACCGCGAGCGCGAGGGAGTCACGCCCCCGCGCATCCATTTCACACGCGCCGCGCTCGCGCGGTTGTATATGCGCAATGGCCTATATCCCCAAGCGATTTGGGAACTGCGCGCGGCTTTGCACGAAAATCCGCGGCGCTTGGACTTACAGACCTTACTCGCAGAGGCATACTTCCGCGCGGGCGAAGACGAGCAAGCTCTAAAAACCGCTCAACAGGTGCTGCAACGGCTGCCGTATAGCCTGGTCGCGAACCGTATTATGGCCACCCTGCTGGCCAAGCAAGGTAAGGATACCGAAGCCGAACGGTACCGCTCCCGCCTCGCAGAACTGGATCCGTACGAAGCCCTGGTGGACGAACGCCATCCCACAGCGGACAGCGTACCCGATGACGCCATCCAGGTGCCCAAGCTCACGGTGGCCCTAGAAGAAGATGAGATCAACGTCGAAGGCGACATCCCCTCGTTGCCCGATGTGTCCGCAGTGCAAGTTGATACTGGCTTCTTACTGGAGGTGCTCGCCGCGGACGAAAAACGTCCTCTTGAAGAAGAAGAAACCGCCTCACCCACGACTGACACCGAGCCCGAGGAGATCCCCTTGCAAGGGATCACGACCGAAGAAGTGCGCGCGACGGAAGAATTGCAGGAACCCGCGAGCGAGGCCGTGGAGGCGCGTGAAACCGAAGAGAGCTCGAAACCTGAAGCCGAAGCCACGGGGCCCTACGTTCCTCCAGAAAAAGCTGAAGAACTTATCCCCGAATGGATGAAGGCCGCGGGTTGGGCCCCACGCGACCCATCCATTGACCTGGATGAGGCCGCGCTCGCGGCGGAAGAAGCCTGGGGAGAAAGCGAAGAAGAGGGCGAGGTCGCGCCAGGCGAAATGCCCGAATGGCTCAAAGCGCTACAACCCGAGATCGTGGAGCAAGACCAAAGCGAGGCCAGCGAAGGCCACGAGGAAACAGGCGGCCTTGGTGATTGGGTCCTGGAAGCCGAGGCCGCGGCCGAAGCCGAGGCCCCCGCGGCCCAGGCCGAGGTCCAGGTGCCCGAGGAGGTCTTCGAGGACGAAGAGGCTGCCCTGGCCTGGCTCGAGCAACTCGCAGCCAAGCAGGGCGCTCCCCTCGAGGAACTCGTCTCCTTCCGCGAAGGCGAGGCCGAGGCACCTGAGGCCACCGCCGAGCCCGAGGCCGAAGCCGAGGCCCCGGCCGTGAGCCAGGCTGAGCCCGAGGCCGAGGCGCCCGCCATCGAGGAGGGCGAAGGTCTGCCCGATTGGCTCACCGGCCTCGCACCCGAGGCCGCCACAGAGCCCGAGCCCGAGGCCGCGGCGGAGGCTTGGCTCCCCTTAGGTGATGCTGAAGCGGCCGAAGACGAGACAGCCATCCCGCCCATGGAGGGGCTGGCCAAAGTCACTGCTGAGCTACTAAGCGAGGAAGGAGAAGAAGCTGCCACGCAAGAGGCCGAGGAACCGGCCGATTGGCTCCAAGAAACACCCCAAGAACCAAGCGCAGCCGTCCCCGGCGTGAGCGAAGCCTGGGCCCCTGAGCCCGAAGTGGCTGAAGCGCCCAGCGAGACTGAAGAAACCCACGCCGGCTTCGATTGGGTAGAGGAAGTGGTCCAAAAGGCGGATGAGGAGGTAGAAGTCAGCTTGCCAGACTGGGTTCGGGAGCTGCAAGTGCCCCCACGGGCAACCATGCCCCTCAAGCCCCTGCCCGAGGGACCGGATAAATACCGGAGCCGACTCAAGAAGGCTCGCCAAGCCCTGGCCGATGACCAACTGGACGAGGCCTTAAAGCACTACCGATTCTTGGTCCGACGGGGCAAGTTCCTGGATCAGGTTATCGAGGACTTGCAGCAAGCCCAATATTATTACCCAATGAGCATTGACCTTTTACAGCTGCTCGGTGATGCGCTGCAAAAGAAAGGGCGCTTACAAGAAGCGCTGGACGTCTACCTGCAAGCCGAAGAGCTGCTGCAAGCGGACTAACCCAACTTCCAAGGAGGCCAACAGGATGGAGCGCACCTTTGTCCTCATCAAGCCTGACGCGGTCCAACGCGGGCTCATTGGCGAGATCATCAAGCGGCTCGAGCAACGCGGCCTGCGCTTGGTCGCGGCGAAGTTTATGATGGTCTCTCAAGAGCTCGCGGAAAAGCACTACGCGGTGCATAAGGGCAAACCTTTTTACGAGAGTTTGATTGCTTACATTACGTCGGGCCCCGTCATGGCTATGGTTTGGGAAGGTACCAACGCGATCGCGGCTGTGCGCCAAACCATGGGCGCGACCCGGCCGACCGAGGCCACGCCGGGGACGATCCGTCATGACTTTGGTCTGGAAATCGGCCGTAACTTAACCCACGCGTCGGACGGACCCGAAACGGCCAGGCAAGAGATCGCGCTCTGGTTTCGGCCCGAAGAGCTAATCGAATGGCGCAGGGATATTGACCGATGGGTTTTCGAGAAACCCTAAGCCCAGCTTGCCCCGCGGCTCGCGGGGCGTTTTTGTCCGCATCGTTGCCCTTATAGGCTGCACACAGGAGGAGGGTCCATGGCCACGAACGCAATTCAGCCCCCCCAATCCAAAACATCCCTTGGTAACTTCCTCGACCAACTGACCCGACCGGGCGAGCTGTATGAAAAGCTAGACGATAATAAGGTACGCTGTTACGCGTGCGGCCATCGCTGTCTGATTCGTCCAGGCAGGCGGGGCATCTGCCAGGTGCGTTTCAATAAAGACGGCGTTCTATACGTACCTTGGGGGTACGTGGCCGCGCTTCAAGTGGATCCAATTGAAAAGAAGCCGTTTTATCATGTCTGGCCCGGTCACGACGCGCTCACCTTCGGCATGTTGGGCTGTGATTACCATTGCCCTTATTGCCAGAACTGGCTCACATCTCAAGCTTTGCGCGACCCTGTTAGTGACGCGCACATTCGCTACGTCCACCGCGTCGAACCTGAGGACTTGGTGCGCATGGCCCTGGAGCAAGGGGCTAAAGCTGTGATTTCCTCGTATAACGAACCCCTCATCACCAGCGAATGGGCCATGGCCATCTTCCGTCCTGCCAAACAGGCAGAATTGATTACGGGTTACGTTTCCAACGGCAACGCGACCCGTGAAGTATTGGAGTACATTCGACCGCACACGGATGCGTACAAAATTGATCTCAAAACAATGAACGACAAGAATTACCGACGCCTGGGGGGCGTGCTGCAACGAGTGTTGGATACCATTCGTATGACCCACGAGATGGGTTTCTGGGTGGAAGTGGTGACGCTCGTCGTGCCTGGCTTTAACGATAGCGAGGACGAGCTGCGCGAAGCCGCGCGTTTTATCGCGTCGGTCTCCAAAGACATCCCTTGGCACGTAACCGCGTTCCATCCTGATTACAAAATGACCGATCCACCGCCGACCCGGGTAAATCAGCTCATACGAGCCGCTGAAATAGGCAAAGAAGAGGGGCTCAACTTCGTGTACGCGGGGAATTTACCCGGTCGCGTGGGACCTTTCGAGCATACCTGGTGCCCCAAGTGCGGCGAATTGCTCATCCGACGGTACGGCTACATCGTGCAGGAATATCACCTCACGCCGCAAGGTACATGTCCACGTTGCGGCACTCGTATCCCTGGTTTATGGCCCAAACGGCCGGAGGACGTCCGGCTTCACGGTCCTGGCCTCCCGCGCCCCCTGGCCTGAGCGCGCCGCAAGGCGGTTAGCCCAATTTGGGGAGGGGGTATGACTTATCAAGCTTGGCTCGCGAGGCTCGCCCATCCCAATCCGGACGAGCGGCGCGCGTGGTTACAACGCTGGCCTCAAGCGCCCGAAGCTACAAGGGCCGACGCCGCGCCGGTATGGCGTCGAGTCGAGAGTTTGGCGGCCAATCCAAGCGAACCGCCCGAGGTGCGCGAGGCCGCGTGGGCCGCGCTCCAAAGCCCCGCGGCCCACGCGTTTTATGAACGGTACAGCGCCACCACCGACGTCCCCTGGCTGCTGGACTATATTCGCGCGTGGGAAGAAGAAGGTTTGCTTACACCTGAGCAGGCTCGGGTTTTACGTTGGCGCTATAGTGCCCGATTCCGCCAGGCGCGGGCCCGAGCTTCCCTAGCGGATGAACAACCTGCATGGTCCCTCGGGCTCAGCCTGGC
>JAADFA010000096.1 GCA_013153135.1 Chloroflexota bacterium
GCAGGCTCAGCGCGCGGGACATGGAACGGCAAGGATAGCAGGCGGGTTTCGCCGCCCGCGGCATAGGCTTCTACGAGATTTGCCTGCACCCACGCGCCGGGACAGGTCACCAGCCTCTCCATGACGGAGTAACGAGAGGAAAAACCGCGAACTATAAGCCTCACGTTCATATGCTGCTAGCGTTGAGGAGAAGGCGCTTTTTGGATAAATAGTAAAATATCAGAATATCAGCAAGACACCGCGCGTGCGTGGATGATGAAAGTTTGCCCATCCAAAGGCGTATTGCCTCACAGGATACGTGAAAGCGCACAGGGGCTGCAAATTTATCTGAGAAGTAGTCATCCTACAAGTAGGAGACTTGCTATGAAAAAGCTGTTATGGCTAGGAATAATATGGAATTGGGGATACATTTTTACGTTGTTTTTTGTAGTTCTGCAAATTCTAACGATTGCTTCATTCACAACACAAACTCAAACGAACTCGTCCCAAGGGGTGGTTTATTGTGAAGAATTAGCTGGTGGTATCCGGCTCGTTACCTTAGGAGCGTCTCTAGCCAGCATAGCCACGCTCAACGGTTTATTTTGGTATGCTTGGCCTGTGTATATTTTTTATAACTTTGGGCCAACGCGTAAAAGCGCTATAATCTATACTTTATGGGTTATCTTGGGCACAATTATAGGGCTATCCCTGTTTTTCTTACCTGGGGTACTCGCGACGTGGAGTTTGACGAGTGGAGAATATCAGTATACAACCCAAGAAAAGGTACGCTCTTTAATAAAAGCATTGGCTGAATTATTTATTTTTACCTTCTTTTATGCAGGTTCAGGTTTAGGGTATGTATGGGCATATTGGAAGCAGGTTAGAACAAGCATAAGATAGAGTCGCGTCGATATGTCGTCAAGAACTCCTCACAATACCAAAAGCCAACGCGATGAGCCCGCGGGACCAGAACATCAATTCCCCGAGGCGCGCGTCACGGGCTTAGCTTGGTCTGCTCCAGACAACGTCGGTCAATCAGTTGTCGGGGCACTCGCCGGGTCATCCGGCTCTGGGGTGCGTCGCGCCTGGCGGCCTCTGGACTCCAGAAAGCGTTTCATCATTTCAGCGCCAACAGCCTGCAGTAGCAGGTACAGCTGTCGGTTGAACTCCTCCGGCGGAAGGTTCTCTAGATCGATACCTTGGCGGCGGAGATCGTCAAGAATCTGCTGAACGACTTCGTCGAGTATGGACATCGCGTTCTCCTTTTGGAAGCGCAGGCTAGAAGGTAGTGTATTCTAACATGGGACGTGCCCTCCTCGCGCGCCGAGAACGTTAACGGGTGCAGGCAAATCTCGTAGAAGCCCATGCCGCGGGCGGCGAAACCCGTCCGCTATCTTCGCTGCCCCATGCCCCGCGCCCGCGCCCCACGGGCAGCTGAACTCGCCCGCTACCACATCCGCGTGCACTTACATTAAACACACCATCCCTCGTGTCTCTTTCTCATCCCCTTCTTATCTATCTTCCTGGCACCTTTAAGGCCCCTAGCATACACTGGGCCCAAACACCCGCGCCGATTCAGCGTGGGCCCCGTCCCGAGGAGGCCATCATGGAGCCCTTCGCGGTCTTTCTCACATCTTTCGGGAGTCCTGAACAATTGGACGAAATCCCCGAGTTTTTACGCAACATCCGGCAGGGACGCCCCACTCCAGAAAAACTCGTGCGCGAAGTGCAGGAGCGCTATGCGCGCATCGGCGGCGCGTCGCCCCTGCCGGCGTTGGTCGGCCTGCAGGCGCGGGCGCTGCAAGCCCGCCTGCAAACCCGAGCCCCCGAAAGCCGCGTGTACGTGGGCATGTTGTATTGGAAGCCCTATATCCACGATGTGGCGCGCATCATCCACCAAGACGGCTATCGTCGCTGGGTTGTCATACCTCTCGCGCCCCAATATTCCCGGGTCAGCGTTGGCACCTACCTGGCCGCGGTGGACCGCGCGGTGGCAGATCTCGAATCCAAGCCCATAGTGCACAAGGTCGAACGCTGGGGGGACCATCCAGATTTCATCGCCGCGGTCGCGAGCCACGTGCAGGAGGCCCTGGCCCGTTTCCCCAATCCTGAGGATGTGGTCACCGTGTTCACCGCGCACAGCATCCCTATGCACTTTGTGAAGGAAGGCGATCCCTATCCCCAAGAGGTCGAGGAGAGTGCGCGACGGGTGGCGGAGACGGTTGGACTCGCGCGCTGGCGGGTCGCGTACCAGAGTGCAGGTGCGCAGGCCGTGCCCTGGCTCGGGCCGGACATAACGGACGTGTTCACCGAACTGGCCCAACAGGGCGTGAAACACGTGCTCGTGGTTCCCATTGGCTTCCTCACCGACCACGTGGAAGTGCTCTACGACCTGGATATCGAGCTCAAAGCCCACGCGGACCAATTAGGCCTGCACATGGAGCGGTCCGCATCGCTCAACGATGACCCGCGCCTGATCGCGGCCCTGGAGGACCTGGTCTGGCGGGCTTTAGCAGCCGAGGAGTAGTGCCATGGACGCGCCGCACATCGTTATCGTCGGTGGTGGTATGGCCGGGCTGGGCCTGGCCTATGCCCTGGTCCAACGGCAGGCGGACGTAGCCCAACCTTGGCGCATCACCGTGGTCGATGCCCAGCCCCGTTGGGGAGGCGTCGTTCGCACAGTGATGGAGGATGGCTTCGTCGTCGAAGGCGGTCCCGATAGCGTGCTCGCGTTCAAACCTGCGGCCGTGCGTCTTTGGCGCGCGCTGGGCCTCGACGAGGCCATCATGGGCACGGATCCCCGCTACAAAGGCGCGTTCGTGTTCGCGCGCGGACGGTTGCATCGGCTCCCCGAAGGCCTTACGCTGATGGTCCCGAGTCAGCTCGGGCCCTTGTTTCGCACATCCTTGCTCTCATGGAAGGGTAAACTACGGGCCGCGCTGGATTTGGTCCCCCGGCGGGTCGCACCGCCAGATGGCGACATTTCCGTCGCGGACTTCATTGCAGGGCATTTGGGCCATGAGGTGATGGCCTACATCGTCGAACCTCTGTTCGCGGGCATCTACGCGGGGGATGCACGACGGTTGAGCGTCGCTGCGACCTATCCCCAGTTGCTGGAACTGGAACGACGCTACGGCAGCCTGCTTTGGGGTCTGTTCGCGGCCCGGCGGGCTCGCGCGCGGCGGGATGGGGCCAACCCCCAAAGGACGCGTTCGGCCTTTGTCACCTTGCGCCGTGGCTTGACCCAAGGGGTCGAGGCGCTGGTCGCCGCGCTCAAGCGCGCGAACGTGCGTTTGGTCACATCCGCGCCCGTCACGCGCGTGCACCCCACGGCCCAGGGATGGCGCGTGGAAACCGAGCGAGGAACGATGCGCGCGAACGCGGTGGTTTTGGCCCTGCCCGCGTGGAAGGCCGCGCGGCTGGTCGAAGGGTTCGACCCAGCCCTAGCCGATGCACTATACACAATCCCTTACGCGTCGACCGCGACAGTCAGCCTAGCCTACCGCGCGACCGACATCGCGCACCCCATGCCTGGTTACGGGTTTGTCGTACCTCGGGTAGAAGGTCGGCCATTGGTCGCGGGCACGTGGACCACGCGCAAATTCCCCCATCGCTCGCCCGAAGGCACGGTACTCATCCGGCTCTTCCTGGGCCGCGCGGGCAACGATCGCATCGTACACGCGGATGAAGCCGAGATCGCGGCGCTGGCGCGACAGGAGCTGGCCGATATCATGGGCGTGCGAGCGGAGCCCTTACGGACGTGGGTCTTTCGCTGGCCGCGCGTACTACCCCAATACGAGGTCGGCCATGCGGAGCGAGTGCGCGCGATTCAACAACGGGCTCGCGGGCATCCAGGGCTTTATCTATTGAGCAATGCGTGGGATGGGGTCGGCATCCCCGATCGGCTCGCCGCGGCCGAGCGCTTAGCTACGGAGCTGACACGCAGTTAATCGGAGAACAAGCGGGCCTCGGCAGATTCGTCCCCCTGGGCCAGCGCGCGGATCAACGCGGCGTGCTCGTCCGGTTGGGGCACGTGCTGCGCGGCTGGTGGGCGCTGGCCGTCGAAGCGCATAGGTAACCGGGGATGCACATGACCATACTCGTCACGAGCAAAGACATCACGAGCGCGCAGATGCGGGTCATCCAACACCTCCGCGACCGAACGCACGGCCGCGACGGACATGCGCGTAGGGTCCAAGATACCGCCCTGGCCATCCGGGCCGAGCCATTCAGCTAGGGTGTGCCGCCGAAAGAGTGCCTGCATCTCAGGGATAAGGGTCGGGTCGAACGCGCGGCCGAGCCATTCTGGTCGGTCCACCGCGCGACAGAAGGCCTCCCAAAAGTGCGGCTCCAGCGCGGCTAGGGCAATCCAGCGGTCGTCGCGGGTCGCGTAGAGGTGATATGCGGGCACGTGGCCGAGGAAGACTTGCAGCCAGCGCCGATCCTGAGGCGTCTCCTGGTGCATGGGCAAAAGGAAGTACGTCCATGCGAGCGCGCCGTCATATAAGGCCACGTCGATGCACGTACCTTGGCCGGTGCGCTCCCGCTGCCACAGCGCGGCCAGGAGTGCGACCAGACCAGGCAGCGTACCTCCCCCCACGTCCGCGACCTGTACTGGGGGCATTGCGGGCGGCTCACCGAAGGGGCTCAGCAGACCCGTTAGAGCCTGATACGTGTTATCGTGACCGGGCCGGTCGCGGTATGGGCCCGTTTGCCCAAAGCCACTCAGGCGTACATAAATCAGTCGAGGGTTTTCCGCGCGGGCCGCGTCCGGGCCCAAGCCCAAGCGCTCCATTACCCCAGGGCGAAACCCTTCAACCAGCACATCAGCCCAGCGCAGCAAGCCGCGCGCGACCGCGCGGTCCGTATCGTCCTTGAGATTGAGCACAATGGATTTTTTGCCTCGACGCAAGGCCGCGTAGTAGGGGTGGTCAGAGGGCAACGCGAGGAAATGCCGCCGCCCGGGTCGCTCGACCATGATCACGTGTGCGCCAAGCTGCACCAGCCACTGCGTCAAGAGCGCGCCGGGCAAAAAGATCGCGAAATCCACCACGCGCAGACCGGCCAAGGGCTGAGCCATAGGCACAACGCACCTCCGGCGAACAGAAAACCCCGCCGTGCCGTGTGCGACCCCGGATTTGCGCCGTTCCCGGCAGGTGGGAGCCTTGCCGCCGGGTTCCGCCTTGGCTTGCGCCTATCGCGTCGCCCGACGGAATGCCCGGCTCCCTTTTCGTGAAGTTGGGCCAAATCCGGTTCCCGCGCATCACGAACACGGCAGGGTGCTTTTGTTATACCACAACGGCCAGCCCCCGCGCGGCAAAGGTGCATTTGCTTATCGCATAGTTATGCTATAATGGCATCAGAATTCAACCTATAATAAAACGAGCGGCGAGCAATGGAAGCATGGCAAAAGGCTGTGGTTCGCATCCTGACGCCGGAAGGCGGGGCCACCCTGGGCGCGGGTTTTTTGGCCAACCGCCAAAAGGGCCTGGTGCTTACCAGCGCGCACGTCGTCCAGGGACTAGATGAGGTCCTGGTGGAATTTCCCCTGCTCGGCTCTTCACACCGTCCCCCGCCTCGTTACGCAGCTCGCGTCAAGGATCGGGACGACAAGATCGACCTGGCTGTTCTGCACCTGGACGAGGTTCCCCCAGATGTTCATCCGCCCCGCCTGGTGCGAAGCGGCGGTGTGAGCCTGTGGGGCCATCCCTTTCGGGTCTTGGGGTTCCCCGAAGGCCATCCCCAGGGGACCTGGGCCCACGGCTTCCTGCGCGCGACCGTGGGCCGGGGATGGATCCAGCTGGAAGCCGAGACGCCTGGGTTCGCGGTACAGCCAGGCTTCAGCGGCGCGCCGGTATGGGATGCGTACGAGGACGGTGTGGTGGGGCTGGTGGTCGCGGCCGCGCGCGAGCCTGAGACCCGGGCCGCGTTTTGCATCCCCACTGAGCACCTTCTGGCCCGCTGGCCTCATCTGGCCTGGGAAGCCCGACCGGCCAACCCGTATCGGGGCTTGTTTTTCTTCCGCGAGCAAGACGCGCCCTTCTTCTTCGGCCGGGAGCGCTTCGTCGACGAAGAGCTTTTCCCAGCCGTGCAGCAACACAACTTCGTGTTTTTAATCGGCGCCTCGGGTGCGGGCAAGTCTTCGGTGGTCCGAGCCGGGCTCTTCCCCCGCTTGCGTCAGGAGCCCGGATGGCTCATCACTGAGTTCCGGCCGGGACAGGACCCTTTCCTCGCCTTAGCCCACAGCCTGATGCCCCTGTGGATGCCCGAAGCCACCCCGCGGGAACAATTGCACGAAGCCCGGGAACTGGCCCAGGACTGGCGCCAGGGCCAGATCCCTCTGGCCGAGGTGATCCGGGATGTGCTCCAGCGCCATGGCGCCGCGCGGCTGCTCCTTTTCGGCGACCAGTTCGAAGAGCTCTTCACCCTGAACCAGCCCACCACCGAAGAAGCCACAACCCTGCGCCGCCGCTTCCTCGACCTGCTCCTCGACGCGGTCGAGGCGACCCGCAAGGATAAGGCCCTGACCCTGCTCCTGGCCATGCGGGCCGACTTCATGGGCCACGCGCTGGGGCACCGCCGACTGACCGAGGCCCTCAACCGGGACCGTCCCCTCCAC
>JAADFA010000020.1 GCA_013153135.1 Chloroflexota bacterium
TTCGTCTTGCCCTCGGACCCTATCTTCGGCCTCGCGATGGAAATGCCCGAGCGTTTTGTAACGTATGTCCTCGTACCCCACGGTGCGTCCGTCGCGCACTATGGGCCCTGGGTCGCGCTACTTCGACCGCCGCCGAACTTCGTGCTGTTGGAAGCCTGGACGAACTGGGCCCTCTACCAACGTGCACCGTGGGAACAGGAGTAAAGGGCTGCCTGGGTGCCCAGGGCGCCAGTCAATTATTCATCAAGTTAGCCAAAACGCCGCGCTAATTTAGACCCTTTCTAAATAAGCAACCCTTTGCGCCAATCACGGCACTGGCGTCTCGGGGCCTGAAGGCGTAGGGGGCAGAGGGAGCGCGGGCAGACCATCATCGCCGAGGCCAAGAACGTCGCATTTGCTACCATAGGCATCCGTCAGCGCGACAATCCACGTTGCCCCTTCAGGTATGTAACGGCACGGTACCACGACATGCAGGCGGCCAGATTCGTCTACCCACGCGCGGTAACCCTTCAAGGCCACGTCCTGCCAGCGTCCAAAACGTACCCAATCAGCCCAACGTTTCAGGCGTTCCCGTTCCGGATTCCAACGGAAGTTCAAACTTAGAAAGCCTAGGTTGTCAAAATACCACGTGCGCGAGGGCGGGTTGCGCAGGGGTTTTTCCGGATGGTAAAACTCGATGCCTCCGGCGAAACCCGTTGGACCGATGGGTTCGGCTAACAGAACCACAAAGTGGTAAAGGCACTCTTCATCCGCGGGCCACGATGCGGTCGCGGCCGCGTGGTAGATGTCAACCCCAGGGGGCAATACGAACCGGGCAGGCTTGCCCGTGCTGCAGTAGATACCATCACCCAGGGCATCCGTCGCGGCCACGCCGTTGGGCGGCGGGGTGGGCGTCGGCCAAGGCGTTGGGGTCGCGGTGGCCGTTGGCGTTGCCGTTAATGTGGGGGTAGGCGAGGGCGAGAGCGTAGGTGTCGCAGTGGCTGAGGGTTCAGGGCTCGCGAGGACCTCTGGCCGTGGCGCTCGTACGGACGCGGTGGGGGTCATACCCCCTGGTGATGCGGCTGTCGGATGCGCGGCGGAACGCTGGCAGCCCAACACAAGCAGCCCGAGCAGTCCCCAGAACCATACCCACCGCGCACTCATGAGCCTCTCCTCCTCGCGCGAAGTGTGATCATTATACCAGCCTAAAATCTTCGCTCCAGTGTCCAGAGCGCGGTATAATCCCCAGCCGCAACCCGGTAGGCCACCGCGGATCCAACGAACTTTGGCATCAAACTCCGCTGTTCCCTCGCGCCCCTTAACGCCCGGCTGGCCTGCCCCTCGCATCCACCCGCGTCCCGGCTCGCGCCTTTGGCCCACAAGCCCCGGCGCGCCACACGCGCCGAAGATGCCAAGGAGGATCTCAATGGATTGGCTAAAGACCATTCTTGATATCTTTTTGCATCTAGACGTCTATCTTGGCCAACTAATCCGCGATTTCGGTCCCTGGATTTACGCCATCCTGTTCATTACCATTTTCCTCGAGACGGGCCTGGTCGTAACCCCCTTCTTGCCCGGCGATTCGCTACTCTTCGCCGCGGGGACCTTCGCGGCCTTGGGCGAGATGAACGTATGGGGCTTGTTCATCTTGCTCACCAGCGCGGCCATTCTCGGCGACACCGTCAACTATTGGATCGGGCACCGTATCGGCCTGCGCTTGTTTTATTCCCAAAATCCCTTCCTTCGCCGCCTCCTCAAGGAGGAATACCTTCACAAAACCCAGGAGTTCTACGCGAAATACGGTGGGTTCGCGGTGGTCCTTGGCCGTTTCGTTCCAATTGTCCGCACCTTTGTCCCCTTTGTCGCCGGGCTCGGGACCATGGATTACGGCAAGTTTCTGTACTACAACGTCATGGGGGCCATTGCCTGGGTTGGGCTCTTCCTTTTCCTGGGCTATTTCTTTGGCAATATCCCCATCATTAAGGAAAACTTTCATTACGCCGTAATGGGCATCATCCTGGTCTCGGTGCTGCCCATGGCGTGGGAATGGTGGAAAGCGCGCCGCGCGGCTGCCCGGGCAGAGGGATGAGCCAAAAAGCCCCGGTATCCTCTGAGGGATACCGGGGCATCCTAGGTTAGCGTAATTTTACTAACTGCGCGCTTGAGCTAATGCCTCATCAAACAAGCGCTTGAGGTACGCGGCCTTTTCTTCGTAGGCCTTTTGATCAGCCCAAGTCTGCCAAGGCCGTAGCACCTCAGCCGGTACTCCCGGCACCTGGGTCGGGATGAACAAGCCGAAGTACGGCTCTTGCTCAAAGGGCACGTCTTTGAGCAGGCCCCGCTGCACCGCATGCACCATCGCGCGGGTGTACGGCAGGGGGAAGCGATGCCCCACGCCATAGGGGCCGCCCGTCCAGCCCGTGTTCAACAGCCATACTTCAGTGCCGTTACGTTGCACCAGCTCCACTAACATATCTGCATAGCGCTTGGGGTGGTGGACCAAGAAAGGCGCGCCAAACGCGGCGCTAAAGGTGGCTTTGGGGTCTTTCACACCTCGTTCGGTGCCCGCAAGTTTGGCCGTATAACCTAACAAGAAATAATCGCGGATTTGTTCCGGTGTCAATTTGGCCAAGGGAGGCAACACGCCGAACGCATCCGCGCTCAAGAAGAAGACCACCTTTGGATGGCCTGCCCGGCCCTCCGGGTCCACATTGGGGAGGAAACTCAACGGGAAGGAGCCACGGGTATTTTCCGTATACCTTCCATCGTTGAAATCTACCACGCGCGTATCCGGGTCCATGACCACGTTCTCGAGAATAGCGCCGAAGCGGTGCACCGCGTTCCAAATCAGCGGTTCATGCTCGGCCGACAGGCGGATCACCTTCGCGTAACTGCCTCCCTCAAAGTTGAACACGCCATCATCCGCCCAACCGTGCTCATCATCACCAATGATGGTACGCTCCGTATCCATCGAGAGGGTTGTCTTTCCCGTGCCCGAAAGGCCAAAGAACAAGCTCACATCATTTTTATCTTGCCCGTAGTTTGCTGAACAATGCATGGAAAGCACCCCACGCAGGGGCAGTTCATAATTGAGCGCGGTAAAAATGGACTTCTTAACTTCACCTGCGTACGCGGTACCGCCAATGATGACCTCTTTGCGGCCCAGGTGCAGAATGATAAACGCTTCGGAGCGGGTGCCGTCGACTTCGGGCGTAGCTTTGAAGTACGGCGCGTGCAAGATGGTGTATTCGGCAAAAACTGGATGTTCGCCCTCCAACGGCAAGAACATATTGCGCGCAAAGAGCGCGTGCACCGGCGACTCGGTGATCATGCGCACCCGGATACGGTGTTCCGGATGCGCGCCCGCGTAGACATCCTGACCATAGAGCATCTTTTTGCCCTGCAGATAGGCCAGCAAACGCCCGCGCAGGCGCATGTACGCATCCTCGTCAAAAGGCACGTTGACTTCGCCCCACCAAATGTGGGCCTCGGTCTGCGGTTCCCGAACCACGAATTTATCGCGTGGCGATCGTCCCGTGTAAGGGACTGTGTTGATAACGATCGCGCCGTCGTGGCTCAACTGCCCCTGACTTTGCGTTACCGCATGCTCGTACAAGACACCCCGCCGCAGGTTCCAAAGCACCTGCGTGCCAGCGAGTTCTGGGGGAACACGGTGCGACGTCATGGCTCGCGCCTCCTAAAGTGGAATTGTTGGCATTATACCGCCCGGGGCGAGCCCGAGGGGCGGCCGTCCGAAACCGAGCTACTTCGCGCGCTTGCCCTTCTTGCGGCGCTCCCGCTCCTTGAGCAGCAGGCGGATGGGCGTGCCTGGGAAGGGATGCGCTTCGCGAAGGCGATTTTCCAAATAACGCAGGTATGAAAAATGAGCCAGCTTTGGATCATTTACCCGCAGCATAAATGTGGGCGGCGCAACCCCAACTTGAGCCGCGAAATAAATTTTAAGCGCCTTCGAGCCTTTCATAGGCGGCGGGGGATGCTGGTCCACCGCATCGCCGATAATGCGATTGACCAGCGACGTAGGCAGGCGGGTATAGCGAGCCTGATACACCTCCAGGGCCGTGGGCAAAATCTGGCCGACGCGCTGCCCCGTCTTTGCCGAAACATAGAGAATGGGCGCGTAGTCCAGAAAATGCAACGCCCGCCGCACGTGCTCGGTAAAACGGTTCATGGTGTACGCATCCTTCTCGATCGCGTCCCACTTATTAACCACGATAACCACCGACGCGCCCGCGTCCTGGATATAGCCGCCAATGTGTGCGTCCTGGGCGGTCACGCCTTCGGTAGCATCGATCACCAACAAGGCCACATCCGCCCGCTGGAGTGCGCGCAACGCGCGCAGCACACTGTATTTTTCCACGCCGGGCTCAATGCGCCCCTTGCGGCGGATGCCCGCGGTATCAATAAGCACCACATCTTGGCCGAAATAACGCAGCCGCGTATCCACCGCGTCCCGGGTTGTACCGGGGATGTCACTGACCAACACCCGCTCCTGGCCAAGCAACCGGTTGAGCAAGCTAGACTTGCCAACATTAGGCCGCCCCACGATGGCCAGTTTGGGCACATCCTCGTCATCCGTTTGCTCATCAAAGCGTGGAGCCCATGGAATGATCTCGAGCAAACGGTCCAACATATCACCCAAGCCGCGGCCGTGCAGGGCCGAGATGGGGATGGGATCCCCGAAACCAAGCTCGTAAAACGCGTACAGGTCCTCGGCCTTTTGGTCCGAGTCCACCTTATTAACCACCAAGAGCACAGGCGGATGGGGCTTATCGCCCTTGCGTTGTTGCAACCGACGCAACGTCTCCGCGACAGCCCGGTCGGCCGCGGTGACCCCGCTCTCCGCGTCGACCACAAACAGCACCGCGTCGGCGGCCTGGATGGCCTCCGCAGCCTGCTGGCGGATAGCGTCGATAAACGGTGCGGAGTCCACAGAAAGGGGCTCTTTGCCCCGGCTGGCCGCGGTCGGGTCCAGCCCACCGGTGTCGACCACGTCAAAGACTCGATCCAACCATTCCGCGGTACCGACCAGCCGGTCGCGGGTAGTCCCGGGCACGTCGTTGACCACCGCGCGACGTTCGCCAATCAAACGGTTGAACAGGGTCGACTTGCCCACATTGGGCCGACCGACAATAGCCACCAAAGGACGACGGGGCATAGGAAGACCTCCTCAGCGGGGTGCCGTAACGCGCAGTATGCGCCCAGGGGCTACACCTTTTCACGCACAAAAAGCGCGTCTTGCTGCAGAATGCGGTGATCTTGAGGCGCGAGGAATTGACTCCATGCGCCCCGATAGGCAAACCCCCGCGTGGTCAAAAAATGATACAGCGCGTCAAAGCCCGGCATGCCGTGATAGAGCTCCTCAAACGAAGCCTCAACCAAACACACATCCACCTGGGTCAATGTGGCTTCAGCGCCTTCCAACACGGCGAGCTCAAACCCCTGCACGTCGATTTTAAGCAATACACCCGGTTCCAACACAAGCTGGGAGCGCAGTGCGTCCAACGTCTGTACCTCGACTTCGGTAACGGCCCGCGGCGCGGTCCAAGGGAAGGCCTCCCGGTGGGCCTCAGCCATGGGCAAGAGCGACGATGCGGCCGAGTATGCGCTTTGCCACATGGGCAACCGGCCAGGCTCCCGTCCCAAGGCGAGCTGAAACCCCTGCCACCGTCCGCGCGAGCCCATTTTGGCTTGCAACCGTGAGAACGCCTGGGGTTGCGGTTCAAAAGAGTAAATGCGCGCCTGAGGGAAGGCCACCCACGCGGCCGAGGCGAATTCACCGACGTGCGCGCCCACATCCAGCACCGTGCGAATGTGCCACTGGTCCAACCAGGGCACATAGCGCAACATCTTGAGATACTCCGCGAAATGAGCCCCACGCCACAGCCCTCGGAGCAAGCGCGGGAGCAACCTCGGGCGTTGCAAGGCCTCGAGACTGAACTGCCACAGTTTGGTCACCAGATATCCCGCTCGGCCCATGGGTCACCTCGCTTGCCGCGCGGGGAGCATGCGAACCCAATACTCATCCAATCCCGCGACCCAACCGCCTTGCCCCCATGTGCCAAAGAGAAAGCCCACGTCGCCCTGCGCCAGCGCGGGGTCTTGTGTCTGCGCGACCAGCTGGCCCGCGAGCCAAAAGCGCAAGTATGGTCCCTGGCACTGGATGGTAAGGTCTTCGATCTGACCAGGCTGCAAAGGGTCCGTCACGACGGACCACGGCCATAAGAGCCGCTCACGGCCTCCCTGATAGCGCGCGATCGCGACCTGCCCATCCGCGCGCAGCAGAAACGCGTAGAAATTCTGCCCATCCTGATAGCGGCACGTCAAACCTAAATAGGCCCCAGGGACGGGCTTCTGCACCCGGAAGCGAGCTTGCACCTCAACATCCTGCGGTCGCATCTCCAACACCAACGCGTGGGTGTAGGCGGGGGCTTCGAGGTGCACCCAGAGCACGCCATGCGCGAAGCGACTCCAGCCCGCGTCGGACTCGAAAACCCAGGGCCAGCGTGGGGTGACTAAGGTATCGTGGGCGAGCACCAGGTCAGCCTGGGGAGCGGGGGGCAGGGTTGGGGTGGGCCATGGGG
>JAADFA010000143.1 GCA_013153135.1 Chloroflexota bacterium
GCTCAAGGCGCGTTGTGCCTGGCTCAACGGTGACAGCCCTCTACGCCTTCCTCTCGCTACGTGACATTTCTACAACATTTGCGTGCACCCCCTCAGCATCAGGGCTTGTCAAAGCGTGCAGCGAGCGCTATAATAAGAAGCGCCGCTGGGGGCTCGTCTAAGTGGCAGGACAGCGGACTTTGGATCCGTATGTGGTGGTTCGAGTCCACCGCCCCCAGCCTTGAGCCCAAGCCCCGAGATGGGGCTTTTTCTTTTTTAGAACAGAAGAGGCACGTCCTCCGAGTGCCACCACCGCGTCCACCAGCGGCGCCACCAGGGTACCTGGTGTTGGCGATGTTGGCGGATCAGTCGCTCATATTCCGACACCAATGCTCGAGTCGTATGCCGAATGTCGAACGCGGACGCGGCCTGGCGGGCTTGCTCGCCCAAGCGTCGCCGTAAAGCGCCATCCCCAACCAGGCGCCCTAACGCACTCGCAAAAGCAGCCACATCCTTCTCAACCAACAGTCCCGTCCGGTTATGCTCCACCACTTCCCCCACCCCAGGCGAACGTACCCCAACCACCGGCAAGCCCGAAGCCATGGCTTCTATCACAGATAATGGATGCACCTCCGTATCCGAAGCCGTAGCAAAAATATCCGCGGCGGCCAAATAACGGGGCACATCCTCATATGGCACCATACCCGCAAAATGAACCCGATCGGTCAAACGCATATGTTGAACGCGGTCTTGCAAATTTTCCCGTTCTGGGCCATCACCCACAAGCACCAAATGGGCTTGGGGATAAACTTGCGCCATTCCCCAGAAAGCACGCAACAAAAAAGGCAAGTTCTTCTCAGGGCCCAGACGTCCCACGTACATCACCACCACATGCTCGGGCCCTATGCCCCATTGCTCGCGCGCGACGGGCTGAACCGGCTGGGTGAACGCCGTCAAGTCTACGCCGTTCGGAATAACGCGGATATCCGCGTCCACGCCTAAATCACGCAACATTTTCAATACCCCTCGCGACGGCGCGATGGTCAGGTCAATCTCCCGGCAAAACCGTGGCAAATAGGCCCGCAGAGCCATGTCGCCCAATGCCTCAGGAACCAAAGGCAAATACGCGCGCATGTAGAGGTCATAGCGGGTATGATTGGTAAACACGATAGGAATGTTCACAGGCTTTGCGTACCGTAACGCTAAACGCCCGCTCAAAAATGGATGATGAACGTGCACAATATCCATCGCCTGAAGCGCACGACGCGCCTCGGGCGTATAACGCACATTGAGATAAAGCCCGCTACTCGCAAACCGTAAAGGCAAACCTGGCGACCGTATCACATAGTCGTCATCGTCAGGTTGGGGTTCGCCAAAAGTAAAAATAAAAACCTCATGCCCCCACGAGGTAAGTACCTCGCGCGTCAAATCAATGTAGTTGGTCACCCCACTGATGTGGGGCCGGTACAAGTCCGCCATCATGCCGATCCGCATCCCACGCCTCCTCACGCAACAGCCGAACCGTTGGCATGAGTGTACCATTGCCTGCCCAGCGCGGTACAATGGGCTTATGTCGCGCTATGAACCCTGGCCCGCGCGGCCGGGGGCTTATGTGCTTCTCTTGCGCCTTGGGCGCGGGCAATGGATCAAGTTCGCGCGCGGACGTGGCGCATGGTTCCCTGCGGGGTGGTATGCGTACGCAGGCCAAGCGCGGGGCCCTGGTGGGTTGCGCGCGCGATTGGGCCGCCATTGGCACGGTCCGCAGCGACGCCACTGGCACATCGACCACCTTCGCGCGTACGCGCAACCCGTGGGATGGCTCTACACCCTGGACCCGAGCCCAGCCCAACCCTGGGAATGCCGCTGGAGCCAATACCTAGCCGCGCGCCGCGACGCTTTCATCCCTGCACCGGGGTTTGGCGCAAGCGACTGCCGCACAGGCTGCCGCGCGCACTTGATCGCGTTCCCTTTTACCACGCCGCTCGAGGGCCTTATCTTCCATCTATGCGGTCTGACGCCGCGCGCGGTGGCCGCGCTGGCCCCCTACGCCACGCGTGGCTCAAGCCGTCACTCGGCCACTGCCCAGGACTAAACGCAGCCCGTCAGGAGGCAAGGTCATGCGTCGCTGGTTATTCCTTGGATGGCTGCTTATTATCCCGGCTGCGTGCAGCGGGTGGAAAGGGGCCGTAGCCCAACCCGCGCCGCTCGCGACGCCCGCTGCACAGGCCACAGTTACCCCCTTTCAGCCCCAACCCCCAACACCTCCTCGCCGCCCCACGCCTACTCCCCTCGCGCGGCGTGTCGCCTTGGCCCCTGACGTGCCCCAAACCTTCGCGCGCGTCCCTCTGCCCCAAGGCTGGCAATGGAGCGCAGACCCCACTCAGGCCGACCTCATCTGGACATGGGCCTCTGAGGACCAAGCCGCGGTCGCGCACTGGACGTTGGTGGTCGTGGCCCCATTCCCGACCTTTGTCGATGGCGTGCGCCTCGAGGATGTGCGCGCGTTTTGGCAAGGCCATGACACCGCCCCTTGGCCACATCAACCCCCGCTCCTGATGAGCACGGACACCGCCACCATCTTGCGCGCCCGATGGGGACCACCCGCGGCAGGACGTGTCCGGCTACTCCCAAGCAACGCGCTCCTGGAGACCGCGTGGCGCAACCGGCCGACATGGGCCATCATCCCCTGGCAAGACGTGGACCCTCGCTGGAAAATTCTACGCGTGGACGGCCGGGAACCCTGGCACAACGACTATCCGTTGCACCTCCCCCTGGGCGTGCAGGGCCCCGCCGCCACGCAGCCCGACGCGCCGAAACCACCCTCGAACTTCAACCCAAACCGTCTCACCCGCGTCGCGTTAACCGGGGTGACCGCGTTGGTCCGGGCCACCGCGTGGCTGATGGAGATCAAGGGCATCACCTACCCTGCGGAAGACATCGGTCCGCTCCTGGCGAGCGTCGACATCCTGCATATTAACAACGAAGTGCCCTTTGACCCGGACTGCCCACCGCCCAACCCACGACAACCCGACCTGCGATTTTGCAGCGCGCCCAAATACATCGGCTTGCTCGAAGCCATCGGGACTGACGTGGTTGAGCTCGCTGGAGATCACATGAATGACCGCGGTCCAGACGCGGTGTATTACACCCTTGATATGTATCGCGCGCGTGGGTGGGCCTACTATGGTGGGGGCGAAAACTGGGAGGACGGTTGGCGACCCGCCAAGTTTGAGCACAACGGCAATCGCATCGCGTTTATCGGCTGCAACGTCAAAGGTGGCGGGTACGCACGCGCAGCAGCCGACTATCCTGGTGCAGTGGCGTGCGATTGGGATCTGCTCACGCAACGGGTGCGCAGCTTGCGGGACGAAGGCTACCTTCCCATTGTCACGTATCAACATTATGAGCTTTACGTTTTTGACCCGCCTGAATCCTTCAAGGTCGCGTTCCGCCGCGCGGCCGACGCGGGTGCGGTCATTGTCAGCGGCAGCCAAGCGCACCATCCCCATGGCATGGCTTTCTATCATGGGGCCCTGCTAATGTACGGTTTGGGGAATTTGTTCTTTGACCAAAAGGGGGCTGTTCCATACGGCGACCAGGCTCTTATTGCAATTCATGTTTTTTATGAAAATCGCCACGTCAGTACGCAGCTTATTCCCATTTATTTTGTGGACTGGGCCAAGCCGCGGCGCATGACACCTGCGGAAGCCCGTCCTCTGCTCGAACGTATCTTTGAAGCTAGCGAGTGGCCATGGCCTTAGCGCGCAGCCGGGGTGGGGCATGGCTGCCAGCGATACACCACCATGTTCTCGCCGCCCAGTTTAGGGGCAAAAGGAGCGCGGGTTACAAACAAAGGTGTGGAACATGCGTCCAGGCGTTCATACCAGCCGGGGAACGTGACCAAATAGCGAGCTTGCTGGGTCACGAGCCAACGCGCCAAGGCTTCTTCATCCCGAATAAACGGAATGACCTCAGGCGAAAGCAAACCTGCCAAGTCGGCCAGGGGCTGCGGCGCGTAGTAACCCAAGGCGCCGATATCGTGCGCGGCCACCACCGCGTCCGGTGGTACATGCTGGGCCACCCAGCGCGCGGTATCCACCATTTCGCTCTCGATAAACGCGACATCCCAGGCAAACGCACGCGCGCCCAGGGGCAAAAAGCCCACCGTTAGCCCCAAGGCCAGGGCAATTCCCGCGAACTGCAAGCGCCGCGCGCGCCCCTGCTGAGCCGCACGCGCCCACCGCTGCCACGCGAGCACGCCCGCAAGCACCACGGCCGGGAGCACGGGCATTACATAACGGCCGTGTTGATACGTCACGGGCAGGGCCCAGGCATACGCGCCCGTATGAGTCAACGCCCACAGCAGAAGCAACGAGCTGGGGTCGCGAAACCATCGTGCGCGCGACCCGCGGCGAAGGGACACAAAGCCATTCCCCAAGGCGAACAAAAGCCAAATCCACCCAGGGCCAACCAGGATGGGAAACACAACGCGCGCCCAACGCGATAGCAACGGCCGCTGGCGCAAAATCGCGTATTCGGCTATCTTGGCTTGCCCCGTGGTCGGCCACCAAACGCCAAGGAGCGCGCGGTGAAACGCGACGTACGCCAGCACGGCCAGGGTCAAAGGGACGACAAAGCGCGCAACCTTGTGTGCGCGCATCCGCCAAGGGCCAAGCTCGCCCATCGCACGCCACGCGGCGGGCAACGCGAGCAACACGCCTTCGGGCCGCAGCCAGACCGCGACCCCTGCCGCGAGCCCGGCTAGGCGCCACCGCGGCTGCGGACGGGCCAACGCGGCCAGACTGGCGAAGGCCACCGCCGCGAACGCGGCCGTTTCCATACCCGAAGCCGCGGCCCAAACCAGGTGCCATTCCCCGAGCACCGCGGCCCACGCGACCCATCGCGCGCGTGGCGTAAGCCCAGGCCAAGCCCACGCCAAGGTCGCCAACGCGGCCAAAGCCAACGTGCCCCAAACCCACGCGGCGGGCCCTGGGGCACGCAACACCGCCTGGCTCAAGGCCAAGGCCATGACCCATAGCGGCGCGGTCACGCCTCCGCGCCCCTGGCCATCGGGGCGATAGGCCCAATGGCCTCGCACACGCAACTCCCGGGCATAGGTTTGATGAATCCAGGCATCATCCAGAGGGAAGCCCGCCCGATACAACCGCATGGACGCGGCCACATAGCCCAGGACCAACCCCAAGGCCACAACAAGGGCGGCCCCCGCGGCCCAACGTGCCCTCATTCGGCCCACACCTCACGCAGGACCTGCCGCGCCCATTCCCGCACCTGCTCCCAAGAGACGCCTCGCGCCGCGGCCTGCAGGGCCTGATACCGACTCGCGAGGGCGTGCTCCCAACCATCCGGCGAAGGGCCATCCAAAACCAGCTGTGGGGCCTCACCTAACCCCAATACCAAGCGCGTGCGCCCCCGCGGCCAGCGCGCGGCCACCACGAGCGCGAGCGGCGCATCCGCGTCTGAGAACCGTGGTCGATGTGCGACGCGCGGGGCCAAGGGCACGCGCACCGCGGTCATCAAGCGCGGGCCTGTGGTGTACCAGGCCCGCAACGCGTACACATCCCCTAAGGGGATGACCTCTTCACCCTCGGGCGTCATCCACAGGGTATTTGCATCCAGGGCCATCAGCCCTGCGGCCAGGGGCGTCGCCCCGTGCGCGGCCATGAGGGTACCCGCGACGGTCGCGCGCGCAGCGATCTCTGGCGGAGCCGTGGCCCGTACCAACGCGGCCAGCCCTGCGGGCAAAGAGTCCTGCCTTGCCAGCCGGGCCAAAGGAACCGTCGCGCCAATACGCAGCCACGCGCCCCGGTCGCGCTCGATAGCATCAAGTCCCAAGCCGCGCACATCCACCCAAACGCGGTCCGGGTCATCCGCGTCTGGGATATGCGTCCCCCCGCCCATGGGGCGGGCGTTAGGTTGCTGGAGCCACGCCAGGGCTTCATCGAAGTGTTGCGGTCGATAGATAGGCATGAGGCCTTCTCCTCAGGTCATAGCGAACAAAGCAATGATGGCCAGCACGGACGCGAGAAGGGCGAAGAACCACACCACGTAGACCAACCAGCGAGCAGCCCGCACGAGCCCCGCGTCGGGCGCGTGCGTAGTCATCCATTGTTCCCACGCTTCCGCGCGCCACGCCAAAAGGCCAGCCTCAATGGCCTCGGGTGGGAGCGAAGGCCCTGCATCATCGATTGCCGTCGAGGGGACGTCCTCATCCGCGCCCACGTCCGGCGTGGCCGGAGCCGCTTTGGCAGGCACAGGTGCCTCGTCAGCGGGATGCGCCTCAGGCTCGGACGGGAGCGCGCTCGCGGCTACAGGTGCTCTATCAGCAGAAGAGA
>JAADFA010000040.1 GCA_013153135.1 Chloroflexota bacterium
CGTTGGGCTGAACTACCCGCGTGCAATTTTATGCAAACTAGCCGCAGGCTGAAGCCTGCGGCGGCGGTGCCAACGGCGACAGCCTGCGCCTCCCTCTCGCCCATGACCGTTCTACAACCTTTGCGTGCACCCGCGCGCGTTCGCGTTTAAGCAGGCCAACGGAAGACGTGCCACGCGAAACGCCGTACGTCTGGTAACGGTTCGGTTCGCCATCCAAAACGGGCTTGAAACGCGCGAGCCAACACGCGGCTCAGGCGCGCGTGTTGCCACCGCGATAGACCCCAGTAGGGCGAGAAGCGCTTCTCTCGCACCCCGCGCCACACCTCGCGCGGGGAAATCCAGCGCACCCAGGGCTCGCTGGCAACGTATGCGACAGGCTGAGCACCTTGCGCTCGCACTTGCTGCAAAATGTATGCATACGAGCGCCAACCTGGGTGATCTTTAGGGTAGCCCGCGCGGCGTAAGAAAGTGTGCCATAACCCTTGGGCCCACGCGATAGGTGAGTTCGGCGTGTGCTCTAGCAAGCCCAGCGCGAACCAACCGCCAGGGCGCAATACACGGCGCACTTCGTGGAGTGCACGCGTCAGGTCGGCAACCAAATGGAGAACGTGTACGGTAATTACCGCGTCGAAGCTGGCTGAGGGGAAGGGTAGCGCGAGGGCATCACCTTGGACTAAAGTCAACGAAGGTGGTGGTTCCGCGCGCTGCAAAAAGCGCAACATACGCTCCGAAAGGTCCAGCCCAACGAGGTGGGGCACATACCGAGCTAACGGCTGCCCAATGCGGCCGGTGCCGATGCCGATATCCAGGGCACGCTGAGGTATGGGGACGCGGGCGAACAAACGTTGTAAAGATTGCGCGATCATTACTGCAGGCAGCCCGCGAGAACGATGATACGCCGCGGGATCGCCTGCATATGCACTCGAGGGCATGGGAGAACCTCATCCGAGCCGGGGTGGGCCGAGGTTCAATTCAGCACGAGGTTTGTAAGCTTTCGCGCAAACGGGGCCAAGCGCGCACAAAGTCTTCCTGCTCCCGCGTTTCCACCGCGCCAGGGATATAACGACGCACCCAACCTAGTGCGGCTTCGGGTGACATATTCAGAGCCTCTTGAGCCCAACACGCGAGGAACAGGCCCGTACGGCCGCGACCAGCTGCGCAGTGCACCGCGACGGACGCACCACGTTCAAGAGCGTCCCGCGTCCAAGCGAGAGCGTCTTGAAATTGGGCCAAATCCTGGGGTGTGTGAAAATCGGGGATGGGCTCGTGATAGACCGTGAGCCCATGCTGGCGATACCAAGCCAGAAGGTCCCGCTGGGGCCCATGAGCCAGCTCGTCTTCGGTAACCAAGACGACTACATGAGTGATGCCCAGGGAGAGGTACGCATCCCACAAGTTGCTATCAAAGTCATGCTCGCTAAAGGGCATGGCGCTGGCGAACAACCGACCCGCGAAGGGCGTACCCAACTCATACATGGTTCTCACCCCAATCACCCGGATTGCCACGGATAACCCCAACATTGCTCAATTTTCATTGTACCACGGGGGTCAAAGGAACGCGCGTCAGCCTGGGACCGTGCCAAGGAGCACGGCCTACGGCCCAGGCGAAGGAAGGCCGCGACATCTCGGCGAGCGCTGGGCCCCGAGGAACAGGGCCGCGGGCACCTTTAGCCCGCGGAAGAAGGCGACCGCTGTTCCCAGCGGGAAAGCCAGTGGACCAAAAGCAGCACCGCCAAGCCTGCCACCAGGGCCGGCAAGATCAACATCACGAGCGAAGCCAACAAGGCCCACATACGAAACTCGTCCCAGAACGTACTATGCCACATCCCACCGAACCGAGGCCTGGGGCTTCCCCCGGCCGACCTCGTCCCGACGGGCGCGGTTCCACCTGGCTACCTTTATCATAACGAAGCCGGAATAGGGATGCAACACCTAAGCCGTAATCAAAACTAGAAGCTCTTAACCTGACGCAAAAGACAAGGAAACGCGCTCTCTGAGATAAGCCTTAAAAGGGAGAGACGCCCGCCGGAGGGGAAACGGGCGCCTCGTCGTAGGGAGGAGGGGAGAGGAGGATGTGCCTACACTATAACACGGAAAGATTAAAGGCAGTTAAGAAAGTTGCCCATTATCCCAACATTTCATCCAATAAATATTCTACGGCCATCGTGTGGCTACATTGGCCCCGCTTTTGGAAAAAGTCACAATCGCACTGCCAGATGCCTTGGTCATACGTCACGCGGTGCGTCGCGTTGTTGCCTTGGATGAGAACTTCCAGACGGACGAAGCGAAAACGTTGGGGCTCTTGCGCGTACTGCTTCGCTTTCTGCATTTTGCGGATCATCGCCGAATCCATGGGCATAGCTGCTTTACCTCCTGAGAAAATGGCCACCAACATGGGGCGTGGTTAGCCCTCTGGCGAGGAAGACGCATGCTCGTGTTCATCGAGCCATTGTTGCAACACCGCCCAACGCGGGTCCACGGGACGTGTCTGGTGTTCACACGGACCTTGATTAAGATCCGCACCGCATACAGGGCACAGACCCTTACATTCCGAATGACATAAAGGCTTAAGGGGAATGGCTAAAATCATATGCTCGCGCACCAGAGGCCCGAGATCGATCAGCCCAGAGGACGGATAACGTTGTTCTGCCTCAGCCTCAGGCTCAAACGCGTAAAGTTCCTCAAACTCAATATCTAGGGGCTGTTCAAAGGGGCGCAGGCAACGTACACAGACTTGCGGTGTGGTCGCGTGCAAACGAACATGCACTAAGATGCCTTGCGGAGTGCGTGTGGCCGAGGCTTCGCCACGCACCTGGTGTAGCTCTAGATCATCCAGCCGAGTTGATGCTACATCAATATCAAAGATTCGTTGGTAACCGATGTCTTGCGCAGCAATAAAACCAACATTCAACCGAAATGGCGAAAAACCAGCCATCTTCCTACTCCTGTCCGGGCTGGTTATTATAGCACGGACCCAAGCACGCGTCAAAACGAGCGGCTATGCAGGCTATACTGCTGTACAGCTATAAGGGATACGCAGCCAACTACACTCCGTCCATCTTCGTGCATTGCTGTTCTTCCAAGCGAACGAGACTCCATAACGGAGCGTCAAGTGAAGGGTTATATCCCAAACGCATCACATTTCCACCCCTGTGGCGCGCAGCTCAAATCAAGGGGGATCATCTGGAAAAGGCAGGTTCTCGATTACCGCATACACCCCATGCTTGGGAAATTCTTGGGGCTGGGCGGGACGCAGACGGCCATCCCGAGGGCGCACCCAATAATAGCCTCCGTCACGATGCAACAACGGGATCTCTCGATGGCGTCGGCCAAAGACCCGACGCATGAGCATGCTTTGATAGCGGAAAGTCTCGCGTTCTTGAGGATAGAGGGCGAAGATGCGCTCATACGTACGTACAAAAGCTTCACGAAAAGCCGGCCGTACGCGATCCAAGTGGCTAATGACCCAGCAGCGGTCCTCATATTGCCAATAGTAGGTCAGGCCCAAGAACGTCCCCGGGCGGTCGAAGTAGGGGAAGAAGGGAAAGGAACGGCAGACCAGGGAGCGGTAGGGGCGTTCCCGCGCGCACGCAGCGATGCCCTGGCATACAACGGGGAGCTGATACCGCGGCGTCTCCTTCCATAGACGCCGCGTTTCCTCGGGTGTTTCGGCTAACCAGGGACGCCACATTTCGCTCCGTTGTACCAGAAAGGCCCACTCTTCTCGGTATACTGTGGGGACCGCGTGCCGCGGGTCGCAACAAAAAGGGATGCCCCCCTCGTTGTGCGGCGCGCAATAAAGACCGCAATCTCCCTCTACCACGGGTTCGTCCAAGAGCGCGTAAAGCGCGGCAAAATCTTCCGGTCGCGGCATAGGCGCCTCCGCGGATGCAAAAGGGCGGGGTCGAGCGACCCCGCCCTTTGGGTTTGTGCTGGGCTTGGACTCACTCAACCAAATTCTCAGCTACCAGCTCGGCAATGTCCTTGACCTGCATATCGCTCTTGAGCTCCTTGGCCGCGTCGGTCAGCATAATCATGCAGAAGGGGCACGCGACAGCCAAGGTATCTGCCCCTGTCCCTTGTGCCTCCTGGAAGCGGGTAATGTTGATGCGTTTGGTACCGCTCTCTTCCTTCCAAATTTGCGCGCCGCCCGCACCACAGCAGAAGGACTTGCGGCGGTTGTGCGGCATCTCGGTGAGTTCGCCCACGGTTTGGGTCACGATGAAACGTGGAGCCTCATAAGTATCGTTGTAACGGCCTAAGAAGCACGGATCGTGATAGGTGGCCTTGAGGGTCGCGTTATTCTTGACCCGGATTTTACCTTCGCGGAGCAGCTGTTCAATGAACTCCGAGTGATGCATCACTTCGTAATGGCCACCGAAAGCCGGATATTCATTCTTCAGGGTGTGCATACAGTGCGGGCACGTCGTCACAATGCGTTTGGCCCCAACCTCATTGAGGGTTTCAATGTTGGCCCGAGCAAGCTCATAGAACAAGTACTCATGCCCCGCGCGGCGGGCCGAGTCGCCCGTACACATCTCCCGCTCGCCCAAAACCGCGAAATTTACCCCGGCCGCCTGGAGGATCTTAGCAAACGCGCGCGCGGTCTTTTGGGCCCGAGCATCGGTGGATGGCGCGCAGCCAACCCACCAAAGCACATCAAAATCAGGGTTCTCGTCCACCGTGGGAATGTCGAGGCCTTCGGCCCACTTCATGCGCTCAGACGGAGGCACACCCCATGGGTTGCCCGCGGTCTCCATGCCGCGGAACGCGTTGGTCCACTGTTCGGGGTAATTATCTTCCATAAGTACCTGGCCGCGGCGGATGTCCAGGATATCCAACGCGGGCTCGTTGTTCAAAGGACAGATGGCCACGCACGCGCCACAGGTGGTACACGCCCACAAGGCCTCCTCGTCGATCACCGTGCCGAGCAAGGGGATCTCAGCCAAGGGATTGTCGCCATTCTTAAATTCAACCTCGTTGAGCACATAGCGCTTGTTGATCTCCAAGGCCGAGGGCGAGAGCGCCTTACCGGTTTGGTATGCGGGGCAGACTTCTTGGCAACGCATGCACATGATGCACGCGTAAGGGTCCATGAGCTGCGTCCACTTGAGATCCTGGAAGGTGCTCGCGCCAAATTGTTCGATGCTCTCGTCCTCGAAATCCAGGGGCTCCAGTTCGACCAAGGTGCGCTTTTCAGGCTTGAGCAAGAAGTTAAAAAACGCGAAGATAAGGTGGATGTGCTTGGAGCGAGGGAAGTAGGGGATAAAAGCCAAGATCAGCCCCAAGGCCAGCCAAAAGGCCACATGTTCAGCCACGACGAGCGCGGTATCCGACCAGCCCTGCCACAGCGAAGCGACGGCGGTTGCGAAGGGTTGCCATGGATCCGGGCCCTCACGCGCGATTTGAAACGATTCGCCCAAGAAGCGCGCACCCACGTGGAAAAGGATGAACAGGCCGACAATGAGGGAATCGCGCGGGATGCCTTTGCGGGCTTTGGGATGTACGAGTACGTCTTCGCGAATTTGAAGCGCGGGTGACTTGAGTACAAAGCGACGGATGAGTAGTGCGCTCATGCCGATCAACGCCGCGACGCTAATGACATCCGCGATGAGACGATAGAGATTGCCTACTAGACCTTGGCCCAAGAAATGGAAGTTAGGGATATAAGCCTCAAGTACATCGCCCACGTTGACGAGGAGATAGAACATGAACGCCCACGCGACCATTGCGTGGAATAAACTGGCCCAGGGCCGGGTGAAGAAAACCCGGCGCAAGGTCGCCCATTCGGTCACGGCGCGCCACAGCCGCCGCCGCGCGACGGACCAATCGGGTTGACCTCGGCCTGACGTAATGATACGAACAAGGCGCTTGGCTTCCCGATAGCCCGCCCACGCGGTAACCAAGACGGCAATCGCGAACAGGATTTTTTCAGGCCACGTCAGCATCATCGACTCCTTAGAAACAAAATACCAAACCACCCCTGCCGCGCGGCCTTGTGCCCGCGGCCCTGGGTCCTGTACGGGGGTAGAGATATTGTACCAGAGGTCCCCCGCGGCTCACGGCCCGCGGGGATGACAATGATCGGGTTTGCCAGGGCAACACGGCCGGCCCTGCAGGGGCGGAATCCGCGCTTGACCCGCCCATGCCGCGGGCAGCTGGACCCGCCCGCTACCCTCACTGTCGGCCACGCGTGCTCGCGCGTTAGGCCGGGTAGGCGCGCACCAGGTTATCCTAGCCGTGGCCTTCCAGCCCGCGGCGGCTGTGGCGAC
>JAADFA010000077.1 GCA_013153135.1 Chloroflexota bacterium
AAACCGCCGCCCGACCAACCTCCACCGCCCGAAGATGAAGGCGGCCGTGTGCTCGACGCGACCGTGTTCAGCGCGCCTAGTAAGGTATCGCTAATACTATCCAGGCCCGCGAAGGTGCCGTTGGCCATGCCGTCCAGCCCTTTCCATATCGAGCCACCGCTCGGCATCCAGGGTTGTTGCGGTTGTGGCCCAACGGGACCGCTGAAGATGGGGCCCGGACGCGTAGGCCGCGACGGCTCCATGGGCCCTAGATCTCCGCTAGGGGAAGGTCGTGGCGCACCCCACCAGGGTGGCGCGGGTACATCTTGGCGCGCGAACATCCGTACCCATTTGTTTTCCAGCCCTAAGGCCGTGGCATAGGGTAAATATGTCTCAAACACCCGCGCCGCTTCCTCGGACTTGAGCCCTCGCCAGTTGTCTAAAGTCTCAAGGTAGCGCTTGAACCCACGCCACAGGGCAGCGGCGCGTGCACCTTTAACCGTGCGTCGCGGCATAGCTCGAGCCCATATGCTCACGCCTACTAGGCCAAGCACACCGAGGAGCATAACCAAACAAGGCAAAAAACTTGCATTCGGAAATGCCCAAAACACAAACGCTATAATCGAGATCTCATACAGTGCCACCAAAATGATGCCCAAAACGAACGCGGCCATACGCACCCGGTCTGGGCGTAAGGGGAAATATCCTCGACGCTTGGCCTCGTCGTATAAATCTGCGATCAGACGGCTGTGGGCCGATGGTAGGTAGGTTTGCAGCTCTGCTTGTCGGATGACTGTGCGCGGCCCGAAGAGCCGCTCCAAGAAACGCTGTTCAAAGGGGCGCAAGGGTTGGGTGCTGGACTGACGCACGAGCACTAACTCGCCCTTATGTTCTTCAAAGCGCACGTGGCCCCGTTGGGCCAAATCCAACAGTGTTGCAACCGTTTCCTGTTGTGAGCCTTTCTCGTCAACTAAAATGCCTACCACGCCCGGTGGGTCGTCGGTCGGGGGCTTGGTTACTCGGGGTACGCTAATGGCCGTGGGGTCACGGCCTTTGGTGTACCACGTCACCCATCCTGCAAGCACAAGCCCGAGGCCGCCCAGAATTAACAACACGGTGCCTCCGAGCACCAAATATGGCCGCCACATGGCCGTACGTTGCCATGAGGGAGGGGCGGTGTTCACATAGCCGTGGGGCCATTGCGCGCGGATCGCCCAACCCGTATTGGGGGGGAAGGGCCCCCCTTCGAACAACGCCGTGCGCCCGTCGTCTTGCAGGGCTGCGCGCGAAGGCACGGGCTCGGACCCGCTGGAGGATGTCTCCAGACGTACCTGCTCGGGCGAAAAATTGGCCGGCAGCAATAGCAGAACCCGACTGGCCTCGATGGGATAGCCGCGGTCTTCCTCGATGAACTGCCAATAAAATTGATCGCCATCTGGATGAATCCATAAGGCACCGACCAGGGTATATTCCAATACAAAAGTTCGGGTCGCGTCTGTGGTCGGCTCAAAATACCAACGGATGGTTACGTGCTCACCATCGTCGAGGACTTGGTACGTCCCTGGGGCTTCGCTCATATCTTTCTGGTAAGGCCGTCCGTCCTCCAACACCTGGATGTCGGTGATGGCCTCGACTTTATGCAAAGGGATACTGCGATAGGCGTAACGATAAGGCCCACCGTGGAAGGTAACCACCCAGGTTTCTCGGGCTCGCACGCGGCCATCGGTCAAGATTTCAAATTCGCCATCTCGTCGGCTTACGGTGACCGGGTTAGACGTTGCGGCAACCGGCTTAATGGGTATCCATCCCCACCCCCAGCTGAGGACGACGCTGAACGCGGTGAGGCTGAGAACGCGAATTAGGTTCCAACGCACGGCTTACCTCCTCCAAATCGCGCCGTTCCTCCCCAATCTCCCCCTGGACAGGGCAAAGATACTCGAACTTTGCCCATCTGGCAAGTGATAAATGGTCAAGCTTATCCCCGACGCGAAGATTGTGGCCAATCCACTAAGCGAACTTCCGACGTTCTTCTGATAAGGTTTCGGTACAATGAAGGGCACGGTCCCAAGGACTTTGCTCATTCCACCGCTCCCTGGGATCTTGTACGGACTCGGAGGTTCTATGGTTGTATCGCACGCGTTACGTGCTGGACGAGGTCGTATCCCCTGGTTGCGATGGCTCTCGTTGGCGTTTTTGGTCGCGGCCGTCGCACTTACCGCCTTGGAAATGGCGCAATATAGCCGGATGCAGAATCGTCTGCCTGTAGATACCGTTATCGCGGGCGTACCGGTCGGCGGCCTAACGCGAGATGAAGCCATCCAACGCCTTTTGGAAGTGTACAGCACGCCTGTGGAATTGGTTTATGACGACGCGGTGATTTGGCTTGAGCCCGCGTCCGTGGGCTTTGAACTGGATTTTAACAGCATGTTCGGCGCGCTGGAAGCGACACGGCAACAGCGCTCGTTTTGGCGCGGTTTTTGGGATTTTCTATGGGGACGGCGTCCACCGCGGCAGGAGATCCCCTTGGTCGCGACCTATTCCCAAACACGGTTGCGAGCGTTTTTGCAAGATGTCGCTGCACGCTATGACCAGCCACCGTTGCCCCCGCGACCTATCGTTGGCACCACGCAATTCGAGCCTGGTCGCTGGGGAACGCGGTTGAATCAGGAGCAGGCCATCCCCTTAATTGAGCGCGCCCTGTTTTCGCCAACTGAGCGGCGTGTGAATTTGCCCATTCGTCGGGTGCCCCCCACACGGCTCGCGTTGCATAACCTCGAGGTCCTGCTCAAGCAGACCATTGATCTTGCAAAATTCGACGGCCTAGTTGGTCTTTATCTCTATCACTTGGGCACAGGCGAGGAGCTGCACTTTGTATATCACCAAGGTCAAGATGTCCCCATTCCGCCAGATGTTTCCTTCACCGCGGCCAGTGTGATCAAAGTGCCCATTATGGTTTCAGTGTTGCGGCGTATTGACTTGACCAAGCTGCCACCTAATTCGGAGACCGAGCGCTGGCTGCGAGAGATGATTACCAAGTCTGGCAATGACCCATCGGATTGGCTGATGGAAAACGTGCTTGATCCTGTCCGAGGGCCGTTGCTGGTCACGGCTGATATGCGCTATTTGGGGCTGGAAAATACTTTCCTCGCGGGCTTTTTCTACCCTGGCGCACCGTTGCTTGCCCGCTACGAAACCCCGGGCAATCAGCGCACGGATGTGAATACTGACCCTGACCCCTATAACCAAACATCTCCGTCGGACATCGGTAGCTTGTTTGTCGATATGTATCAGTGTGCGACGCGTGGAGGTGGGCTTGCGGTCGCGTTCCCTGGCGAGATTACACGTGATGAATGCCAATATATGCTTGATTTATTAGCTGAGAACCGTATTGGAGCTTTACTTGAAGCCTCGGTGCCTGAGGGTACCCGTGTTGCGCATAAGCACGGTTGGGTGCCCAATTTGCAAGGCGGGATGCACGTTATTAACGATTCGGGCGTAATCTATACCCCGAATGGGGATTATGTGCTCTCGATTTTCCTTTACCGGGATGGAGGCCTGTATTGGGGCCCGCACGCTAAATTGCTTCAAAATCTAGCCCGCGCGGTGTACAACTATTACAATCCGCCCGCGGGTGGGCCGACGACGCCCGTCCAACCCGCGCCGACGCCCACCCCGAATCCCTAAGCCGGAGGGCTGCCATGACGTCTCAACCTCAAGGCCGTATCACCCTTGGCCAGGCCGTGGCCATGGCCGTTGGAACCATGATTGGCGCGAGCATTTTTTCCTTGTTGGGCGTGGGCGCGCAGCTTGCGGGCTCCAATTTGCCCTTGGCTTTTGTGCTCTCGGGCCTTCTCGCGCTGATGGTCGCCTACTCGTACGCTATCCTGGGGCGGCATATTGTCTCCAACGCGGGCCCCATCGCGTTCATTCTGCGCGGGTTTGGGGATAGCTTCTGGGTTGGCGTGCTCGCCATTCTTATGTGGCTGAGCTATGTTATCTCGATTGCCTTGTTTGCAAAAGGGTTCGCCGGATATCTGCTGCCCTTGCTTGGCCTTCCTGCCCAGGGAATAGCAAACGGCGTGGTTATCACCCTGCTCTTGGGCTTTTTCACCGCGCTCAATATAACCGGGGGGAGCCGTGTCATCGGCCGGCTGGAGTTTGGCATGGTGTTGGTCAAGGTGGGCATCTTGGCCTTGTTTGTGCTCGCGGGTTTGTGGACGTTGCAACCGCAGCGTCTTATTCCTGCTTGGGATGCGGCCCACTTACGAGGTATGCTGAATGCCGCGTTGCTGTTCTTTCTCTCCTACATGGGCTTCGGGTTGGTTACTAACGCATCCGAAAATATGGAGGATCCTGAGCGTAATGTTCCGCGAGCAATCTACCTTAGTATTTTGGTGGTTATGGTGATTTATGTTTCGGTTGCGGCGGTCGCGGTGGGCAACCTCACGGTGGAACAGCTCGCCCAAGCGCGCGAGAACGCGTTGGCCATCGCGGCAGAACCCGCGCTTGGGAGGCTTGGGTTTACGCTGGTCTCGGTTGGTGCCCTGATTTCCATTACATCTGCCTTGAACGCGACATTGTACGGCGGCGCGAACGTCGCGTACGCGTTTGCACGAGATGGCTTGCTTCCGGAACACTTCGAGCGCAAGACGTGGTTCCACGCGCCAAGTGGCCTTTACTTGACCGCGGGATTAGGGTGGCTGTTTGCACTTGGCTTTCGTATTGAATCCGTGGCGTCCTTTATTAGCCTTATCTTCACCAGCATCTACCTCGCGGTGTTGCTTTCACATTGGCGGTTGGTTCCGCAATATGGGGGAGATCGGCGCTTGTTGGCTTTCAACATCATCGCCTTGAGCGCGACATTCGTGGGTTTGGTCATTTACCAGTGGCAGCAATCCGCGTCGGACTTCGGCTGGTTCATAGGTATGGTGCTTATTGTTCTTTTGGTGGAAGGATGGTACCGTTATCGGCGACAGCGACATTTGCATCTTCCCCGCCGTGCACTACGCTGAGACGAGGTGAGTCATGAGTCCAATTTTGCAGCTCGCAGATATTCAGGCGATTCGTGAGCGAGTGCTTGAAGCCTTGGGTGATGTGCCGAGCTTGCCAAGACGCCCTTTGCCCGCACCGCCGCCACCTAGTCCGAGCACGATTGGCCGCTATCTTGACCATACTCTACTTAAACCGGACGCGACGCCTGCGCAGGTGCGGCACCTCGCGGCGGTCGCACGGCAACGCGGGTTCGCGGCCGCGTGCGTCAATCCGCGTTTCGTGCCGTTGATTGTGGAAGTGCTCGCGGACGCGCCTGTTGCTGCGTGTACCGTTGTGGGCTTCCCACTAGGTGCGACGACGACGCCAGCTAAGGTGCACGAAGCCGCGGAAGCCCTGACCGCGGGCGCGCGCGAACTAGATATGGTCTTGCCTATAGGCCTGCTCAAGGCTGGCGCGTATCGCGCGGTGGCCGAGGATATCGTAGCTGTGGTTGGGCTGGCTCACGGGTGGAACGCGCGAGTTAAGGTGATTCTCGAGACGGGTTTACTCACGCGCGAGGAGGTCGTCGCGGCCGCGGTGATCGCGCAGCACGTGGGGGCGGACTTCGTCAAGACGTCCACGGGCTTTGGCCCCCGAGGGGCTACGGTGGATGATATCGCATTGCTGCGCGCCGTTGTTGGGACGGAGATGGGCGTGAAAGCCGCGGGTGGCATTCGAACGTATGAACAGGCCTTAGCGATGATCCGCGCAGGAGCCTCTCGCATTGGCGCGAGCGCTAGCGAGCGCATCGCGAACGAAGCCCAAGCAACGCTCGGCAGCCATGGGTGAATTTGGGGGTTGGCGATAAAGTCGACAGTCGGCAGTCGACAGTCGGCCGTAGGGGCGCACGGCAGTGCGCCCACAGCAGGGAGCGGATAGCAAGGAGCAAGAAGGAGGTTAGTAGTTGGAAGTCGGCAGTCGGCTGGGAAGCGGGGAGCGGATAGCAAGGA
>JAADFA010000017.1 GCA_013153135.1 Chloroflexota bacterium
CCGGCTCTCCGCAGGTCGGGTGCAATCCGTAGCCCTGCGGCTGGTGGTGGAACGGGAGCGCGAAATCCAATCCTTTGTTCCGAAGGAATATTGGACTATTGACGCGGAATTCCGGCCCCAAGGGCGCGAAACGACCTACCGCGCGCAGCTGCAAAAAGTGGATGGCCAGGAGCCCGAGCTGCCCAACGAGGCCGCGGTCAAACCCTTGCTTGCGGATATGGAGCGCGCGTCGTACGTCATCACCCGCATCAAACGGGGCGAACGCCGACGGCGCCCTGCCGCGCCCTTTATTACCAGTACTTTACAGCAAGAGGCCAGCCGTCGCCTGGGTTTCTCGCCTAAGCGCACCATGGCCGTGGCTCAGCAGCTCTATGAGGGCCTGGACGTGGGCGAAGGCGGAGCCACGGGTCTAATTACCTACATGCGCACCGATTCCACTTATGTCTCGCCTCTGGCTCAACAAGAAGCTCGCAAGTACATTGCTCAAACCTTAGGACCGGAGTACCTGCCTCCCAAGCCTCCCAAGTACCAGACCCGGGCGCGTCACGCACAAGAAGCGCACGAGGCCATTCGTCCCACGTCGGTCTTCCGCACACCCGACAAGGTGAAACCCTACTTGAGTCAGGATCAATATCGGCTGTATAAGCTCATTTGGCAGCGCTTTGTAGCCTCACAGATGGCGCCTGCGGTCTACGACACCATGAGCGTCGACATTGAAGGCCGCGGTGAGGTCCATCGATATTTGTTCCGCGCCACCGGTTCCCGGCTCAAGTTCCGGGGGTACTTGGCCGTCTATGAAGAGGCGAAAGACGACGATGCGCCGCAAGAGAAGAGCCTGCCCATCCCCGAGGGGCTGGAAGAAGGCCAACCCCAAGAGCTGGTGCGACTCATCCCCGAACAACATTTTACCCAACCGCCCCCGCGTTATACCGAAGCCACCCTTATCCGCGCGCTCGAGGAAAAGGGGATCGGGCGTCCGTCCACCTACGCGCCCATTATGACCACCCTGCAACAGCGGGGCTACGTACGCAAAGAGGGCAAGCGCTTAGTACCGACGGAAATCGGTGTGCTGGTCAATGACCTGCTGGTCAAGCACTTTCCGGACATCATGGACGTGAACTTTACCGCCCGGCTGGAAGAAGACCTGGACCGCATCGCGGCCGGGCGACGGGATTGGGTCGAGGTGCTGCGGGAGTTCTATGAGCCGTTCTCTGAGGAAGTCGAGCGCGCGCAAAAGGCCATTCCCGAAGCGAAGCGCGAAGCCGAGCCCATTGGCCGCAATTGTCCCCAGTGTGGCGCGCCGCTGGTGGTGCGCTGGGGTCGCTTTGGCAAATTTATTAGCTGCAGCAATTATCCCCAATGCCGTTATACCGAACCCTGGTACGAAAAGACCGGTGCAAAATGTCCCAAGTGCGGTGGGGACCTGGTGGTGCGCCGGACCCGGCGTGGCCGCATCTTCTATGGCTGCATCAACTACCCCAAGTGCGACTTCACCACCTGGAAACGTCCCTTGGCCAAGCCCTGTCCGGTATGCGGGGGGCTGCTGGTCGAAGCGCGTAAAAACACCGCGCAGTGTACCCAATGCGGGGCCACGTTCCCGCTGGACGAAGTGGAAGGAGATGCGGAAACCGATACAGAAGCCACGCCCGCGAGTGCATCGTCCTAAACCTCAAGAAGTTGGCTATCCGCATTAGCCCAGGCCGTCCATCAGCCCTATGGTAAAATAGCTCTACCTATCCCGCGCGGCGAGGGCACATGGACGGCCTTTCCTTTTCTTGGTTGGATCAAAACCAACCGTTGTGGTGGTTCCTGTATGGTCTGGTGTACTTCTTTCTCGGCAGTGCCATGTTCTTGGTGCGTGCCGAGCGGTTCTCCCGCCTAGCCTTGGCCCGCAGCATCCCTTCCTTGGCCGCTTTCGGTTTGCTCCACGGCCTTTATGCCTGGGGCCACCTCTTCATCCCCTTGCAAGCCGCGGTCCTGGCCAAACCTTTGCTCCTGTTCTCGCGCTTCTGGCAAGTGCTCCTCCTAGCCGCGTCTTTCGGTATGTTGTTCACCTTCGGCCATCGCCTCGTGCCCGACGACGTGCTGCCACACCGCTTATTCCGTATCGGCAGCGCTGCCCTCTTGATTTCCGGCGTGGCATGGATGGCCGCGTTCGCGCTCACACACCCTCAAACTGACCTCATTCTTCGAGGCTGGGACGCTCAGGTTCGCTACTGGCTGGGCATTCCCGCTAGCCTGCTGGCGGCTTATGGGCTCTGGCAACACGCGCAACGCCACATTCGGCCGCTCAAGGTCGAGCACATCTACCGGATGCTGCAGATTGCAGGAATTTCGTTCTTCCTCTTCGGCCTGATTATCGCGCTGGTGGGGCCGCCCGCGCCCATCTTGCTAAATCATTGGCTGAACCGCGAGCAATGGATGGCATGGCTGCACGTACCCCCGGAAATGTTCCTTACCCTACTGGGCTTGGGCATGACGGTGGGCATGGTGCGCGGAATGGAGATCTTCGCGGTCGAGACGCAACGTTTGTTGAGCGATATGGAACTGCGCAACGTGCAATCGAAGGAACGGGAGCGCATCGCGCGGGAACTGCATGACGGCGCGTTGCAGCAAGTCTACGCAGCCGGGCTGCTCGCGCGCGCGCTACTCCGCCGGGTGCCCCAAGAACTGCAAGAAGAAATCCAGCGTATCATCGATTCCTTGGACACCGCGACCGCAGAAATGCGCCGTCTGTTACAAGAAGGCATGCCCGAAGTGCACAGCGCGGACCTCAATGGCCTACTCCGCAACCTGGTGCAAGACGCGCAACACATTTCGGGCGCGGAAATCCGCCTGAGCACAGACAGCGATCTGCCTCCCATGGAACCTAAACGGCTGGTACACGTCCTTGCGTTTGTGCGCGAAGCCCTGGCCAATGCGATTCGACACGCGCAATCGCCTTACATCGACGTGCGAGCCTACCGCCGCGCGGAGGAAGTGATTATCGAAGTGCAGGATTACGGCCGCGGCCTGCCCAAACACGTGACCCCAGGCTTTGGGCTGAACAACATGCAAGACCGCGCCCTCCTCTTGGGAGGCCGGATGGAATTGGTCTCCGAACCTGGTCAAGGGACGCGCGTGATCTTGCATTTGCCCTTGGTGGTGCACTCTACCGTGCCCACGGGCACCCGCTCGAATCCATCCCAAGGAGATGAACCATGACCCTGCGCATCTTGTTAGTGGATGATCATGAAATCGTCCGTGTAGGCCTCAAAGCGCTGCTAGAGGCCGAGCCTGACCTGGAAGTGGTGGCCGAAGCGGATACCGCGCAAGCCGCAGTCGAGCAATACTTGCTGCACCGCCCCGACATCGCGGTGATCGACCTGCGCCTGCCTGACGACAGCGGCCTGGAAGCCGCGCGGCGCATCCGGGAGCGCTATCCCGACGCGCGCATCATCCTGCTCACCTCTTTTGTCAACGAGGCCTTCATCGCCCAAGCCCTGCGAGTGGGCGTACAGGCATATGTGCTCAAAGAGGTCGCGGGGGACGAACTTATCAAGGCCATCCGCGAAGTGGGCCAGGGACGGGTCCTGTTCGACATCAACGCAGCGGGGAGCCTACTCGCGCACGCGGATACCCAAAGTGGCACCCAGCACACCCCCTTTGAGGGCCTCTCCCCGCGCGAAATGGAGGTGCTCGCACTGGTCGCGCAAGGCCTGAGCAACCGCGAAATCGGGCGCCGACTGCGCCTGAGCGAAGGCACGGTGCGCAATTACGTCAGCGCCATTATCGAGAAACTCAATCTGCGCAACCGAGTGGAGCTCGCGACGTACGCGGTCAAGCACCGTATCCAGGATTGGGTCCCGTACTTGGGCAACGAATGAGCCCTGGAGGCACATACGCATGAGCCGCGATCCACGTTGGCGTTCAACGCTTTTCCAGACCCTGTTCGTTGGCTTTGCTGTGGGCGCGGGGATCGCGATGGGCGGGATCCTCGCGATTCGGCTGATCAACCGTTTGGAACGTGCGGCCGCGACGCCTACATCCCCCCCGCCCGCGACCACCACCGCCGCAGCAGCAGGCTTCACCTCGCCCACAACAGCGCCGTCCACCACTACAGCACCATCCACCATGACGGCGCCGCCTGCCTCTGCCACGCCCTCACCAACCCAAGCAGCCCCGCAACCCACCGAGCCAAGTCCGCCGCCGCAGCCTGCCTCCTATCCGGTCACACCCATCCCCTATCCATGTGACGGTCTGGATGCGCGCATCCAGCAAATCGGCCCCGTTACCGCGGAGGATGAAGCCTTGGCCAAAACTGGACTGACCGTGCTATGCGCCATCCGCGACAATCGCTGGGATGTAGTCGCTAGCTACGCGCATCCCAACCGCGGGGACTTGCGTTTTTCGCCCGATGTCTACCTCAGCCCCGAGGATTTAAGCTTTCCGGCCGACCTGGTGCCCGGCTTGCTCAGCGATGACACGATATACACCTGGGGCACACAGCCCGGTTCAGGTATGCCTATCCGCATGACCTTCCGAGATTATGTGCGGGCATATGTGTACGATGGTCCGTATTGGGATGAAGGGGTACCCGGGTTGGACGTACGTCGTGGTGCGGGGACGATCGAGGATAACCACGCAGCCTTCTACCCGCATTCCCGGGTGGTAGAGTTTTACCTTCCGCCGAGCGAGCCTGGCGGCCTTGATTGGCGCAGCGTGCGCTTGATCTTCCTTCCCCTTTCGCCGCGCGAGCGGTATGCGTGGCGCTTGGTAGCCATTACCCACGACGCGTGGACGCCCTGAGGACGCGCGATGCCCTGGCCCACGCTTCAACGGCTACGCAGCAAAGGGCTGTCGTGGCGAGATTATCAGCGCTTGCGCGCGTTGAACCGTCGATTTGCCCAGGCCGCGCCTCCGGCCCGGGGCGCGGCAGTGTGGTTTTTCAACGCGTCCGCCCGGTTATGGGGCCTTAGTCAAAACGCGGCTTTTCAATGGCTCACAGCCTGGAGCTTGCGCTTGCGCGGGATACCCGTCCGGCAGTGGGTCTGCCAGGCCGGATTGCCTCGCTGCGTGCTGGCCGCCGCGCAAGACGAGGGCCGCGACGCCCCCCCTTGCGCGATGTGCCAAGCCCAGAGCGCGCGGTTATATCCCCCAGGTGCCTGGAACGTAGTCCCCATTCACACCTCTCCCGACCCCGCGTTCGCGCGCGCGATAGCACATCTCCCCCTGGACGCGCTGCTGCGATTTACCTGGGCTGATCTACCCCTCGGCGAGATCATTACCCCCTCGCTGCGATGGGCGCTGCGACGACACAACCTGCCCGATACCCCGACCACGCGAGCCCTCGCGCGCGCCTTCCTCACTGGAGCGTGGAACTTAGCTCGCGCGGTGCAGGCTCGGCTAGACCATGAACGTCCGCGCGCGGCAGTGGTGTTCAACGGCCAGTTTTATCCCGAGGCAACGTTAGCTTATCTCACCCGCCGGGCGGGCATCCCAACCATCACCCATGAGGTGGGCCTGCGGCCCCTGACCGCGTTCTTCACCCACGGCGAAGCCACCGCGTACCCCATCGAGCTGCCGGATGACTTCGAGCTCTCGCCGCAACAAGAAGCCCGGCTGAACGCCTACCTGAGCCGACGCTTTCAGGGCGACTTCACGATGGCCGGTATTCGCTTCTGGCCAGATATGCGGGGGCTGGATGAGGCCTTTCTTGCGAAAGCAGCTCGCTTCCGCGCATTGGTCCCTATCTTCACCAACGTGGTCTTTGATACCAGCCAAAAGCACGCCAATGTGCTCTTCCCGCACATGTTTGCCTGGCTCGATGGTTTGCGCGCGGTGATCCAGGAGCACCCCGAGGTGCTCTTTGTGCTTCGCGCGCATCCGGATGAGCAACGGCCGGGCAAAGCCGCGCGCGAAAGCGTACGCGCCTGGGTCCAGCAGCACCAAATCCATACCTGGCC
>JAADFA010000064.1 GCA_013153135.1 Chloroflexota bacterium
GGGTGCAGGCAAATCTCGTAGAAGCCTATGCCGCGGGCGGCGAAACCCGCCTGCTATCCTTGCCGTTCCATGTCCCGCGCGCTGAGCCTGCCAGCTCGCGCGCAATTTTATGGCAACTAACCGCGGGCTTCCAGCCCGCGGCGGGGCGGCACGCGAGCGCGACCATGGCCGCAGGGCGCTTGCCGTTTCTACCAACCTTTGCGTGCACCCCGGCGCGTAACCTGTTTGACAAGGCTGGCTAAGCGGGGTATCCTCAACCTGCGCGAGGAGGCCCTCATGACCTCAGACGCATCGCTATCCACGCGTGGCTGGACGTTAGTTTTTCAGGGCTTGCTCATTGGTATGGGTGCTGGGCTGGTCGCACTAGGGTTGTTGTTTGGATTAGCACGCCGTGATCGCTCCCAGCCCCGGCCAGTCATGACGCCCACGCCGTACCGCCCGCCCTCGGGCACACCGTGGACGCCATCCCCAACGCCCGCCATCACACAAACGCCTACCCCCAGCCTAACCCCAACGCCTACGCCCGAATGGTGGGGCTGGATCCCGCCGGGACGGTGGGCTATCCCCGAATCGTGGCCTGGCCCGGATTGGCGCGTGGGGCTGCCCACCGCGTTGCCTCGCCCTGCGCCCGTGGTCACTGACGTGGATACGTATACTTTTCTCTTTCTTGGCTCGGACCGAAGACAAAAGCTCTTTCGTACAGACGCGATCATTTTGGTTTCTTTCCGGCCTGCAGATGGCGCGGTGAGCGTGATTTCCTTCCCCCGGGATTTGTATGTGTTCATCCCTGGCTGGACGGTCTCGCGTATCAATACAGCCTACTATCACGGCTTGATCAGCAACTATCCCCGAGGGGCCGCGGGTTTAATGCGCGATACAATGCTCTATAATTTTGGCGTACGTATTGACTATGTGACCCTGGTGGATTTCAACGGATTCCGCAAGTTTATCGACGCCTTGGGAGGGATTGATGTGGATGTCGCGTGCGAATACACGGATTGGCGGCTAAAAGCGCCGGATCTGGATCCGAATCAGCCTTCCAGCTGGGCACTATATACGGTCAAGCCGGGCCGGGTGCACATGGATGGGGATATGGCTTTATGGTACGCGCGCGCTCGCTTGCGTTCCAGTGATTTTGACCGGAACCGACGCCAACAGGAGATCGTACGCGCAATCTGGGCTAAACTCACCTCGCCTCGGAGCATCCCCAATCTGCCGCAGCTGTTTCGCATCGCCATGGAGAGCGTGGAAACCGATGTGGATTGGGAAGCGGTGCGTTGGCTGCTTCATTTGGGGGGTGGCTTCGATTTCTCGAAGGTGCGCTTTTACCGTATTACGCCCAATATGGTGCGTGCATGGCAGACACCCGACGGCGGTCGAGTTCTCCTCCCGCGCCGGGAACGCATCATCCCTATGCTACGAGAAGCTCTGGGACCCTTGCCGCCCGCGTGGCAGCAACGGCAGGCTTTACGTATTGTGGTCTACAACAGTTCAGGCCATGAGGGTTGGGAGGATCTGGCCGCGTGGCGCCTAGAGGCCGTTGGCTACAACGTTGTCGCACAGCAAACCTTGGAGGCGGTTGTACCTCATAGCTGGCTTGTAGATGTACGTGACGTGCCTAAACCCGAGCAGGGATACCAAATCTTGCAGCACCTGGGCTTACCTCGCGATGCTTATACGACAACGGTCCCGGCCCTGGTGCACGAACCACCCCGGGACGCGGATCTGGTGCTTATCGTCGGGGCGGACTACCAACCCTGTTTTGACCCAAATTTGGCTCGTTGAGCGCACAAGGACGTTCCTCCTTTCTCGCACAGGCCAGCATCGTGCCACGGTAATCCAGCGGTATAATGGCCCGGATTCCGTTACAGGAGGTCGATCATGCCCAAGCGGGATTTCTTGGCCATCGCGGATTTTTCCGCCCAGGATTTGCGCCGGATGCTGGATTACGCTCATACTCTCAAGCGTGAATGGAAAACCAAAGGCTCCAACCCGCCCTTGCTCGCGAACAAGCGCATGGCCATGATCTTTCAAAAACCCAGTCTGCGTACTCGAGTTTCCTTTGAGCTGGCCATGCAACACTTAGGGGGGTATGCGTTTTATCTTGGTCCGCAGGAAATCGGCTTGGGCAAGCGCGAAGCCATTTCCGATGTCGCGCGCGTGCTCTCAGGATATGTGGACGTAATCATGGCTCGGGTTTTTGACCATGAGCACGTAGTGGAATTGGCGCGGTGGGCCTCAGTCCCCGTGATCAACGGCCTGAGCGACTACAACCACCCCTGCCAGGCCATGGCCGATGTAATGACCATAGAAGAGCACTTCGGGCACGTGGACGGCTTGAAGGTGGTCTTTGTGGGTGATGGGAACAATGTGGCTGTTTCGCTCATGCACGCGGTCACCAAGCTTGGCGGGCATTTCGTTTGGGTTGGGCCAGAGGGCTATGAACCCCCCGCGGCTGCCGTGGAGCAGGCGCGCGCGTTTGCGGCAGAAAGCGGCGGCTCGGTTACCCTGATGCACGATCCGCACAAGGCAGTCGTTGACGCAGACGTGATCTACACCGATACCTGGGTGAGCATGGGGCAGGAGGAAGAAGCGCAAAAGCGCCTCCAGGTTTTTCCACCGTATCAGGTCAACGCGGCCTTAGTGGCCAAAGCCAAACCCACGGCCATTGTGATGCATTGCCTGCCCGCGCACCGCGGGTACGAGATCACGGATGATGTGATGGACGGGCCACAATCGGTGGTGTTCCAGCAGGCGCACAATCGTTTGCACGCGCAAAAGGGCATTTTGGTCGAGGTCTTTGGTGTAGGAGATAAGGTCGCATGAACGCGCGCTCGACTTCGCCTTGGCGTTATGCAAAAATCATCGCGACCATCGGACCCGCGAGCGCGGATGAACGCACCTTGCGCCGCTTGATGTTGGCGGGTATGGATGTGGCGCGACTTAACTTTTCCCACGGCAGCCATGAGGAACATGGTGAGATTGTGCGCCGCATTCGCTATTTGAGCCATCGTTTGGGCCGACCGGTCGCGATTCTGCAGGATCTGCAAGGCCCCAAAATCCGCTTAGGTGATTTGCCGAAGCCCATCACAGTGCATCAAGGCGAAGAGGTGATCTTCGTCGCGGGGCAGGAAAAAACGACCGAGGGTATCCCGGTCGCGTTCGATGAATTCGCCGCGTTTGTTCGCCCGGGCACGCGCATCGCTATCGATGACGGTTTGCTCGAGTTCGAAGTGGTGGATGTGGACCCGCCCAAGGTTCGGGCGCGCGTGTTGACGGGCGGCGTTTTAAAGTCGCACAAGGGCATTAACCTTATCGGCGTGCCGCTGGATATCCCCGGTTTTACTGAAAAGGACGAGGCAGACCTTGCATTTGGTCTAGAGCAGGACGTCGACGCCATCGCGGTGTCCTTCGTCCGTACCGCGGAAGACGTTGCACGCATCCGTCGCGCCATTACCGAAATTGCGCCCGAGAAGGTCGACACGCCCATTATCGCGAAACTGGAGCGGCGGGAAGCCCTAGATAACCTGGAGTCCATCCTCGCGGTGGCCGATGGTGTGATGGTCGCACGAGGTGACTTGGGCGTAGAGATCCCTACGGAAGAGGTGCCCATTGCCCAAAAGCGCATCATCGCGCTGGCGAATCGCTACGGCAAGCTGGTAGTCACCGCAACCCAGATGTTGGATTCCATGGTGCACAATCCCCGCCCCACGCGTGCGGAAGCGTCCGATGTAGCCAACGCGGTGTTTGACGGCACGGACGCGCTCATGCTATCTGCGGAGACTGCGACAGGGCGTTACCCCGTGCGGGCGGTGGAAACGATGGACGCGATTATCCGGACCGCGGAACGGCACAGCGATGAGTGGGGTGTGTGCAGCCGGCGCCTGGCCGACGAAGCCCTGGCCCGAGCCCCGAACGCGTGGGGCTTGGCGCGCGCGGCCAAGGCCCTGGCCGAACAGCATCCCGAAGTCGCTGCCCTGGCTGTGTTCACCAACACCGGTCGGACCGCGGTGCTGCTTTCAAAAACCCGCCCCCGGGTGCCTATTCTGGCCTTCACCCCGGTCGAGCGAACTTATCGACGCCTCAGTATGTATTGGGGTATCCGGCCGCACATGGTGCCCTTTGCGAACACGGTCGAGGTGATGTTTAAGCATGTAGAAGCCGCGCTGCGGGCCACGGGACACGTGAAGGCCGGTCAAAAGGTGGTGTTGGTCGCGGGTTTCCCTGTGGGTGCGATGCGGCCGCCCAATTTCTTGCTCGTTCACACGATTGGGATGGAGGCATGATGTCATAGCAACGGCTTGCGGCCCGTGGTTATCTATTTTGCATATGCGCGGAGGAAGCCCATGACCGACGCTCCCTTTCAACCTTATCCCCCCGAACTCATTGAGCGCTTGCGCATGTGGGAGGCGGCGCACGATTCGGGCGTGTATGCCAAACGGGATATCCTGCTCGTGTATGGTCAGGGTACGCGCGTGTGGGACGCGTCGGGACAAGAGTATCTCGATTGCGTCGGCGGCCACGGCGTGACAGTGGTCGGGCATAGCCATCCGCGCGTGGTGGCCGCGCTACACGAGCAGGCCCAGCGGCTGATCACGTGTCCGGGCTCGTTCTACAATGACACCCGAGCGCGGCTGCTAGCTCGACTTGGCACCCTGGTCCCTGGGTTATCTCGCGTTTTTCTTGCCAACTCGGGGACGGAAGCTGTAGAAGCTGCGATTAAATTCGCGCGCTACAGCACCGGACGGCCGAATATCGTCGCGGCCATGCGTGGCTTTCATGGGCGGACCATGGGCGCCCTTTCGGCGACGTGGAAGAAGGAATACCGGGCGCCTTTCGAACCTTTGGTGCCGGGCTTCGTCCACGCGCCGTTCAACAACCTCGAACGCTTCGCGTCCTTGGTGGATGACCAAACCGCGGCCATCTTGGTCGAAGTGGTCCAGGGTGAGGGTGGCATCCACGTCGCGACGCCGGAGTTTGTGCACGGGTTGCAACGCTTGGCGCGCGAGCGCGGCGCGCTACTTATTGTGGACGAAATCCAATCGGGCATGGGGCGCACCGGGCGTTTGTTCGCGTTCCAGCACTTTGGCTTGGAGCCGGATATGGTTACCGTCGCGAAGGGCTTAGGTGGCGGCGTGCCCATTGGCGCAGTGCTCATTGGGAAACGCGTGAAACCTTTGCGTCCGGGCCTGCACGGTTCGACCTTCGGCGGCAACCCTATCGCGGCGGCCGCGGCTCTCGCGGTGTTGGATATTCTGGAGGATGAGCGGCTAATTGCAAACGCGGCCGAGGTGGGTACGTATCTGATAAAACGATTACGAGAAATCGAGAGCCCGCTCATCCGGGAAGTGCGCGGTTTGGGCCTGATGATCGGGGTGGAATTACGGCGTAAAGTCGCGCCCTACCTCAAACGACTGGCCGAAGAGGAGCACATCCTCGCCTTGCCCGCGGGGATGAACGTGTTACGCCTCTTGCCACCCCTCAGCCTCACGCACGCAGAGGCCGATCGCATTGCGGATGCCGTGGCGCGCGTGCTTTCGGTTGCGCCCATGGCGAGGGGCGCCGCGGATAGGGATGAAACCACGGAGTGACACGGAAGTTCGAGGCCGGCAATAAAGTCAATAGTTGGCAGTCGGTAGTCGGGAGTCGACAGTCGTTAGTAGGGGCGCACGGCGGTGCGCCCAGAGCAGGGAGCGGATAGCAAGCAGTTGGTAGTTGGCAGTCGGTAGTCGGGAGTCGACAGTCGACAGTCGTTAGTCGATAGTCGGCAGTAGAGGCGCACGGCAATACGCCCAGAGCAGGGAGCGGATAGCAAGCAGTCGGTAGTCGGTAGTCGACAGTCGGTAGTCGACAGAATGGATTAACCTCCATCCACAAATCGCTAACTTCTAACATCCATCTACTCATCTCGCCCAAAATCTACGCTTCC
>JAADFA010000006.1 GCA_013153135.1 Chloroflexota bacterium
CTGGAAGCCCGCGGCTAGCATAAAATTACGCGTGGATAGTTCAGCCCAACGCGCGGCGGCGAGGATAGCGGCGGGTTCAGCCGCCCGCGGCGTGGGCTTTAACAAGATTTGCCTGCACCCCCTCAGAAACTCACCCTTGACGGAACGCGAGGACGCGCGCATAATAGTAGCCGTCCGCCCAGCGGAGGCGATAACGGCGAAGACGGAGGAAAGTAGGCTGGCGAAAGCCGACAGAGAGGGGTGGGCGTGGGCTGAGACCCGCCCTCGGGGGAAACCAGCCGAAGTTCCCTCCCGAGCCGCCCGGGGGAACGGGCCGCTGTCAGGCCTCAGTAGTCCGGGCCGCAGCCCCAGCGTTACGTGGGGAGCCCGTCACGGCTCTTTAGGGCGCCGTCGCGGGTGCAACGAGCGGGCCATGGCCGCGCCATGGTCAAGCAGGGTGGTACCGCGGAGGCTGGCCGCCTTCGTCCCTGGGGCGAGGGCGGCTTTTGGTTTTAATGCCCGTGCTCCAGCGAGGGAGTGCACGTGGGAGGTGGAATCATGTTGGAAGACCTGGAACGCGCGTATCAAAACGCACTCGCGGAGTTAGATGAGGTCGCGGACCAGGACGCGCTGGAGGCTTGGCGCGTGCGGCACCTGGGCCGCAAAGCGCCCCTCATGCGCGCATACGGCCGGTTGCGCGACCTGCCGCCCGAGGAACGGCCTCAAGTCGGTCGGCGCATCAATGCGATGCGCGACCATCTGCAGAACGCATACGAAGCCAAGGCGCACGCCCTACGAGAGGCCGCGTTGCGCCGCTCCTTGGAAGAGGAACGTATTGACGTCACCCTGCCCGGCCGACCCAAGCCCATCGGCCGCCTGCACCCAACCACCCGCACCATCCGCCACATTGTGCGCATCTTCCAAGATATGGGCTTTCAGGTCTTCCGCTCGCGCGAGGTCGAAACTGACGAATACAACTTCCAGCTGCTCAACATCCCGCCTCATCACCCCGCGCGCGACATGCAAGACACGTTTTACGTACGTACGCCCGGCGCCCAGGAGGGCGAAACCCCGCCTGTGGTGTTGCGAACCCATACCTCGCCGGGCCAGATCCACGCGATGCGCTTCTACGCTTCCCTCAACCCCGAGAATCCGCCGCCCATCCGCGTGGTGCTGCCCGGCATGGTCTTTCGTTATGAACAAATCACCGCGCGCTCGGAAATTCAATTCACCCAGGTCGAAGGCCTGGTGGTCGGGCGTAACATTTCCTTCGCGGACCTCAAAGGCACCCTCAACGAATGGGCACGACGCATGTTCGGACAGCACGTGCGCACGCGCTTCCGCGCGTCCTACTTCCCCTTCACCGAGCCCAGCGCGGAGATGGATGTCGAATGCTTCCTGTGCGGCGGTAAGGGTTGTCCCGTGTGCAAATACACGGGCTGGCTTGAGGTCCTGGGCTCAGGCATGGTACATCCGGTCGTGCTCAAGAACGGCGGTTACGACCCCGAGAAGTTCACCGGCTTTGCCTTTGGTATGGGCCCTGAGCGCATCACTATGCTACGCCACGGCATCAAGGATATTCGCTTCTTCTGGAGCAACGACGTCCGCTTGTTGGAGCAATTTTGAGCGCCTGCCCTCGCGGGAACCCGGCTCACCGCGCGACCAAGGAGGTTGGTCATGAAGGTGCCCATCTCGTGGCTTAAAGATTATGTGGATATCCCCGTATCGGTCGAAGAGCTGGCCCGACGTTTAACCAACGCGGGTTTGGAAGTTGAGGCCGTGCATTATGTGGGCTTGCCCATGCCCGAAGACACCACAGGGCTGGACTTTAAGGTCTCTGGCCTGGCATGGGATCCGGAGAAGATCGTGGTCGCGGAGGTGCGGGAAGTTGTGCCGCACCCCAACGCAGACCGGTTGGTGCTGGCCCGGGTGTTTGACGGCCAGGAAGAACACATGGTGGTCACCGGCGCGCCCAATCTCTTTCCTTATAAAGGCCAGGGGCCTCTGGACCCGCCCCTCAAGGTGGTCTATGCAAAAGAAGGCGCGGTGCTGAATGACCCATACAACCCGGGTCAGACCATGCGACTCAAGCGGCGCAAGATTCGGGGCGTAACGTCGTACTCCATGGTGTGCTCCGAGCGGGAACTGGGCATTTCGGACGAGCATGAGGGCATCATCATCTTGGACCCCGACGCGCCCACGGGCACGCCCCTGGTTGACTACATGGGCGACGCGGTCTTGGATATCGCGATCACGCCCAACATGGCGCGCAATTTGGGCCTGATCGGTATTGCGCGTGAGGTCGCGGCGCTTTTCGGCACCGAGCTGCGCAAACCCGATACCCGGCTGCCCGAGGATGGTCCTTCTATCCAGGGCCGGGCCGCGATCCGCATTACGGACCCAGACGTAAACCCGCGCTTTGCCTTGGGCTTGATCGAGGGCGTACGCATTGGCCCCAGTCCGTATGAAGTGCAGCGTCGTCTGCGCCTGGCCGGGATGCGTCCCATCAACAATATCGTCGACGCCACCAACTATGTGATGCTGGAATGGGGCGAGCCGCTGCATGCGTTCGATTACGATGTGCTGCGCGAGCGAGCGGAGGGCGGGGCGCCGACCATCATCACTCGCCGCGCACAGCCAGGCGAAACCATCACCACCCTGGACGGCGAGACGCGCACCTTGCCGCCGTACGCCATCGTGGTCGCGGATACGCAGGGTCCCCTCTCCATCGCGGGCGTGATGGGCGGCCAGGAAAGCGAAGTGAACCCGCAGACCACACGCGTGTTGCTTGAGGCCGCGGTGTGGGATCCCATCACCATCCGCCGGGTGAGCAAGGCCCTCAAGCTCAACACCGAAGCCGCGTACCGTTTTAGCCGGGGCGTGCATCCCGCGTTGGTGCCGCTGGCCTTGGGCCGCGCACTACGCCTGATGCAGCAGTGGGCCGGTGGTGTGGTCGCGCGCGATATCCTCGACGCGTACCCCAAGCCGCATCGCGACCCGGTCAACGTCATTACTCCGCGCGATGTGCAGCGCTATCTGGGGCTGAACCTGAGCGCGGAGGCCATCGCGGACTTGTTGCGCCGGTTGGAGTTCGAGGTCACCATCGAGGGCGAGGGACCGGACGCACGGCTGGTTGTGCGCACTCCGCCCCATCGCCTCGACATTGGTGAGGGCGTGGTAGGCCGGGCAGATTTAATGGAAGAAATCGCGCGGCTGTACGGCTACGATCGCATTCCCGAAACTCGCCTGGCCGATGAGCTGCCGCCGCAGGTCAGCGATCCCCGGCTGGAGGGCGAAACGCAAGTGGTTGATACCCTGGTCAAGCTGGGCTTGCAAGAGGTCATCACCTATCGCCTCACCTCGCCCGAGCGGGAAGCGCGCGCATTGGCGCCTGGTGTGACGCCGCCGCCCGAAGATGCTTATGTGCAGCTGCTCAACCCCATTTCCGAGGACCGCCGCGTGTTGCGCCGTGCGCTATTGCCCAATCTGCTCGAGGTCGCGGAGCGCAACGCGCGTTTTGTGGAGCGGCAGGCGCTGTTTGAAGTCGGGCCGGTTTTCTGGCCGCGTGAGGGCGAATTGCTGCCTGACGAGCCCGCGCATCTGGCCATCTTGCTCACCGGGCCGCGCGAGCCCGAATACTGGACCGATGAGGCGCCCGAAACCATGGATTTCTACGACCTCAAAGGCGTGCTCGAAGGGCTCGCCCAGGCTTTGCACCTGGAAGAACCGCTGCGTTTTGAGCCTGCCCAGCATCCGTCTATGCATCCGGGCAAGACCGCGGTGGTTTACCTGGGCGCGCGCGCGATCGGCCATGTAGGCGAGCTGCACCCCGAGGTCGCGGCGCGATACGACATTCCGTACCCCGTCATTGTGGCCGAGCTCGAGCTTGCGCCCCTGGTGGACGCGATCCCCGAGCGCTACACCATCCGCCCGATTTCACCCTACCCGCCCGTGGTCGAAGATGTGGCCTTTATCGTGGACGAAGCCATCCCCGCAGCCCAGGTCGAGCAGGTGATTCGCGAGGCGGGCGGTGCGCGGTTGGTGCGCGTGGAACTGTTCGACGTGTATCAGGACCCTGAGAAACTCGGCCCGGGTAAGAAGAGCCTAGCCTATCATCTCACGTATCAAGACCCGACGCGAACGCTAACGGATAAGGACGCGGCCAAGATCCGCAAGCGCATCATTCGCCGGGTGGAACAAACTTTGGGGGCCAAACTGCGCGGGGGCTAACAGCAGGCGAGCAGCCTTCCTGCCCAAGGACAAAAACAACGGGGGCCGCGCTACACGGCCCCCGTTTGCCTTCGTTCGTCGAAGTTGACGTTGGATCTTAGTGGAATTCCGCGTAGAGTTCCTCTGCGGTCTGTTGCAGCTGCTTCAACAGGTCCGGGATTTGCTCGGCCTTGAAGTCCGGCTGGAAAATTTGGGACGCATATTCGCCCACCGCGCGGCGCACCGCGCTCCAGGAGGCATCCCGCGGCTCAAACTTCTTCATGGTCTCATCACTCTCGAACCACGTTACTGCCGCGGCCCATTGCGGGTTCTCTTGTTTGTAGTCTTGGATCAAGTCCAACGTGCTCTTGCGGGTGGGGAAGTACCCGCTCGCGCGGATCCACTTAGCCTGATTCTCGGGTTGGGTGAACCATTTGATGAACAGCCAGGACGCGAGCTCCTGCTCGGGAGTGGAGCGGATGATGGCAAAGGATGGGCCGTACACGTTGATGACCGGCTTCACGCCTTCCTTCGCGGGGAAGGGGATAAGGGTCCATTCGTCCTTGACGCCCGAGTCTTCGAAGGCCTTGAGCTGATAGGGGATGCCTGCTTGGCTACTGGTCGTGAACAGGGCTTGGCGCGTTGCGAACTCGGGATTCGGATAGCGGCTCTCGCTAATCCAGGCGCAGCCGTCGTCGTAAAGCTTCTTGAGGAAGGTTAGGGCCTCTTGGGCTTCGGGCGTATCAAAGGTGTAATGCCCCTGCTCATCCACGATTTCGCCACCGAAGGCCCAGATCCAGGACGCGATGGAGGACGCGCCTGCGTTAACCACCCAGCCGCCGGTGCCATCGTTGTCGGGGTTGTCGTCGTTCAGGTTAGCCTGGTATGCGGCGCAGGCTTGCTCATAAAACTCTTCGGGTGTGCGCGGGGGCTCGTCAAAGCCCAGCTCCTTGGCCCAGCTGACGTTGTAGAACATGTATTGGCCCGAGCGCTGCACCGGGAAGCCGTAGCGCTTGCCGTTGACCACGTCTTGCTCCCAGAAAATGGGGAAGAAGTCCTTTTGTTCCTCCTCGCTCAGGCCGTAAGTCGGGTCGTTGACGTATTGGTTCATGTCCGCGATGATGTCGCCGCTCATATCCCAGGCCAGCATCTGGTTCTGATAGCCGACCACCACGTTGGGCAGCTCGCCGCTATTGATGGCCGCGTTCATCTTGTCGAACATCTCACCATAGCCGCCCTGGTTGATGGGTACGACCTCAATGCCCCACTCGTTGGTCTCGTTGAATTCTTTAACCATGGCCTCCAGGGCTTCACCGACCCCACGGCTCCACACGTGCCAAAATTCGACCTTCACGCCTTGCAAGTTGACCTCAGCGGTTTCGGTGGCCACTTCGGTCGGCTCGGCCTCGGTCGGCGCTGTGGTGGGCGTGGCTTCGTTGCCGCACGCGGCCAGGCCCAGCACCAGCAGGAGCACCACACCGAGCCACCACCAGCGGATTTGCTTCATGACTCCCTACCTCCTTTCTCGAAATGCGAGGCTCGCTTGACATGGATATTTTACCATTCTCGCGGTCGCTCGCCTCGCGCCCCGATCGGGTGCAGGCAAATCTTGTCGAAGAAGCCCATGCCGCGGGCGGCGAAACCCGCCCGCTATCCTCGCCGTTCCATGCCCCGCGCGCTGAGCCTGCCAGCTCGCGCGCAATTTTATGGCAACTCGCCGCGGGCT
>JAADFA010000144.1 GCA_013153135.1 Chloroflexota bacterium
AAGCCCGCGGCGGGGCGGCACGCGAGCGCGACCATGGCCGCAGGGCGTTTGCCGTTTCGACAACCTTTGCGTGCACTCGAGGCTTCAGGTGCTGTTGGGCCAAGCTTCGAGCACGCGTTGTGCAGTGACTTCGGGGGCTTCCATGGGGAACATGTGCCCATAGCCGGGCATGGGGACAAGTCTCGCCTGCGGCCATAGGCGATGGAGGCGTCGGACCACGCCCCAGCGGAAAATTTCAGAACGTTCGCCGTAGACTATCACGGCAGGGAGGTCGCGCTCGCCCGCGCGGCGCACCCAATGCCAAATGTCGACAGGCACGCGCGCGAAGATGGCCGCTTCCCAATGGGGGTCGTAGGCTAGCGTGTAGCCATTCTCCGAAGGACGCAGGCCGTGCTCGAGGTACGCTTGCCACGCCGCGGGATGCCAGTGACGAAACAGGGGACGCTCCCGATAGCGCGCGGCCATGGCCTCCCGGGTGGGGAATGTGCGCCGTCGACGCAGCGCTTGCCGAGCCAGAGGGAAGCGGTATTCCTGTCGCAGCGCGCGTAGAAGCCGCATCGCCAAGAGCACCACTGGGGGCAAAAAAACGGGATCAAGCAGAATGAGGGCGGAAAAAATATCTGGCCGCTCGACTGCGACCATAAGAGAGAGCGCACCCCCCAGGGAATGTCCCAGACCGACCCAACCCCGCGCGGGTAAGGCGTCAAGATGATGCGCGAGCTCACGCGCAAGATCATGCCACTCCAGGTCCCGTGGAGGTGGTTGGGACGCGCGCATGGCATAGGGCAGCAGGCTGCGCACGTGCACGTGCGCGCGCAGCGCGTGCACCAGGGGCGTATAGACCTGGGGTGGAAAGCCGTTCGCAGGTGCGAGGTGCGTTGGGCTCCCTTGGCCTTCGAAGGTGACCCAGCGCGGGGGCAATATGGGGATGTTCATGACGGCTCCTGGGTCGCGTGAGATCGTCCTAGCAGGATTATACGCGGGCTTGGCGCCGCGCGGGCAATTATGGTACCCCGCCACCTTCATCGCCCTCGGTCACCCCGTTCCCAACGAAATACCCCTCTTTTCGAAAAGCGGCCTGGGGGCGCATGGGTCGGCGTGGTGCCCTTGTCCACAGAGGCACTCACGGCACCGCCGCGGGCTAGAAGCCCGGGGCTAGGATAACATGGCGCGCGAACCATTCTAGGCCGACGCGCAGGGACGCGTGGCTGGCAGCGAGGATAGCGGGCGGCGGAACCCGCCCGCGGCATGGGCTTCTACGAGATTTGCCTGCACCTAAAGCCTCATGACTATTGACGCAGCGTTGCCGCGCGCGCTATACTACATAGCGCCGTGGGCATGTGGCGGAATTGGCAGACGCGCAGGACTTAGGATCCTGTCCCGCGAGGGGTGTGGGTTCGACTCCCACCATGCCCACCATGAGGGGTCCAGGCCTATCTCCTGGGCCCTTTCGTTTTCCCCGGAGTGAGACCATGAGCACGGACGCGATCTCTACAAGCTCGCCTTCGCCCGAGTCGCTGGCAGTTTGGGAATATCGCCGCGGTTCGTGGACGATGACCACGCGCGCGGTCCCCGCGGAGCAGCATTGGCAGGTATGGGTGAATGGACGATATTGGACTACTTTGCTCGCGAGCCCTCACGAGCCTCGTTGGTTAGTGTTGGGCTACTTGGCCAACGAAGGCCTGCTCGCGAGCCGGGATGCGGTGTGGGATATCATGGTGCGGGGTCACGCGGTGTGGGTATGGCTTGCGGGCGCGCCACCGGCCGACCTGCCGCGCGTGCGCACAACCGGATGCGCGGCCGCGTGGTCGCGTGGCCATGAACCTCTTGCGCCGGAAGATGGCCCTGTGCTTCCCCTGCCAGACCCAGGCCAGGTGCTAGCGCTGATGCGTCAAATGGCCCGGGCCGCGCGCGGTTACGCCGCGTCGGGCGGCTTGCACGCTGCCGCGCTCGCGACGCCGCAAGGCGACTTGGTCTATGTGGCCGAAGATGTGGGGCGCCATAACGCCGTAGACCGGGTGCGCGGGTGGGCGTTGTGGCACGCGTACCCGCTGCGGGGAATGTGGCTCTTGGTCAGCGGGCGCATTTCGTCCGAGATGGTGGCCAAAGCCCGGGCCATGGGGCTCGGCCTCATCGTCAGCCGCACGGCCGCGACCGCGACCGCGTTGCGTTGGGCCCGACGCTGGCGGCTCCCCGTGATCACCTACGCACGCGGGGGCCGAATGCGCCTTTATTGGCCGTTCTCGCGAGACGCTGCCCACACCCAATCGCCTACGCTTTCATCCACAATGACCAAATAGCGACCCTCTTCGTAGACCCGCGTGCGCAATAGGCGCATGCGTTGCGGAGGCCAATAAATTAGGACCGCGCGGCCAATAATGCGGTCCATGGGCACAGGCCCCAGGGTGTGGGAGTCGGTGGAATGGTTGCGGTTATCGCCAAGCACGAAGACGTGCCCCTCGGGTACCCGCCAATACCCTGAGTATCGGGGGCGTTCGGTGACGTAGGACTCCCGTAGAGGGCGATTATTAATGAAAATGGTGCCGTTCTGGATGAGGATTTCATCACCCGGCAGACCAATGACGCGCTTGATGTAGTCTTCTTGGCTGCCGTTGTTGGGATGAAAGACCACAATATCACCCCGTTGCGGCATGCGACCAAAGCGATAGGCTAGGCGATTGACCAGTACCCATTCTCCACCGCGGAAGGTGGGGACCATGCTGTACCCGTACACGCGGATGCGCGCGGTCAGGGTGTTCAACAGCAAGTAGAACGCGAAGCTGAGTAGAAGCGTGTAGATAACTTCGCGAAAGAAATTGCCCACCCGTTGGCCAAAGCTGGGCCGGGCCGCGGTGGGCTGGGATGGGGGCATGTAGGCCGATTCTTGGGATGGCATCGTGGCCGATGGCGTAGCGTCCACTTCGGTCAGGGGTTTGAGGGCCACCTCGTCGGTCGTGGGGGATGGGGTCGCGTCGGCCGCGGGTGGGAGTTCGCTCCCCGGGAGCGGGTTGGGCGGCTGCGCGGGCGAGGGCACGGCCGTGGCTTCGGACCGCGTGAGGTCATCCTCGCCGGGCGGGGTGGAGCCCACAGGAGGTTCCTGGGTCGCGGGGGCGTTCGGGGTGGACATGACACATATCTCCTCGAATCTCGACCAAAACGGCGCTCCGCGCGTAACCAATGGACTAGCGCGGGGTTTTGACGGTATGATGTTCTTTAAAGGACGCTCGAACGGCGCCTTGGTTACGCCCGTATCGTTGACCGTTGACCGGGTGGATTATACCACCGTGGTATAATACGCACCGTAAGCCCATCTGACCCCGCGAGGCTGGCTTATGTCTCAATTTCTCCAGCAACTCTTCAACGCGTTACAATGGGGGAGCTTTTACGCGCTGATCGCCTTGGGCTATAGCATGGTGTACAGCATTTTGATGCTGTTCAATTTTGCCCATGGCGATGTATTTATGGTTGCGACGTACTTGGGGTATGCCATTGCGACGTTGCTTTTAGGCCTGGCCGCGAGTATGGCGTTCAGCCTGCCGGGGTGGGTTACCTTCACCCTCACCCTGGTGCTCACCATGTTCGTCGCGTCCTTCGTGGGCATCCTGGTCGAATTGGTAGCCTACCGTCCCTTGCGCGACGCGCCGCGGGCTTCAGCCGCGATCACGGGCCTGATGGTCGGCATCTTCTTGGAGACCCTGGTCCTCAAGGTCGTGGGGGCAAGCAACCTGAACTTCCCGGAACTGATTAAGCCCGTAACGTACCGCATTGGCAACGTTTATGTAACGAATATCAAGATTTTGACCCTGTTTCTCTCCATTGGGCTGATGGTGCTGCTGCATCTCTTTATTCAAAAGACCAAAGTGGGCATGGCTATGCGGGCCATGTCGTACGACTACGCCGTTATTCCCTTGATGGGCGTTCCCCTTAACACCATTATTTCGTTCACCTTTGCCCTGGGGTCCGCCCTGGCCGGCGCTGCCGGTGTGCTCTTCGGGATGGCGTACCCCGTCCTTAACCCCTACATGGGGGTGCTTGTCGGCTGGAAAGCTTTTGTCGCGGCCATTTTGGGTGGTCGCGGTTCGATTTTAGGCGCCGTCCTCGGTGGCTTCTTGTTGGGTGCCATTGAGATTTTGGTCGCGGCGGTCTTTACGTCCACCTTGCGCGACCTCATTGCCTATTCCATTGTGTTGCTCATCCTCACCTTCCGGCCTTATGGCTTGTTCGGCGAGGAGCACAGCGTGCGTTTGCGGCTGTAACGAGCCCTTACCAGCGAGATGAGGTTAGACTCTATGAAGTCATTGCTTCAGCGGGTACGTCGTGCCTATGCGGATACCCCTATGACCGCGTGGCTTTTGGGCGTGTTAGCCGCGGTGGGGGTGGAGTTGCTCATCGGTCCGGACCTCGCCTATTATCTGGGTCTGGGCACGTTGCCTTCCTTTTTTGGTTTGTCCATCTTGCTTGATTCACCCGTGCTCATCCCGAGCGTGCTCCTGTTCGTTACATTGGTGTATGTGGTGCCCACGTTAATTGTGGCGAAATTGAGCGCGCCATGGGTTCAGAAATTCGAAGATAAACTACCTCCTACCTTATATGTGCTGTTCTCGCTGCTTTTCCTCTACTTCATCCTGCACTTGTGGAGCATGGGCAGCGAATATCGCTTGCTCGTGCTGCGGCTACTGGGCATCAACATCATCCTGACCTTGAGCCTGAACCTGGTCAACGGCTGGATGGGCGAGTTCTCGGTCGCGGTCGCGGGCTTTATGGCCGTGGGCGCGTACGTGGCCTCGGTTATCATGGTGTGGGGGTTTGTGAACGATGACGTGTTTGGCCCGGCCGTGTTCCCCGAATCTTGGGCGCCCTTTGCATTTCCCATTGTGTTGATTATCGCGGGCGCGGTCACCGCGCTCACCGCGCTGTTGGTCGCGATCCCGTCCTTCCGTACCCGTGGCGATTACTTGGCCATTATTACCCTGGCCTACCTTTTCATCGTCAAGAGCACCTTCGAAAACCTGGACGTCATCGGGGGCCCGCGAGGGTTTATGAACCAGCCCAAGGTGGCCGAGGACTTGTGGGTGGTGTTCATCTGGGTTGTCTTGGCCATTTGGGTGATTCGCAACTACGTTACGTCCACTTATGGCAAAGCGACCAGCGCGGTGCGGGATAACGAGCCCGCGGCCGAAATGATGACCGTGGACACGCGCAAGGTCAAAATTATCGCGTTCTTGACCCACGCGTTTTGGTCCGGCGTCGCGGGTGGGTTGTACGCACACGTCATTGGCTACATTAACCCATCGAGCTTTGGCCTGGTCAAATCGGCCGAAATCTTGGGGATGCTGTACCTGGGTGGTCTGAATTCGGTGACAGGCTCGATTTTGGGCGCGGTGTTGTTTACCCTGCTCAGCGAAATGTTGCGTCCGCTTCGCCTGGTCAAGTGGATGGTTATCCCTGTAATTTTAATTATCGTCATGATCAAACGCCCGCGCGGCTTGCTTGGCTTCCAGGAACTGCAGATCCCCTTCTTCCGGCGTCGGCGGGCCGAGCAGCGTGCGTCATCCGGTAATTGAGGCGGCCGAGGAGGTTCGAGCATGACGCAGCAGCCCATTCTTGAGATTCACAACCTGACGCACTACTTCGGCGGTTTGCGCGCAGTTCACAATTTCAACACCCGCATCATGCCCGGCGAGATCCGTGGGCTCATCGGCCCGAACGGCGCGGGCAAGACCACGGTGTTCAACCTGACCACCGGGGTCTATAAGCCCAGCGACCCCCGAAGCAAAATCATCTTCATGGGGCAAGACATCACGGGCAAGCCGCCGCACATCATCGGCCGCATCGGCATCAGCCGTACGTA
>JAADFA010000013.1 GCA_013153135.1 Chloroflexota bacterium
CTGTCCGTTCAAGGATGAAATTCATCCTTTTGATAAAACAATCCACACACCCGTCGCACTCCTCGTTGGCGAAAGTTCGAAAAACCAATTTGTCCCAGGCCACCTGCTGCAGATAAGCGAACAAGGTTGCGAGGACAGCGGCTATAAAAAACAACATCTCAGATAATCCAATGAAAGTGAACACGTCTTCCATGGAGGAAAAGCCTTTCGGATAAATCCATAAGAAAATGCCCATTACCATTAGATTTAGCGAAAGGAGGAACCTCGCAAACACATATAGCCACTTCCGTCGATTTGAACTTGACAATGAGCTCATACATATTTCCGTGTGCAAACCTACCAAAATGCTTGCACCTACTAGAAACAAACCAAGCCAAACCATGGATGGGCCTCCGTTGTATCGTTATTTACTTTGCCCCCACGGCCCTTGACAACCCCTTGAAAGGGTCTACAATAAAATCGATGCGGGGGAAAGAACGGTCGTTCAAGCGCGAAGATATGGAGCGACGGGGAGGGCAGCCCAGCGTGCCCTCACGTTAAAGCCTGGCTTTGTCCAGGCATTTTTTGTTTCTCCCCCTCCACGGCCACCCCTCTGCCAGGAGGCCTGTGATGCCCTTTCAACCTCCCCAGCGCTACCAAAGTCCACACCTGCCCTTCGGCGACCGCCGCGATGCCCCTTTTTATGGCAAGCATATCATTTCTGTACGCCAGTTTAGTCGCGACGACCTGACCTATATCTTTGGCGTCGCGCATGAAATGCGTGAAATGGTCCTCCGCATTGGCGCTTTTGATTTGCTCAAAGGTAAAATTCTCGCCAATTTGTTCTACGAGCCATCAACACGCACGGCCTCCTCCTTCGTCGCGGCTATGGAGCGTTTAGGTGGCAGTGTCATCGCCATCAACGAGGTGCGTTACTCCTCTGTAACCAAAGGTGAATCTCTGCCGGACACGGTGCGCACCCTCGAGGCCTACGCGGACGTCATTGTGCTCCGCCACCCCCAAGAGGGCGCAGCCGCCTTGGCCGCCCAATATGCTCGCAAACCCATCATCAACGCGGGAGATGGCACAGGGGAACATCCAACTCAAGCCCTGTTGGACCTGTTCACCATCCGCGAAGAGCTCGGCCACGTTGACGGCCTTACCATCACCATGTTGGGAGACTTGAAATACGGCCGCACCGTCCACTCCCTCGCCCGCTTGTTATCCCTATACCAGGTCAAAATCAATTACGTTGCTCCACCCGCGCTGCGAATGCCACAAAGTATCATTGAGGAACTCGCAGCCAAGGGCATCCCGCAAGCAGAGTATACAACCTTGGACCCTGTACTGGCTGAAACGGACGTACTTTACGTCACGCGCGTACAAAAAGAGCGCTTCGACGACCCAGCCTTATACGAAAAGGTCAAGGACGCGTATGTCATTACGCCTCGCGTCATGGCCCGGGCGAAGGAGCGGATGATCCTCATGCATCCCTTCCCCCGGGTATATGAAATCACCATGGACGTGGACCAAGACCCTCGCGCCGCGTATTTCCGGCAGATGGAGTATGGACTCTACGTCCGGATGGCCCTGCTGGCTATGGTTTTGGGGAAAGCGTAACCCGCGCAGGAGGTACGGCGATGCGCGCCCCCTTCTTTACCCAGGTTGCCGAACGGGTTCGTGCCCGCGAAACGCTACTCGTCGTAGGCCTGGACCCTCATCCCGAAGACCTACCACGACCCACCCCCACAGCCGCGCGCGATTGGGCCCGGCGCCTGATGGACGCGACCCATCCTTGGGCCGCGGCGTTTAAACCCAACGTCGCGTTTTACGGCGCGCTCGGGCCGCGCGGGTTCGAAGCCCTCGGCGAAGTTATCGCCCACGCCCATGACCTCGAGGTCCCCGTCATCCTTGATGCCAAATGGGGTGATATCGCCTCCAGCAGCCGAGCCTACGCCCAAACCGCGTTCGCTACCCTGGGCGCCGACGCCGCGACCGTCAGCCCGTACCTCGGTCCAAGCGCGTGGGAACCCTTTCTTACATACAAGGATCGGGGGATTTTCGTCCTGGTACGTACTTCCAATCCCGATGCAGACTTCATCCAAGAGTACGGGGGCGAGCCGCTATATGCGCGCCTAGCCCGACGCCTAGCCCAGCTGGATCCAAACCAGGTCGGCATGGTAGTAGGGGCGACTGCACCCGACGCGTTGGCGCTGGTACGCGCCCTGGCCCCCCAACACTGGATCCTCGCGCCTGGCCTAGGGGCCCAAGGCGGTGACCCGGCTCAATCCGTTTGGGTCGCGCTGCGCGAGGATGGCCTGGGCGCCCTCTTCCCCATGAGCCGCGCGATCAGCCGCGCCAAAGACCCGGCCCAAGCCGCGCGCGAATGGCGGGACGTGCTCAATCGCTATTGGGAAGAAGGGCTCAAGCGCACCACCTCACCCTTGCGTCCAGTATGGCAACGTTGGGCACCCGCGCTACAAGCCCTTGCCGAAGGGATATTCGTCCACGGTATGGTTCAATTCGGCGAATTTATCCTGAAATCCGGGCGTCCTTCGCCCATCTACATTGACTTACGGCGTTTGACGGGATATCCGCATCTTATGCGTCTGGCAGCCTGGGCCTACACGCGGCTCTTGCGGCCGTTGAAATTCGATCGTCTGGCAGGCATCCCCTATGCCGGATTGCCCTTAGCCACGGCTGCCGCGCTCGAAGGGGGATGGCCCCTCATTTACCCGCGCAAAGAGCCCAAAGCCTATGGCACCCGCGCGCTGGTTGAGGGGCCTTATCGTCCCGGAGAGCAAGCTGTCCTGCTCGACGACCTGGCTACAACGGGCGAAGCGAAGCTTGAAGCGCTAGCCACCCTGCGGCGAGTCGGGTTGCAAGTTCGAGACGTGGTCGTGCTCATCGATCGGCAAGCCGGCGCAAGCGAAACCTTGGCTCACCATGGCTTGAGCCTCCACGCGGTGTTCCGGCTAACCGACCTGCTTGAGTTCTGGGTGGACCGGGGCTTGTTGAGCGCGAGCATGGCCCGCCGAGTGCGGCAAGAGCTGCATTTGCTATAGAACCCGACCATAAAAAATGCCCCATGCCCCAAGCCCACAGCATTGCGCTCGCGATGGCCAGCGCATTGACCACGTCGTTGGTCATCCAGCGCCATCCCCTGCGCCATTGGGTAGCAGTGCCGCAAGTCCGATGGATAGGGTGTTGCTCTGTTTCCTTGCGGCATGTTGGGCAATAGTACATACCTTGCAGCGTAGCGCCCAAGAGTGAATCCACCCCTGCGCCCACGATGCCGCCCGTGCCAACGGCCAGACCTAAGGGCCAAGCTGCCCCCATCGGGGCTAAGGCAACGGCCCATGCTGCGATCCACGCGGCGCCGAGAACCGCGGCCAGCGTGCCCCAAGACGACATCCCGCCCGAGGTACCAGGAGCAACTGGCCGCCCCACCAGCAACCAGCGCGGCCGCGGGTGAAACACGCCAATCTCCGTCGCCCACGTATCCGCATTGGCCGCGGCCAACGCCGCGGTTCCCAAGAGCCAAGCTTGAGCAGGGTCAAGCCACCCCAGGGCCCGAGCGATCACCACCAGCGTAGGCCAGCCACCATTGGCCAAGACTTGCCCAGCATCCCGGCGGCTGCCTTTGGCAAACTTTTCAATCCCTGCATGACGCCGGGCCTGTGCCCACCGGGAGAGCGCGCTCGACGAAACAAAAAAGGCCAACAGCACCACACCCCAAGCCCAGCCACCCCATCCCAACAAGACCCCGCCCACGACCCACGCGGCCCACGCTCCTGACGGGCTCAACGCACGTGCCCAGTACGCGAGCCAAGCAATGCCCGCTGCCGCCCCCCAGCCCCATAAGCCCAGAGGCGTGTGTCCCGAGAGCGCTATCCAGCTCGTAGCCATGCGTCACCCCTTCCTTGCCGCAACAAATTCTCGTCCGGCCTGCGCCGCGACCTGTCCTCTATGATACTCGCCGCTGCAGCCGCGGGAAGCAAATCAGGGTTCCCTCGGTCTGCCATTTTCGGTATAATGTAGCCCCGCCTGCGGAACCGCACAGGCGGCTTTCTTATATTCCATAAGATTCGAGGGGAAGACGATGAACGTGACCTACCTGACTCCTGAAGGCTACCGTCGCTTACGCGAAGAACTGGAATACCTACGCACCGTCAAACGTCAAGAAATCGCGCAGCGTCTGCACGAGGCCTTAGCCGAAGGGGGTGAGCTCATTGAGAACATGGAGTACGAGGCCGCAAAACAAGAACAGGCGTTTGTTGAAGGGCGCATCCAGGAGCTGGAGCACCTCCTAGCCACGGCGAAGGTAATTGAGCGCCCAACGCAAGCCGAGGTGGTGGAAGTTGGCTCTCAGGTCACCATTCAGGATGAGGATGGAGGGCCTGAGGAAACCTACACCATCGTAGGCCCTGCGGAGGCTGACCCAGCGAAAGGCTATATCTCCAACGAATCACCTTTGGGCCGCGCCCTGCTCGGGCACCGAGTGGGCGACGTGGTCGAAGTCGACGCCCCCGCAGGGCGCTTTCGAGTACGCATCGTGCGCATCGCCTAACTTTGAAGGAAAACTCGCGATCGCCTAAAACGCGCACCGGGGCGGTGAATCTACCGCCCCGGCTGGCTTTCCCAACCCTCCGCAAAGCCCTCGACCCAGGTGGCCGCGCGCCGCGACCAATTCGCACATTGCTTGCACGCACAATACCCCAAACTTTACATGCGTTCCAAAATATATTGCACAGCCTCACCAACCGTAGTGATCTTTTGGGCATCTTCGTCAGAGATCTCCGCGTTGAACTCTTCCTCCAGAGCCATGATGAGTTCGACCAGATCCAACGAATCTGCCTCGAGGTCGTCCCGAAAATGGGCATCCATCGTGACCTCGGACTCATCGACGCCCAACACGTCCGCGATGATGGCTCGTACGCGTTCGAAGACTTCCTGCTCAGTGGCCATGAGTTGCCTCCTATAACCACGCGAGATTTTGACCCAATTGTATCACAGCCCACGGCTGTGGTAAGATCCCCGCAGGCTGCGCCAGATTCGCAAACAAGGAAACACTTGGGAATGAAAAAAGTTACGCCCACCGAGCGCCGGAAGGATGAACATCTTCGTATCAACCTGGAACAGGACGTGCGTTCCAGCCTGCGCTCGGGATTTGAGCGTTACACGTTCCTCCATCAAGCCCTACCCGAGCTGAACCTAGAAGATATAGATACGCGGCTCACCCTCTTTGGCCGCGCGCTACAAGCGCCGTTACTCATTTCCGCAATGACCGGCGGCACACGCGAAGCCGCGCGCATCAACCAACGCCTCGCGGAAGCCGCGCAGCACCTGGGCCTCGCAATGGGCGTCGGCTCCCAACGGGCCGCATTGGAAAACCCTGCGGTCGCGTCCACCTTCCAAGTCCGTCGTTACGCGCCTGACATCCTCCTCTTCGCGAACCTGGGTGCGGTACAGCTCAATTATGGCTATACCGTAGACCACTGCCGCCGAGCCGTTGAGATGATTCAGGCCGACGCGCTGGTGCTCCACCTTAACCCCTTGCAAGAGGCCCTGCAGCCCGAGGGCGACACCCGCTTTGCCGGGCTGTTGCGCAAAATTGAGGCTGTCGCGCGGGCCCTGGAAGTCCCCCTTATCGTCAAAGAAGTGGGCTGGGGCATCAGCCCGCAGGTCGCGCGGCAGCTAGCCGACGCGGGCGTGGCGGCCATCGACGTGGCCGGCGCGGGTGGGACCTCGTGGAGCCAGGTCGAGATGCACCGCGCGCGGACCGCATTTCACGCGCAGGTCGCCGCGGCCTTCGCGGACTGGGGCATCCCCACTGCGGAGAGCCTGCGCTACGTGCGTCAAGCCGCGCCTCACGTGCTAGCCTTCGCGTCCGGAGGATTGCGCACAGGCGTGGACGTGGCCAAAGCCATCGCGCTGGGCGCGACCCTCGCGGGCTTCGCTGGCCCGCTCTTGCGCGCCGCAGCCCAATCCACCGAGGCCGCTATTGAGGCCTTGCGCGTCTTGCACCAACAGTTGCGCGTGACCATGTTCGTCGTCGGCGCGCGAGACCTGGACGCGCTGCGCCGCACCCCTCTTATCCGTCGAGAGGCTCCTCAGCAGGATAACGCGCCATGAACGAATACGAAGCCCAATTCGCCCCCTACCGCGAACAGTACCTTCCCCCGCTCGAGGCCTGGATGCAAGAGCAAATGAACCTCTTCACCGCGACGCCCGAGCTCCAGGCCATGCTCACTTACCACATGGGTTGGACTGGACCCGGCGCCGGGCCACGCGCTCGCGGCAAGCGCATCCGCCCTTTCCTCCTGCTGCTGGTCAACCAGGCCGTAGGCGGCCCTTGGGAGCACGCGATCCCTGCAGCCGCCGCGGTTGAATTCGTGCACAACTTTTCCTTATTACACGATGACATCCAAGACCACAGCCCAACCCGGCGCGGTCGACCTACCGTGTGGGCCCGTTGGGGCATCGAGCAAGCCATCAACGCGGGCGACGCGCTGTTTGCCCTCGCGTTTCGCGCCCTGGACGCCCTCCGCGCCCACCACCCCGCGGACGTGGTGCTAGACGTACAGCGCGCGCTCACTGACGCGTGCCTGGCCCTCACCCAAGGCCAGCATCTAGACCTGGCCTACGAAGCCCGCACCGACCTAACCGAAGCTGACTACTGGCCCATGATCCGGGGCAAAACCGCGGCCCTGCTGCGCGCGGCCGCATACATGGGCGCGCGTTTGGGCCATCCTGACCCTGAAGCCGCGGCCGTATATGCGCGATTCGGCGAAGCCCTGGGCCTCGCTTTCCAAATTTGGGACGATTACCTGGGCATTTGGGGCGACCCCGCGATGACGGGCAAATCCGTCGCGAGCGATTTGGTCGCGCGTAAGAACACCCTGCCCGTCTTGTACGGTCTGGCGCACCCCGAGAGCGCATTCGCGCGACGTTGGCGCGCAGGCGCCATCCGCGAAGACGAAGCCGCAGCCCTGGCCCAGGCCCTGGCCGAAACGGGAGCGCAGACCTTCACCCAAGCCCAGGCCCAACGCTGGACCGAAGAAGCGCTGCGCGCGCTGTCCCAAGCGCCCGCGCGCGACCCCGACGCCCGGGCCGCGCTCCAAGCCCTCGCGCATTGGCTCCTCCGCCGCGCATATTGAGGGAGCACCATGGGCTCGGACCGCGCGCCCTTGCTCACCCTTCGCGACGCGGTGCTCACCCGCCCTGGCCGGGGCGAGGTGCTCCGTGTGCCCTATTTGGACGTCCGTGAAGGCGAAGTGCTCGCGCTCATCGGCCCGAACGGCGCGGGCAAGACCACCCTGGTGCTCGCGCTGGCCGCGCTGCTGCCCCTGGCCCAGGGCGAACTGCGCTACCGTGGCCAACGGGTGGGCCCACGGCGAAGCCTGGCCTATCGGCGCCGCATCGCGGTGGTTATGCAAGAGCCCCTGCTCTTACGCGGCTCGGTCTGGGAAAACGTCGCGCTAGGGTTAACCTTGCGCGGGCTGCCGAAAGCCACCATTGCCGCACGCGTGGAGCAGGCCTTGCAGCAGCTCGGCATCGCGGACCTAGCCCAACGGCCCGCGCGGCGCCTTTCGGGCGGTGAAGCCCGTCGGGTAAGCCTGGCCCGCGCGCTCGCGGTCGCACCCGATATCCTTTTCCTCGACGAACCCCTGACCGCGCTGGATACCCCCACCCGGCGCCAACTTTTGGAAGACCTGGGCGCGCTCTTCCGCCGCCGCGCGTGGAGCGCGGTCTACGTCACCCATGACTTTAACGAAGCTCTGGCCCTAGCTGACCGCATCGCGGTGGTCATGGATGGCCAGGTACGGCAAGTCGGGCCGCCCGAGGAGGTCTTCCGCGCACCCCTGGACGTGGATGTCGCGCGCTTCGTCGGCGTCGAGACCGTACTCGCGGGGCGGGTTATCCATGAAGAAGACGGCTTCGTGCGCGTGGACGTTGGCCCGTGGACGGTTGAAGCAGTAGCGCAGGCCAGGGTGGGCCAAGAAGTCTACGTGTGCCTACGGCCTGAGCACATTACCCTGTGGCCGCCAGATACGCCCATCCCCCGCTCGAGCGCGCGTAACCGCGTTGTGGGCCGGGTGCGCCGAGTTATTCCCCTGGGGCCTGTGGTCAAAGTGGTGGTCGATAGTCACGGCCTCGCCCTTATCGCACAAATCACCCGCACGTCTGCCCAGACCCTGGGGCTTCACGAAGGGCAAGAAGTGGCGCTCACCTTCAAAGCCAGCGCCGCGCACATCATCCCGCGCGAAGCCCGACCCATCCACCCTCAACCCTAATGCTCGTGGAGGCGAACCATGACCCATCGCCGAACCGTCTTAATCACCGGCGCGGCCGGCGGCATCGGTCGCGCGATCGTGGCCGAGTTTCAACGCCAAGGCTGGCAGGTCATCGGTTGGGACCGAGTCCCTTACCCTGAGTCCTACCCCAAGCCCGGTTGGTTCCAGCAGGTGGACGTGGCCGACCCCGCGGCCGTGGACGCCGCGCTACAACGCGTACGTGCGCACGTGGACCGCTTGCACGCGTTGGTGAACAACGCGGCCATCCAAATCGCCAAACCCCTGCTCGAAACCACCCTCCAAGATTGGGATACCGTCCAGGCCGTCAACGTGCGCGCCGCGTTCTGGCTTAGCCGTCAGGCATATCCTCTGCTCGCGCGCGCGGCTCAGGAAGGCGAGAACGCGGCCATTGTGCACGTGGCTTCGGTCCACGCGGTCGCCACATCCGCCAATATTGCAGCCTATGCCGCGAGCAAAGGCGCGCTCCTGGCCCTGACGCGCGCAATGGCCATTGAATGGGCACCCGCGGGCATCCGGGTCAACGCGGTGCTGCCAGGCGCGGTGGATACGCCCATGCTGCGCGCGGGCCTGGCCCGTGGGCATTTGGCCGCGCACGACGTCGACGCGCAGCTCGCAGAACTCGCCCAACGCACGGTTATCGGCCGTGTGGCCCAACCGCACGAAATCGCGCGTATCATTTACGTCCTCGCGGATGACCATTGGAGTTCCTTCGTCACCGGCGCTGGCTGGCTCGTGGACGGCGGCGCGACCGCTCGACTCAGCACCGAGTAATATTGTTTGGTACAATTCGGTGGGGTGTGGGGACAATTTATAACGGGGGACAAGGGCTCAATGGTTAATGCAGTAACTCGTGCGCGGCCACCACGCGCGGGGCGCGGACCTCTTCTGTGGATTCAAGCCTTGGGGCTATGGGCAACCCTTCTGCTATTAAGCGCGTGCCAAGCCGGCCAGGACCCCCAAGGCGCGAGGTTCTTACACGCGGAACCCCAACCCAATGCCCACGTATGGAGTTCGCAAGTTCCTGTGCGACTACACTTCTCCCAACCCGTTGATCGGGACACGTTGCTTCAGGCTGTAGACTGGTCCCCACGCGTGCCCGGCTCGTGGCGTGCGGAAGATGACGAAGGACGAATATGGCGATTTTGCCCTGATTTGCCCGCCTGGCCTCGGGGCACGCGCGTCCAATGGACCGTGAAACCGCCCCTCACCGAACGCCCTTATTCTTGGAGCTTTACCATCTCGCCCACCATGGTGCTTTATTTATGGCCCCCGGCTGGGCAAATCAGCGAGATCTACGGCCAAGCCCCACCCCAAGACCAAACCCTTTGGGACCATCAACGTCTGGTCGCGTCTGAGTTGGGCATTTTAGACTTCGACGTCCATCCCGATGGACGCTTCCTTTATTTCAGCGAAGCCAATCGACAAGGGGGGAGCAACCTTATTCGTTTTGACCTCGCGACCGGTGAACGAACCGTGTTGCTCGCGTGCGGCAGCGCGCTGTGCGACCGGCCACGGGTGGGCATGAGCGATGATGGCCTCTATCTGGCTTTTGAATACATGCCCCTCGCAGGGCAATGGTCGGTGGTGGTGCTCAATTTGGCCACGTTGCGCACCCACGACATCAGCCCGCCCAAACACACAGCATACAACCCCATATGGAGCCCGCATGGCGTGCTTGCGTTTTATGATGAAACTGATCAAACCTATCGATTTTGGCATCCCAAGCGAGGGTTGTGGGCCAACGTGGCTAGCGACCGCGGGGACGATGGCACATGGCTGCGGGATGGCTCGTTCCTATTCACCCGATATCAGCCCGTACCGCCCGGGAAAGCCTACCGCGACGACGTGCTCGCGGTGCAAATGGTGCGTTTCGATCCGCGCACAGGCGTGGAAGAATCTTGGTCGGATGAGCCCCTATGGGAAGACCTAGCGCCTCAGGCCGACCCAACCGGCCGCTTTCTCGCGTTCATCCGTCGCGGGCTCGAGCCCGAAACCTGGACGCCGGGGCGGCAAATCTGGCTGCGCGACCTCATCCGAAGCACCCAGGCTGCCATCACCCAAGACGAAACCTACACCCACACCGACCTCGCGTGGTCGCCCGACGGCCGCTACTTAGCCTACGTCCGCAGCTCCACCTTGAGCGAAAACGAACGTCCTGAGCTCTGGCTTTACGACGTACAAACCCGCAGCCACACCTTCTTGCACGCGGGCGCGCACCATGTACGCTGGCTTCCTTAGGGGGAAGGCGTCGCGGGCAGGCAGGCGCGTAAGTCGTAGACCCAAACGTCCTCCCGTTGCACCACGAGCGGGCAGTGCGCGTCCAGCCACGCGCGCAAGGGGCTGCTATCCCAGCCGCGGAAGTCGGTTACCACAAAGTAATCAAAGCCCTGCGCTCGGGTCGCGAGCATGGTCTCAATATCCTCACGCGGCTTGCCCCGCATCTCTGCCAGCTGCAAATCGCCCTCTGTGGGCCAGGGCGCAACCCAACGCCCGCCATAATAAGCCAAGGGAAAGCCGTAATCCTGCACCCGACCGATCAGACGCCCCTCAGGCAACGCCTGACCAATAGCTTCCCACCGCGCGGCTTCCGTTCGATGATCGTCGTCCTTGAAATGGTCGTAGGCCTCGCCCAAGCCATAAAGGTAGGCAAGCACAGCCAAGGCCGCGAGGTAAAGGTGTGCGCTCCGGGTAGCCGGGAGTGCCCGAGCCATCGCGCGCGCAGCCAAGGGGAGGTGCAAGCCGACCCATGGCAAAAGGGGAAGGCTGTAGTAGTTGTGCGTGCTAATTTGGTAGGGCACGAAAAAGCCCAAAACCACGTAGCCGGCTAGGTACGCGGCTGACAGCCAGCGCCACGCCCGGGGAGCCAAAGGCCACGCGGCCAGCGCGAGCAAAAGCCATGGTCCTCCAACCACTTTTGTCACCATGCGCGCCCAACCCACATAAAACCCCTTATGCCCCCACAGGCCCAAAAGGTCCACCGTCCAATGGCGCAGATAAGAGCTCGCGACCGCGTGCCGCACACCCCAATAAAATGCGAGGCTTGGGCCAAGGGCCGCGGCCATCAGCACCCATGCATGAGGCGAACGCCACGCCCGGCGGCCGTACGTTTGCCCCAACGCCACCACGACCATGGGCAGGACGAGGAACAACCCGAAGGCCTTGAGGAAACCTGGGAGCGCGACCGCGAACCCCGCGAGCACGGTTCGGCGAGCGTTCGGCCGGGCCTGCCAATAGACTAGAGCCCCCAAAGCAGCGACGAGTGCGGCCGTCATCCCTGGGTCGGGCATAACGGCACGCGACGCGCGCGCCGCGAAGGGCCAACCCATGAGGTACATCGGCCCTAGCAGCGCGAACCACGGCCCAACCGCGGGCCGCAAAAGCAGGTAAACCACCACGGCAGCCCCGGCCCAAAACAACGAGGACCACATCCGCCCCAGCCATGGCTCCTCACGCCCCAGGATTCGGTAGCCCAACACCATAAGGCTTTCTAAGACGGGCGGCTCATAGGGCTCACGCGCAAGCAAGGTTTCGGCGGCTTCTCGTGCCGAAGCCGGCACCTCGCCACCCCAGCGCGCGTAAAGTAAACGAGCTGTCAAAAGCCCCCGGGTCTGCCGCGTGGGGTGAAAGTCCAACGGCGGGTCAGCCCCATCCGACCAGCGGACCCATAACCCCGTCACGAGCACAGCCAACAGTGCCCACCAGGCCGTATGCCGCATACCGTCCCCTTTCCAAGGGCCTGGACGTCCTAACCCGGCATAATGCACAGGAAGCAATTCCGTCGCGGGTTACGACAATGCCGACAACTCTGCAAACACTTCATAGTGCGCCACGCGTTCAGGGAAGTCCAAAAGAAACTGGCGGTCTTCGGGATAGTATTTCGCTTTCTCGTAATCCTCCCCCGCGAAGGCTCGGATCGCGTCCCAATCACGCCAAAACGTAATCAACACGAAGTGGGCCTCATTGCCCACCCGACGCCGCAAAAAGATGAGGCGCAAGAAACCGGGCGTACTTTGGTAATCCGGAATGGCTCGGGCTTTGAGGAACGCGGTGTAAGCCTCATAATCTTGCACTCGGGTACGGCCGCGCCAAATACGCACAATCATAACGGCCTCCGAGAGAGTTGGAGCTGCCGGGCCCCGTCCACGCCGCGGCAGCTCCGGGTGATGGCTTATTCAAAGAACCTGGGCGCGTCCCGCTGCTGCACAAGGTGCTCACGTGTATCCTCATCCCACAGATCCATAAATTGAGCAAAGCTCTCGCGGTCATAGGGGCCAGGCCAATAGGCCTCCATGACCAAATCGTTGTCCTTGTCCGCGTAGAACCGGGCGACCGTGGCTCCCCGATTGAGCGCGTTGATCAGCGCGAGGTACGCTTCGGGATGCTGCTTGGCGTACGCGCTGCCACCCAAAAACGTGGTGAAGAGCACGCCGCCCCGGAATTCCCGCACGAGCAAATTCCAGCGTGTGGGATGGTACGCGCGTACGTACTGCTCATCGGGCTGAACCTCATAGCCCAAGAAACGTAAATGCTCGAGAAAAGGATCAAGTTTAGACATGATATCCCTCCTTACGGCGCGCGGGACGGGTCGACACGCGCCCGAACTTAGGCCGCCATTTCACGTTCTGCGCGTGTAATGGCCGCGTCGAGAATCGTCCACGCTTCATCGATATGCTCGCGCGTCACAATCAGGGGCGGCGCCATTCGCAACACGCTGGTCCCCGAGCCCATGGTGAGCAAGCCCATACGGAACGCGTACTGCTCGACCAGGTCGCGCAGCTCGGGGAAGGGTTCCTTCGTCTCTCGGTCGCGCACAAATTCGATGGCCAGCATAAGCCCCTTGCCGCGTGCGTCGCCAATGGTGGGGTGGCGGGCCATCATCTGCTTGAGCCCATCCAACGCGTAGGCCCCGACCTCGGCCGCGTTCTGCATCAGACCGTTCTCGACCATGTCCAGAGTTTCCAGCGCGGCCACGCTCGCGAGGGGGTTGCCGCCGTAGGTATTGCCGTGCGCGCCTTTTGGCCACTGCTCGGCCAACGAGCGCCGTGCGATCATCGCGCCGAAGGGTACCCCCGAGGCCAAACCTTTGGCCGAGGCCACGATATCGGGCTCCACGCCCCAGTGTTCAATGGCCCACATCTTGCCCGTGCGCCCGACCCCGGTCTGCACCTCATCGGCAATGAGCAACATGCCGTACTTATCCGCCAGGCGGCGCAACGCGGGGAAGAAATCATCCGGGGGCACGATATACCCCCCTTCGCCCTGGATGGGCTCGACCACGATGCCCGCGACCTCATCGGGCGGCACCAGCGCGCCAAGGATATGTTCTTCAATGTAGCGCACGACCGCCTCGCCATAGCCTTCGCCAGGGCGCGTGCGCAAAATGGGCCGATAGGGATTCGGATACGGTGCGTGCACCACGCCAGCCATCCACGGGAAGAAACGCGCGCGGAACGCGGCCTTGCGTGCGGTAAAGGCCAACGACCCCATGGTGCGGCCGTGGAACCCGCCCAAGAAGCCAATGAAAAACTTGCGATTGGTAACGTAGCGAGCCAGCTTGACCGAGGCCTCAACGCTCTCCGTGCCCGAATTGGTCATAAAACACATGCCTGGCTCTTGAAAAGGTGCCAGGCGGGAGAGCCGCTCCGCGACCAAGAGCCAGGGCTCGTGATAATAATCGGCGGAAATGTGGATAAAGCGCTCGGCCTGGCGCTGAATCGCTTGCACAATGCGCGGGTGGGCGTGCCCGGTGGTGAGGACCGCGATGCCTGCGATGAAGTCGAGGTATCGATAGCCATCCACGTCCCACGCTTCCACGCCTCTGCCGTGATCCATAACGAAGCCATAGGGGCGTCCGACCGCGGGCGTAATCACCTGCTTATCGCGCTCGATAATGGCGCGTGCCTTGGGGCCAGGTACCGGTCGCAATTCCATGTTCGCCTCCTTAAAAAAGCAAAGTTCGGGTCCCCTGGTGTCGTGATGCGGCATGAAAGATTATACCCCAAGGAGAAGGGTGTGGTAAAATAGCGCTGGAGCGGGGAGTGCGGCCCCCGAATTGCTCGGCGTTCGGCTGGGCGTCGGGGGCCGTATCCTACCTTACCTGACGCGGGGGTACAATGCGCGAACGTCGGTTGCCCAACCCTGGCCGGGCGTGGCGGACCATCTTTCTGCCCCTCCTGGTCGGGGCCGTGTTGGTGCTCGTGGCCATGGTAGGGGTGGTGCGGGGCACCGACGCAACCCTCGCCCGCGGTGCGGCGGTGGTCGTGGCCTACGCGGCCCTGGGGTTGCTCCTCATCACCACGGGCATACTCATCGCGCTGGTATATCTTAACTGGAAGGTGTGGCAGGCTTGGCCCGCCCTGGCCCATCAGTTGTGGCGCTGGCAACGTCAGGCCGAGGCGGCGCCGTCTATGGTGCGTCAGATCGCCTACCGTACTGCGCAGCTGATCATCGCGCCGCGGGTTACTCTGGCTCGGCTGCGGGGCACAGTGCGCGTGCTCGCGCAAGTGTTGCCGCGCCCCCGCCGGGGAGGAGGTCACAAATGACAAAGGCCCCGCGTGACCGGACACCCTGGTACATCCTACTCCTGGCAGCGGGCATCGGCGCCGTTCTGGGCGTGGGGGTCGCGCGCTCCTTGTGGCGCCAACAGCAACAGCAGGGACGCCCTCTCAACGCGCGCCAAGGCCTGCGGCTCGCGCTGGTCGTGCTCAAAGCCCTGCGCCAACTGACGAGCTTGGATTGAAACCATGCCTCGGCGGCGAACCCGCACCAGTCGCTTCGGCACCTCGGGCCGGGAGACCCACGACGCACGCCCTTTTTACCGCTCCCGCCTGTATCACGACGTACCCCTTCCACCCCGTGAGCAACCTTATCACGAGAACCCTCTGCCTCCGCACCTCGTCAATCGCGTGCTCGTCGCCAGCGCGGAAGATATGCGTGCCTTGCCCGACGCAAGCGTGCACCTGATGGTGACCTCGCCGCCCTATAACGTCGGCAAGGAGTATGACTCAAATTTAACCCTGGCCGAATACCGCGCGTTTCTGCGCCGCGTGTGGGCTGAGGTGTATCGGGTGCTGGTGCCCGGGGGCCGCGCGTGCATCAACATCGCGAACCTGGGCCGCAAGCCCTATTTACCCCTGCACGCGTACCTCATCGAGGACATGCTCGCGATCGGGTTTTGGATGCGCGGCGAAATTGTATGGGATAAGGACGCGAGCGCGGGGGTTTCGACCGCGTGGGGGACGTGGCGCTCTCCCGTCAACCCCACGCTGCGGGACGTACATGAGTACATTTTGGTCTTCAACAAAGGCCCCGCGCGGCGGCGCGCGCCTAGCCCACGTCTGGCTAGCCTCTCACGCGAGGAATTCCTCACCTTTACCAAAAGCGTGTGGCGCTTTCCCTCGGTTTCGGCCCGGCGCATCGGTCATCCCGCGCCCTTTCCCGAAGAATTGCCCTACCGTTGCATTCAGTTGTATACTTTCGTGGGCGAGGTGGTGCTGGATCCCTTTATGGGCAGTGGGCAAACCGCGCTGGCCGCGGTGCGCGCGGGGCGTCGCTTTGTCGGTTATGAAATCGTGCCCCAATATGCGCAGCTCGCCCATCGACGTGTGCAAGCCCGGCTGCAAGCCTGGTGGGACCAAGCCCGATCGTCCCCTGCGCCGCCCGACGCGGCGCGTTCGAACCCATCCAGCAGGAGGCATCCATGAGCGAACTGAGCCCTCGTGAGGCCTTGGAACGGATGCGCGAGGACCCCGCGGTCATCGCGGTCCGGGTCATCGTCGCGGCCGACGCGTGCCCCGCGTGCCTGGCCGTGGCCGGTACCTACGACCTCGACGACGCGCCCCCGCTCCCCGTACCCGATTGTTCGCACCCTCTAGGGTGCCGATGCTATTACGAGCCCGTCCTGGCCGAAGTCTATCCTTAGTATCGAGGAGGCCGCGCATGGGCGTTGGGTCCCACCATGGACGCAAGGGATGGCTGTTGGTGATGGCCTTTGTACTTTTGGGGTTGGGGGCGTGCCAGCGCGCGCCGGCCACCACGCCCCCGCCCCCGGCCATCTTCACGGCTACGGCCACGCCGCCGCGCGCAACGCCCACCGCGACCCCTTTGCCCCCGGCCTTTGCGGTGGTCCAAAGCCCCGATGCCCCACCCCAGGCCGTAACCTGGGCGGAAGGCACGCGGGCATGGGCCGAAGTCCACCGCTGGCGCTGGCTCACGGTTCCCGACGGCGAGAGCCTGGCTTCGGTGGCCCCCTTCGCAGCCATTGTCGCGCTGCCACCCATCCCCCTCGACCAGGCTGCCGAATGGGCCCGTCGCTACGCACCCGCGCGCGTCCTGGTCTGGAGCGCGCACGCGCCACCGAACCCCGACGCGCTGCCCGACAACCTGACGGTCGTGGTGACCCAGGGTCTGGACGTGCCCAAACAAGTCTTCCTCGCGGGCTACGCCACCGCGCTGGCCACCACGCACTTCCGCGCGGGGATGCTCTATTCCTCCCCGCCCGGCTACGCCGCGGAATTTATCGCGGATTTGTTCGCCCAGGGCGTGCACTATTACTGCGGCCTGTGTAATCCGGCCTACCCGCCCGTCCTACATTATCCTCTGGCAGTGGAGGTTCCCCCCGGGGTCAAAGACCAGGCCACGTGGGAAGAAAGCGCGCGGCGCCTGTTGGCCCTGGGGCCCTTTGAGGCCATCTTCCTTTACGGCCCGCCCGAGGCCGCCTGGGCCATTCCCGTGCTCAAAGAGAAAGGCGTTACCCTGCTGTGGGCCGGTGAACCCATAGACGGGGTGGATGTTGCGCTCTACGCGGACGTGTGGGCCGTGCTTGATGACGACTGGGGGAAGGCTTGGCTGGCGGGCGAGGTTGAACCCATCGTGCGCGCGCCCTGGCAGGTCGATGTGCGCACGCCCACCGCGTTTTCTCCCGGCCGAGTGCGTCGCTTCGAGCTCGTGCTCCAAGACGTGCTCGCCGGCTTTATCGAGCCCTACATCGAGCCCACGCCCAGCCCCTAAAGCCCCATCCTCAACCCCACCACGACCGCGCGGCTCAAGCCCCCGCGTCCAACACTTGCGCCTGGGTCTGCAAGTGGTCGCGGATGATGGCGCGCAACAAATCCAGCGCTTCAATAATGCGTGGGTCGTTGAGTTCATAAAACACGGCTTGCTTGTGCCGTTTGGCGCGCACCAAACCCCGTTCACGCAAGATTTTGAGATGTCTGGACACCGCAGGCTGCGACAGGCTCAACAGCCGCGCCAACGTATTCACGTTCTTGGGTTCACCGTGCAGCAGGTGCAGGATTTGGATGCGGGTCGGGTCGGCTAAGCCCGCGCACAAATAGGCATATAAATGCGCACTTTCGTCGGGTAAAGGCGTCGTTCCCATCGTCCCACTCCCTGATTGTGATGAAAGCGGCTCAGGTCGCAACCTATTATGCCTGTTCATAGATAAGTATATACAAAAACGACGCGTAAACCAGTGACCAAAAGCACCGCTTTCCTTTTGTGCGGGGGACAGTGATATTGCTCACTTGCCGGGGGAGGCGCAAAGGGAGGGCATAGGGAGCCGTTCGACTAGGCGTCATCAGGCCACGGCACGACCCACACCGCGGCAGGGCCGTGGACCCCAATGGTCAAGGTCATCTCAATATCGGCCGTGCGTGAAGGCCCGGTGATGAGCACCGCGGCGCGCGCGGGGTGCCATTCGGGATGGGCTAGGCCTTGGGCCAAACGCTCGACCGTCGCCTGGGGGGAGAGCAAAGCCACGTGCGCCGGGGGCAACAAAGACGCGGTCAGGGGCCGTCCCGGGCCGCCCGGGATGAGGATCGAGCCTGTTTCCGCGATGGCCAGGGTCGCGGCTGTCAAGCCCACGTCCGCGTTGGGGTCAGGCTGGTGCACCACCTCCAGGCCCGCGGCGCGCAGCGCGGGGACCACGCCGAACGGCAGCGCGTCCTCAGCCCAGGCGAACACCCGGCGCCAACCCTGCGCGCGCATCCACGCGGCCAGCGCGCGGGCCGGGTCCTCGCCCTCGGGCAGGGAGTGCACCCGGCCATCCACCTGCTGCCACGCGCGGAGGAAGGACATCCACAGGTCATCCATCGCGCTCGCCCCTGGCCGCGAGGGAGGCTGGGCGGCCGCGGCATCTGTAGGTTCTTCGGCTCCGGCCATAGCGCCCGGGGGATGGGACAAAACCTCGGGCAAGGGCTCTTGCACGCCGCGCATCCAGGGCACGGGCCAACGGTCGCCGCCCGCGCGCACCAACGCGCGCAGCGGACCCTGCAACGCGCGGAATGCGCGCGGATGCTCGGCCGCGCGGGTAAAAGCCCACAACAACGCGCGCGTGGACGGCTCAGCCCCGCGCGGCGCGGGGCGCGCGGCGTACGGGTCGGGTTGGGGTTCGCCCGCGCGAACCCGCAAGATGAGCTCCGGCAGAGGGATGGCCACGGGGCAGGCCTCGGCGCACGCGCCGCACAACGTGCACAGTTGGCTCATGGGTCCGAAGGTCTCGCCGCCAAAGAGCCCGGCCGAGACCGCGATCCCCATAGGGCCAGGGTACGGGGTTGGTTCGCCGTGCACGCCTACATACGCGTGGCCGCCTATCTCCTGGAACACGGGGCACGCGTTCAAACACGCGCCGCACCGGATGCACGTCAAGATATCGCGCAACCCGGTCTGCGCGAGGTTACGCCGACCGTTATCCACCAAAATCAAATGGCGCTCCAGAGGTCCGTCGGGGTCGTGGGGACCGCGCGGGCCGTGCAACAGGCTGACGTAGACGGTGAGCACCTGCCCCGTTGCCGAGCGGGGCAGCAGTTCGAGCATCAAGGCCAGGTCGGCCAAGGTGGGCACGAGCCGCTCCATGCCCATGACCGCGACGTGGATCCGGGGCAGGGTCGTGACCATGCGGCCATTGCCCTCGTTGGTCACGATCACCAACGTGCCCGTCTCAGCCACGCCGAAGTTCACGCCCGAGATGCCCATTTCCGCGGTGAGGAACGCGTCGCGCAATCGCTGTCGGGCTACCGCGGTGAGTGTGGCCACGTCCTCGGTGTAGGGGATGCCCAGCTTCTCGGCGAAGGTACGCGCGACATCCTCACGCCGCAAGTGCACTGCAGGAGTGATGATGTGTGCGGGCCGTTCACCGCGCAGTTGTACGATATACTCGCCCAGGTCGGTCTCGATCACCTCGATGCCCTGGGCTTGCAGCGCGGGGTTGAGCGCAATCTCTTCGGTGAGCATGGATTTGGACTTGACAACCCGGCGTACCTGCCGGTCGCGAGCTAAATCCAGGATAATATGTCGGGCCTCAGGCGCGTTTTGCGCGTGGTGGACAATCACACCATGGGCTCGGACGCGCTGCACAAACTGGTCGAGCAGGGTATCCCAGCGGTCCAGGACACGCAAGCGCATCGTGCGCGCGTCGTGGCGCATGACGTCCCAGGGCTGGGGCAGGCTAGCCCGCGCGCGCTCGCGCGCGGCTCGACGTCGTGCGGCGTTGCGGTCCAAGGCCTCGCGCAACGCGGGATTGGCGAGGGCCCGGCGCACAGCATCCCGTAAAGCCTTGGGCATGGTCAAGCTCCCATTCTCGGGCTAAAGGTCATTGTACTACCACGCGCGAAGCGCGCAAAACAAAACCGCGCGGCCCAGAGGAGCCGCGCGGCAAAGCCTTGCGTCCGGGACGCGGAGGGCTAGTCATCCATGTGCTTGATGATCGCGTCACCGAATTCGGACGTCTTGAGCAGGGTCGCGCCTTCCATCAGGCGATGGAAGTCGTAGGTTACGGTCTTGGCTGCGATGGCGCCCGCGATGCCCTTGTGAATCAAGGCTTCGGCTTCTTTCCAGCCCATGTAGTTGAACATCATCGCGCCGGAGAGGATAACCGAGGAGGGATTGACCTTGTCTAAGCCCGCGTACTTCGGCGCGGTACCGTGAGTGGCCTCAAAAACCGCGTGCCCGGTTTCGTAATTGATGTTGCCGCCAGGAGCAATGCCAATGCCGCCCACATAAGCGGCCAGCGCGTCGGAGAGGTAATCGCCGTTCAGGTTCATGGTGGCCAGGATGTCGAATTCCTTGGGCCGGGTCAGGGTCTGTTGGAAGGTGATGTCCGCGATGTTGTCCTTGACCAACAGTCGACCTTCCTCTTCCAAGGCTCGACGCATTTCCTCATTGGCGGCCTCGACGCCCTTTTCCGCCTTGGTGCGCTCCCACATCATCCATGTGTAGACCTTGTCGCCAAATTCCTCTTCCGCGACCTCGTAGCCCCACTTGCGGAACGCGCCTTCGGTGTACTTCATGATGTTGCCTTTGTGGACCAAGGTCACGCTGCGACGGTTGTTCTCCAGGCCCCATTGGATGGCCGCGCGCACCAAACGCTTAGAGCCTTGCTCCGAGATGGGCTTGATACCAATACCCGACGTCTCAGGGAAACGCATTTTCGCGTACTCTTCAGGGAAGTTTTCCTTGAAGAGCTGCATAAACTTCTTCCACTCAGGCGTGCCGACCTCGAACTCAATGCCCGCGTAGAGGTCTTCTGTATTCTCGCGGAAGATGACCATATCGACCAGCTCAGGATGCTTAAGGGGCGAGGGCACGCCAGGGAAGTAGCGCACAGGGCGTTGGCATACGTAGAGATCCAAGGCCTTGCGGATCGCGACATTGAGGGAGCGGATGCCCCCGCCGACCGGGGTGGTCAAAGGGCCCTTAATGCCAACGAGGAACTCGCGGAAGGCCTGCAGGGTTTCTTCAGGCAACCATGTACCAAATTTCTTGTACGCTTTTTCACCTGCATACACTTCCATCCAGTAAATCTTGCGCTTCCCACCGTACGCCTTCTCCACCGCGGCGTCGAACACCCGAACGGCCGCGCGCCAGATGTCGGGTCCCGTCCCATCGCCCTCAATGAAGGGGATAATGGGGTTATCCGGCACGATGAGCGTGTTACCCGACTTGCGAATAGGCGCACCACCTTCAGGGACTTGGATAATTGTGTAGCCCATGGGTCGTTGCTCCTTTTCACGGGGTTTTGTTCTGCACAGTGGTCCGGTGCCGCGGGGATTATAACACGGCCCCATGCCGTGGCCGACGACAGTGAGGATCGGCACACGCCAAGCCTATGGACCGGGCGTCGGCTCCGGGGTTGAATGGCTCAATTCGTCGATCAACCGATTCAGGCGGTCCAGCTGCTCTCGGAACAAACGGAACAAGGCATCCACCCGTTGTTGCATCGCGTCCCACGTCTGTTGCCGGGCTTCAAGCATTTGCAACATGGGGTCTACGCACACGCGATACGTTGGATCTGTGTTCAAAGCCAAGATGTCATTCAGCATGGCTTCGCGCTCTTCGGCCGCGAGACGGTGATAACATGTTTGCGCGTTCAAAATAGCGTCCAATTGCTCACGTAAGAAATCTTCCCGGTACGCTCGCAAGCAGGATAGGTATTCTAGCCACGCGGTCTGGTTCACCAAGGTGGTCAGGGTCTGGGCCAGCTCGTCCGTAGTAGTTACATTGTGGAACTCACCCTCGGCGGACGCGGCGACTTGCTGAAGTGCGGCGATGGCCTCTGTCTGCAGGCCTAGGCCAATGATGTACACCTGCACGCCATCATTACGCAGGCGCTGGGCAGCCGCAATCGGATCACCGCCGCAAGTTTCCTCCCCGTCGGTAACCAAGATGAGCACATCGGTCGCTAAGGCATCCTCCCGCTCAGCCCGCAGCTGACGGAAGTCTTGCCGCGCGGCGTCCAGCGCCAGGGCCAAAGGCGTCCAGCCCGTGGGACGAAAGCGCTGCACAGCTGCCAGGAACGCGTCGTGGTCCAAAGGCTGGAAGGGGTAAACCAGCTCCGTAGCCGTGCACGAACGCGGCTTGTCTTGCTCGCGGTTGCTCCCCACGTGGCCGTATACCCGCAGCGCGATGTTGACATCACGCGGCAGTTGGCGGATGAAACGAGCCAAAGCCTCACGCGCAGCTTGCATGCGCGAGCGGCCATCGGGCGTTTGCTGCGCCATACTCCCCGACGCGTCCAAAATGATTTCCATATTGACGGTAATAGACGCGGGGCGCAAAAACGTGGGGCGCGGACAGCGGTCCTCTAATGCTTGCAAAGTCACGTCGCACTGAGCACTATCGCGACGATGCTGAGCGAGGATCTCCTCAAACTTCGCCCGACATATGTCCAAGGAAGATGAGGTTGACGTCGACTCTGGGCTCGGCGTGCTCGTCGTGATGCTATGGACCAACGTAGGTGACGGCTGCGCCATGGTCGCCAACGAGGCGGGCGTGCCTACGCGCACCTCGGGGCTGAGCGCGGCCGTCGGTGTAGAGACCGCCAGCGTTTGCGGCGTGCTCGTGCCGCGACAGCCACCCATCCCCACAAACCCGAGCCATAAAAGCACGAACCACCAAAACCATAATCCACGGCGCATGTCCATCCTCTCCCCTCCAAGGAAGGTGTTTTGCTTAAGATTATACACTGCTACGAGGTGCGGGCAAATCTTGTGAAACCCATGCCGCGGGCAGCTTGACCCGCGGGCGGCGGAACCCGCCGC
>JAADFA010000045.1 GCA_013153135.1 Chloroflexota bacterium
CATCGGTAGATGAAAGGAGAGGGTTGGGTGGTCATAGGCGCGTCCTTCCTCAAGGTTGGGGTCGTTCAGCCAAAGGAACGGTCAAGGTTAGAAGGCGTCCATCGCGCATGAGGCGGAGGTGTACGCTATCCCCGACCTGATGGCGATATTCCAATAACAAGCGCAGGTCGCGCTCTGTATGGACGGGCTCGCCGTCGACGCTGAGGAGAACATCCCCACCAACAGGAATAAGCAAGCGACCCAAGGGGAGCAGGCGCGTGCCCCCGCGAAGGCCAACCCGGGCGGCCGGACTACCGGGGTCGACTTGGGCGATGAGCAGCCCCTGATCCGGGACGGGATAGCCAGCCCGACGCAAAGCTTCAGCCAACGGGGGCTGCAATTCGATCACATGCTCTTCGATGCCAAGCCAGGGGTGACGATAATAGCCGCGTTCAATAAGTTCGGGAACGACGCGGCGCACCACATGCGCGGGGATGGCAAAGCCGATGCCCGCGTAGGCACCCGTAGGCGAGAGGATCGCGGTGGTCACGCCGATGACCTCGCCATCCAAATTAAGCAAAGGCCCGCCCGAATTGCCTGGGTTGATAGCCGCGTCGGTCTGGATGACTTCGCCGATGAAATCCCCCTGTTCACTGCGGATCACGCGGCCCAACGCGCTGATAACTCCTGTCGTCAACGTCCAATCCAGGCCAAAGGGGTTCCCTACTGCCATCACAACCTGCCCCACATGCAGGCTATCGGGGCCGCCTTGCCACACCGGCAGCGGCTGCAAGGCAGGGATGTCGGACGGTGCTGCGCGTATGCGCAAGACCGCAAGATCGTTAGGTGGGTCCACGCCCACCACCTCCGCGGGGATCTGACGTCCACCCTGAAGTGCAACAACGATGTGTTGTGCGCCTTGGACAACGTGATAGTTGGTAACGATGTGGCCTTGGTCATCCCACACAAAGCCTGAGCCGGTGCCCTCGCGGGGTACAATCTCCCAGAAGAAGGTGTAGGTGTACGTCCGGGTGGTGATATGGACCACACCGGGCGCGACGCGGCGGTAAACTTCGCGCAGCCACGCTTCTTGGGCTTGCCACACGGCACGGCCCTGCGCGATCAGATCCGGCGTTGATGTTGGTGTCGGCAGGGAAACAGCCTGGGCAGGCATTGCCGGTTGGGTCATACGATAGCCCATCCACCACCCCAAGAGCCCGACCAGCACAGGCCAGGCCCATGACCAACGACGCATGATATACCTCCCATCAAGCTTCCCATCAAGCCTTAGGGGTATTGTATCGCGGAGGTGGCATGAAAGACTTATTTCAACACGCGGTAGAGCAGCATCCGCCTCGCGCACCCTTGGCGACCCGGATGCGTCCTCGCTCGCTAGACGAATTCGTCGGCCAACGGCACCTGGTTGGGCCTGAGGGCCCACTGCGCCGCGTGATCAAAACAGGCCTCAGTTTGCCCGCGCTGATTTTGTGGGGGCCGCCCGGCACGGGCAAAACGACCCTTGCATATCTTCTGGCCCAGTCGCTCGATGCTCACGTCGCGCGGATATCCGCGGTCCTCGCGGGCAAGGCGGATCTGCTCAAGGTGATCGAAGAAGCCCGGGAGCAACGTCGGTTATACGACCGGCCAACGGTGCTGTTCATTGACGAAGTGCACCGCTGGAACCGCGCGCAGCAGGACGCGCTGCTGCCATATTTGGAGGATGGCACCTTATACTTCATTGGCGCGACCACAGAAAATCCTTATTTCGCGCTGGTGCCCGCGCTCGTTTCGCGGGCGCACGTGTTTACGCTGGAGCCGCTCTCCGAGGAGGAGGTGCTCCTTCTTCTGCGCCGCGCGTTGGCCGACCCGCGAGGATATGGCGATCAGGCCGTTCAGGTAAGCGAAGAAGCCCTGCGGTATATCGCGGCCGCGGCCCAAGGAGATGCGCGCCGCGCGCTCAATACGCTCGAATTCGCCATCGACAGCGCACCCACGGATGCGCAAGGCGTACGCCGGGTGGACGAGGCTTGGGCTCGCGCCGTGTTGCAGCGTCCCGCCTTACGCTACGACCGCGATCGGGACGCGCATTATGACACTATCTCCGCGTTTATCAAGTCCATCCGCGGCTCCGACCCAGACGCGGCGCTTTATTACTTGGCTGTAATGCTGGAGGCAGGGGAAGACCCGCGCTTTATCTTCCGGCGCCTGCTGATCTTAGCCTCGGAGGATGTAGGCCTTGCAGACCCGCAGGCCTTGGTTGTAGTCAACGCAGCAGCGCAGGCCTTCGAGCGCGTCGGTATGCCCGAGGGCGTGTACCTTTTGAGCCAGGCCACCCTTTACCTCGCGACCGCTCCTAAATCCAACAGCACAAAAGCCTTTTTCCGCGCGCAGGCTTATATTCGTGAGCGCGGCGCGGGCGAGGTGCCGTTGCACCTGCGGGACGCGAGCCGAGACCGTGAGGCCTTGGGGCACGGGCAAGGGTATCGCTATCCTCATGACGAGCCTGGGCATTTCGTGCCTCAGGTTTACCTGCCCGAAAGCGCGCGCGAAGCGCGCTTTTACATTCCCACCGCGCAAGGATACGAGGCTCGCATCCGAGACCGGCTCCGCGCGTGGTGGCCCGAACGCTGGGGCAAGGCCGCGGCCGGGGACGATACAGCGGACTAGGTCCTTGTGATGAAGGTCGCGAAACATATCGACCAGCCGCGTCCCACAAGGCTCTATACGATAGCTACACCCACCACAGGCTTCGGCAATCAATCGCCAACGGCAGCTTGGGTTAGGGCCGAAAGCTTAGCTGAATATCCTCATCCAAGCGGGGGCGATATTGAAGCGCCTCGGCCACGTGAACCGCGGTCACCGAATCCGCGCCTTCCAAATCGGCAATGGTACGCGCGACTTTGAGGACCCGATGGTATGCCCGAGCGGATAGGTTCAGCTGGCTCATCGCGTGTTGCAACAAAGCGCGTGCGTCGGGCGTCAGGGGCACGAAGCGGCGAATATCGCCAGGCCCCATATCCGCGTTGCTAGTCAGGCGGGTACCATGAAACCGAGCGCGCTGCCGTTCGCGTGCAGCTTCAACTCGCGCCTGGACAGCCGCGGAAGGCTCGCCGCGGCGTTGATCCGCGAGCTGCTCGTAATCAACCCGGGGGACGTCGATATGGATATCGATGCGGTCAAGCAAGGGGCCGGAGATACGACGGCGATAACGAGCAATCGCACCTGGCGAACACGTACACGCGCGCACAGGGTCACCGTAATACCCACAAGGGCAGGGGTTCATGGCCGCGACCAGCATAAAATTGGCCGGGAAAGTCACCGAACCTTGCGCACGGCTGATGGTGACCACGCGGTCTTCCAGCGGCTGACGCAACACTTCAAGCACCCGGGGGCTGAATTCGGGTAGCTCATCCAGAAAGAGCACCCCGCGGTGCGCGAGGGAGATCTCGCCTGGATGAGGCCAATTCCCCCCGCCAACCAACCCCGCGTGGGAAATGGTATGGTGCGGTGCGCGGAAAGGCCGTTGGGTGATGAGGGGCTGGTCAGGCGGGAGCTGGTCGGCCAAGGAATAGACGCGCGTCACATCCAGCGCCTCGTCGACAGTCATACGAGGGAGGATACCTGGCAGCGCGCGGGCCAACAGGGTCTTGCCCGTACCTGGAGGTCCGACCATGAGCACGTTGTGCCCACCCGCGGCCGCGACCTCGAGCGCGCGCTTCGCGTGCTCCTGGCCTTTGATATCCGCGAAGTCAACAGGCGCCTGCGGCGGCGGGAGGTCCTGGATGCGCACAGTCGGCGTGGGTTCGAGGGGAGCGTCACCGCGCAAATGGGCCGCGAGCGCGGCCAAGGTAGGCACGCCATAAACGGTTATTTCGGGGATAAGCGCGGCTTGGGTTGCATCATCCGCGGGCACGAACACGCGCGTGTGCCCCGATGCCCGCGCGCTCGCAGCGATAAGCAGTGCGCCGCGCACATGGCGCACGCGGCCGTCCAATGCGAGTTCACCCACAACCACCGCGTCGTCCAACGCGCCTTCAGGGAGCTGGCCCGTCAAGAGCAAGATACCCAACGCAATGGGTAGGTCGTACACCGGTCCGGCTTTACGCACCGCAGCAGGCGCGAGGTTAACAACCACGCGTTTACGCGGAAACGCGAAGCCGCTGTTGCGCAACGCGGCTTGGACACGCTCGCGGCTCTCTTGCACCGCGGTATCGGGCAATCCCACAATGGTAATGCCCGGCAGCCCGCGACCGTAATCGACTTCAACCTCAACGGGGATACCATCCAGACCAAAAAGCGCGCACGAGAGAAGGCGAACAGGCATGGTTGGCTCCTCATCTGCTGCGCGGTTTTGGGCGCGTCGATGAGGATAAGCCGCGCGGTTTAAGGCCGCGAGGATGGCGCTTCATTGGCGCCTTCCTGCAGAGCGGTCAGAGCTTGCTTAAGGGAAAGGCTTCCTGCGTAAAGGGCTTGGCCCACAATAACGCCGTCTAACCCTGCGCGTTGGACCTCGCGTACATGGTCCAAGGTGCGCACGCCGCCCGAGACAATAATTTGGGCCGGCCCGGGCAGCGCTTCGCGCGCGGCCAAAGCCAGTTCAATATTGGGCCCAACGCCCATGCCATCCCGCGCGACATCGGTGATGATAAACACCCGTACCCCGGCTTCATACAGGGTACGTGCCAGGTCGGGCACCGGCCAGCTCGTTCCCCGTTGCCAGCCGTGGATGCGGACGTAGCCCTCACGTGCGTCCAGCCCCGCCGCGACGCGGGCGGTACCCCACGTGCGCGCCAGCGCGCCCACGGTTTCGGGCTCGCGTGCGGCCAGGCTCCCCAAGATGACCCGATCCACGCCCGCCTTCAGCCAGGTCGCTGCGCTTTGAGGGCTGCGGATGCCGCCGCCCAGCTGCACGCGTGCCCCAGCCTCATGGGCCCGCGCGAGGATCCCTTGGATCGCGGCTCGGTTCGCGGCATCATCTTCGCCAAAGGCCGCGTCCAGGTTAACCACGTGCAGCCACGGCGCGCCCTGGGTCAACCAGCGCCGAGCGACGCTTTCTGGGTCCGAGCTGTACGCGGTTTCGCGCGCGGGGTCACCTTGCTGAAGACGCACCACACGGCCGCGGCGCAGGTCAATGGCGGGATAGAGCACAAACATTACCCCGGACTCCAAGTCAAGAAATTACGCAACAACCGCAAGCCCACCCGTTGGCTCTTTTCCGGGTGAAATTGTACGCCGAAAACGGCGTCCTTTTGCACCATACTCACGTAAGTGAGCCGTCCGAAGTCCGTCCGCGCGACCACAACGTCCTCGTCTTGGGGTCGACAGTAGTAGGAATGATTGAAGTAAACGTATGCCCCCGCAGGAATACCTTGGAGAAGGGGGGAAGGACGCACGGGATGGATTTGATTCCAGCCCGTATGCGGCACCTTTTCGCCCACGTCATCCGGAAAGCGGACCACATCGCCCCGCAGAAGTCCCAAGCCTTGATGAATGCCCATTTCATAACCAACGTCGAACAAGGCTTGCATTCCTACACAAATGCCCAATAAGGGAATACCCTTCGCGACAGCTTCGTGCACGGCTTGGTCAAGGCCGGGCTCGCGCAATCCGCGCATAAAATCGCCGAACGCCCCCACACCAGGAAGCACTAACCGCTCGGCTCGTCGGACCACGTTCGGGTCCTTGGTCACCGTGACCTCGGCCCCGAGGTACGCGAGCGCTTTGCGGACTGAATGCAGATTGCCGCTACCCGCATCGATCAACACGACCGGGGGGAGCATGATATGGCCTCCAGACGAAGGGTCCAAAGCCTCAATGCAAGATGGACGGGCCCATTCTACCATGCCAAGGTCAAAACGCGCGCCTCCTAGCACGCCAGGGATGCACCCAAAGGTTGTCGAAACGGCAAGCGCCCTGCGGCCATGGTTGCGCTCGCGTGCCGCCCCGCGGCGCTTGACGCTTTTACGACATTTGCGTACCCGCGCGCCACAGCGCCCGCACCACTAGGCGGGCGCTGTGGTCCTCCGCGCGCGAGCTCTGCGGCCCAGGAGCTTTTGGAGACGAGGGTGACACTTTAGGGATGAAAGCCGTCCGGCATGGTTTGGTTGCTCAGGTCGCGCAGGTAGTTGATTACGTCCCAAATCTCTTGCTCGCTAAGCACGTCTTTGTACGCGGGCATCGCGGTGCCGAATTCTGATCCGCCCTCCGAGATGCGCCAAAAGAGGTACGCATCACTGACGCGACGGATGGTATGAGCTAACGGCGCAGCGGGCGGATCGAGCTTTTGCCCGGCTTCAGCTTCGCCTAAAGCCTTTTCACCATGGCAACTCGCGCAGTAGGTTTGATAGATGGTTTTTCCACGTTCAATAGATTCCGGGTCGCCGGGCATAGGATTCGTGAGGTCTGCATAGGGCTCGGGCACGGGCAAGTGATGAAAACGGCCCCACGGGCTGCGAGGCCCCATACCATGAGGGCTACCATGGCCTCGCCCGCCTCGGCGTCCGTACCCCATCCCCGGGCCATGGCCCCCAAAGGGGCGCCCAGCTCGAGGCCACGCGCCGCGTGGGGCGCCTCGCCCGGGCTCACGGAACGTGTTATCCCACGGCCCGAACGTCCCAGGACGCAGGTCATCCGCGCAGCCCGCAAGGCCAAGGGCGAGGAGCAGGAGGATGCACAAAGTGCATGTGCGTCGCATCAGGCCACCTCCTTGGTGGAACGACCTCGTGCCGGGCACCCCTGGCGAGGAGGTCGGACGGGCATTGCCTCCTTAACCCTGCCCCTCACGTGTGCACATCTCGTGAAGACCGCGTGAAAGGACGATGAATCTAGATCGGATGCAAACCCGGGAATTCAAGCCCTAAGGTCTCCTCCCAGCCCAGCGCGAGGTTCAAACTTTGCAGCGCGGACCCCGCCGCGCCTTTCATTAGATTGTCAATGGCAGCCATCGCAACCAAATGCCCTGAATCCTCATCCAGGGCAAATCCGACGTCCGCGTAGTTGGAGCCTGCCAGAATCTTCGGATCAGGCACGCGATAAATGCCACGACGCTCTTTAACCAACCGCAAGAAGGGGTTTTCGTTCACAGCCTGGCGGTACGCACGCCACAAGTCCTTTTCAGTGACACCGGGTTTCGTCCAGGCATGGACGGTGGCCATGGCGCCGCGTACCATGTCCACCGAAGTCATGGTGAGATGTACGTCCGTGAGTCCCAGCTCTTGCATCACTTCCGCGGTATGTCGGTGCCCATAGGGCGCGTAGGTGCGGACCACGTTCGCGCGCTCAGGATGATGCGAACCAGGGTTTGGCGTTGCACCGCCCTCCGAAGAACCGACTTTGATCTCCGCGATCACCGGCCGTTGAGTATCCACCAAGCCCGCGCGCAGTGCAGGCCACAGGGCCAAGATGGTCGCGGTCGCGTTGCAGCCGACGCCGCTGATAAAGCGAGCCCCACGCAGTTCTTCACGATGCAATTCGGGCAAGCCATAGACGAATTTGCTCAACCACGACGGCGCCGCGTGAGGTTTGCCATACCAACGTTCATAAGCGGCTGGGTCTCGCAGACGGAAATCAGCGGACAGGTCCACGATGTGCATGGCCATATCGGCCCAGCGTTCAATGTGTTTTTGCGCTTCACCATGGGGTAGGGCCACAAAGAGAACATCCACCGGTTCAAGGGCCTCAGGCGCTACAAATTTAAGTCGGGTGCGCTTTCGTAAGTTGGGATGGATCTGGTACACGTACTGCCCGACGTAGCGCCGCGAAGTTACCTGGTGCACGGTTAGGCGCGGGTGGTCGAGCACCAAACGAAGCAACTCACCGCCCGTATAGCCGGACGCGCCAATAATACTCACGCGGACCATGGGAGCCTCCTCCGCGCCTCAAAGGCGTGATGTTGGGCATGATTGTACCGCGAGCCGACGTGCACGGTTGGGCCTATGCACCCCATTTGGGTACGCGTGGGTGCTCAAAGGTCATCAAGGCATCAAGCAGAGATTCGGGAGTTTCCGCGACCAAGAGCAGATCGCGATGCCGTTGGTACAAAAAGCCATCTTGGGTTGCGCGGTCGAGAAACGCGAGGAGCGCGTCGTAAAAGCCGCGCCAATTCAATAACCCAACGGGTTTGTGATGCAACCCGATTTGCGCCCACGTGAGGGCTTCAAAGAGTTCCTCGAGCGTGCCTAAACCGCCGGGCAGCGCGACGAAGGCATCCGCGAGTTCAGCCATACGCGCTTTGCGCGTGTGCATATCGGGCACGACTTCGAGCCGGGTGAGGCCTGTGTGCGCGAGCTGGGGCGTGTAAAAATGCTCGGGGATCACGCCGATAACCTCGCCCCCGGCTTCGAGCGCGGCATCGGCCACCGCACCCATTAATCCGGTGCTGCCACCCCCATACACCAAACGCCAACCGCGCGACGCAATGGCACGACCCATCCAACGCGCGGCGTCGAAATAAGTTGCAGGCACATGATCGGACGAGCCACTGTACACACAAACACTGCGGATGTCCGCCATCATGTCCCTCCGAAACAGCGTTGGGCCTTATTGTACTTCAGCTGGACGGTATAATGAACCTATGCCGAGCCACACGCAACAAATCGGCCGTCAAGGCGAACAATGGGCCGCGCACTATTTGCAGGCGCGTGGATATCGTGTTCTCGCGCGCAATGTGTATACGCCGTACGGCGAGATCGACCTCATCGTACACGGGCCTGAGGAGTTGGTTTTTATCGAGGTCAAGGCGCGGCGTAGTTCACGTGGCACGCCACCGGAGGCGCGCGTCGACGTACGCAAGCGACGTCGGCTCTGGGCCGCGATCCAACATTGGCTTGCGGAACGCTACCCTGAGGGTGACGAGCCTCCTTGGCGCGTAGATGTGATCGCGGTGGAATGGCACGCGGCGCGCCCGGAACCTCTGGCCCGGATTTACCATTGGGAAGATATCCCGTTGGATGGCGATGACGAATAAACGCCCTTTGATCGTCCTGGTTGGCCCGACCGCGGTCGGCAAAACCGCGCTCTCGTTGGACCTCGCGCAGGCCATCCAGGGCGAGGTCGTGTCTGCGGATTCACGGCTACTTTATCGCGGGATGGACATCGGCACGGCCAAACCCACGCGCGAGGAGCGTGCGCGCGTGCCGCACCATCTCATTGATGTCGCGAATCCGGATGAGGTATGGTCCCTGGCTCAATATCAAGACGCGGCCTTCGCGGCCATCGACGCGATCCACGCGCGCGAGCGGGTGCCTCTCCTGGTTGGAGGTACAGGTCAATACGTATGGGCCGTGGTTGAAAACTGGCGCATTCCGCGCGTGCCCCCACAACCCCACCTGCGCGCGGTGCTCGAAGCCTGGGGCCAACAGATCGGGCCAGAAGCGCTTCACCAACGCCTCGCGCATATTGACCCTGAGGCCGCTGCCCGCATTCAGCCACGAAACCTGCGGCGCATCGTGCGCGCGCTCGAGGTTATTTTTGTTAGCGGTCGCAAATTTTCCGAGCAACAGGGCAAGGGGCCCTCGCGGTATCGAACCCTGATTATTGGCCTGTGGCGCCCGCGCGCGGAGCTGCACCGCCGTGTCGCCCAGCGATTGCGCGCGATGCTCGCCCAAGGATGGCTCGATGAGGTACGCGCTTTGCTCCGCGCGGGATATGATCCCAGCTTGCCCGCGCTTTCTGGCATTGGCTATGCGGAAATCATCGGCTATTTGCAAGGTCGTTGGTCCCTCGAAGAGGCCTTGGCGCGCACCCAGCACCGCACCCACGTGTTCATCCGACGCCAAGCCAACTGGTTCCGTCGCAACGACCCGCGCATCCACTGGTTTCGCGCCCACCCGCGCGTGCTGGACGAAATTCTCCCTGTGGTGCGCGCCTTCCTCGCGGACCCCACAGCTGACGCGCTATCGGGCCACGCGGCCCGGTAGCCAAAACTGGGTTACAATACATTCAACAACCTTGTTCGGGCCTTGGGGGCCAGGAGGCAGGTATGGCGGGTACGCCCTTCAGTATGCGCGAGTATAACCTCGCTCCCTTTGTGGACCGGGAAAGCAAAAAAGAGGACTTTCTCGGCAAGGTGCGCGCGCTCTTGCGCTACGGTTGGTCCTGGTATCAGGAGTACAAAGCTCAAGAAGCCTTCCTGGACCTCCTACGCCCACTCCTCAATCGGCAGTTTATCGCGATTCGCAATTACGTTTGGCCCGAGCTGGATTATCCCTTTCCTATTATTTTGATAGGCCCGCCAGGGGTATATTTGCTTTATGTCACACCCATGAGCGGCGAGTTCCGCATCCGTGGAGAGAACCTCTATCGCCTCGGCGGGGGCAAGCGTAGCGTTGATCGCCGACCTATCCAGCCGAATTTGGTACAACGTACCCACCTCATGGGCGAAGCGTTGCGACGTTTCATCGCCCAGCGCTTAGGCCTCGATATCCCTGTGCACAAACGGTTGGTCTTCATTCGGCCCGATGTATACGTCGACGCCATGGATTCTCCTGTCCAACCGCTGCTTGCGGACGGCATCCGGCGATTTGCGGAACAGTTGCTCAAAGCGCCACCCAAGCTTAACCGTCTCCAGATTCGTGAGCTTGCGAATCTCTTCTTGGAAGAAGTCAAGGAGCGCGAAGAACCCGCCCAAGGTCAGCAGACGCGCGCACAAATTCTCGCAGACGTACGTGCCGGGTTGAAAGGCGCTGCAGGGACCCGAGCTCGACAAGCGCAACGCGCTCAAGCGATGCGCGCGGGTCAGCAAACACGACGCCGGTCAGACCTCATCCTCGGCCTGACGCTTCAGCAGTGGCTGATCGTGGGCGCCCTCCTCTTCCTCAACATCGTTGTGCTCATCGTCGGCCTGGTGCTCATTGCCCGGCTGGGAGGTTAAACAATGGCCGAGGAGCCGTTTCTCTCCGTTATCATCCCAGCCCACAATGAGGAGCGGCGCTTACCTCACACGCTAACCCAAACCCTGGCCTTCCTCAATACCCAACCGTATACGTGGGAACTCATCCTGGTCGAAAACGGAAGCACAGACCGCACCTGGGCTATCATCCAAGATGCGGTTCAAGCCTATCCTGGTCGTGTGCGCGGGCTGCGCAGCCACCAGCGAGGTAAAGGCCTCGCGGTGCGTATGGGGATGTTGGCCGCACGGGGGCGCTATCGCTTTATGGCCGACGCGGACCTGTCCATGCCCATCCATGAGCTCAACCGCTTTTTGCCCCCGCAGCTTACGGATTTCGACATCGCTATCGCGTCGCGTGAGGCCCCGGGCGCCATTCGCTACGATGAACCCTGGTATCGCCACCTCATCGGCCGCGCGTTCAACACCCTGGTACGCATGTTGGCGCTGCCTGGCCTGCAAGATACCCAGTGCGGGTTCAAGATGTTCCGCGGTTCGGTAGCAGACGACGTGTTTCGCTATCAGACGCTTACGGGCATGACCTTTGACGTGGAAGTGCTCTTCATCGCGCGACGGCGGGGATATCGGATCGTGGAGGTTCCCATTCCCTGGTATTTCAACCCCGATAGCCGGGTGCGTTTGGTTCAGGATTCCCTGATGATGGCCTGGGATTTGCTGCGCATCCGTTGGAACGCGTGGCGAGGGCGATACGACCCACCCGCGCTGCAGGAGGCACGACCATGAGCTGGAAACGTCCCACGTGGGTGCGCGAACAAGCCCTGTGGGCCCAAGGAATGCGTTGGGTCGCGGGCGTGGACGAAGCGGGCCGAGGCGCGTGGGCCGGACCTGTAACCGCCGCCGCGGTGGTCTTTCCTCCCGAGGCGATGCACGTCCCTGAGCTGGCATGCGTGCGCGATTCCAAACAGCTCACGCCCACGCAGCGGCTCGCGTGCAGCCAGGTGATCAAACGTTGGGCCCGTGCGTGGGGCCTGGGTTGGGCCTCTCCGCGTGAGATCGAAACAATAGGTATTGGCGCGGCAACGCGGCGAGCTATGCATCGCGCGCTCGCGGGGCTAAGCCTTCAGGTTGACGCCGTGCTCATCGATCATGTAACCTTGCCCGGCCCTTGGTATTGGGACGCGTTCCCACGGGGCGATCAGCTCGTGATCTCAATTGCGGCTGCGTCCATCTTGGCCAAGGTGAGCCGCGACGCGTATATGCGCGCGATGTCTGTTGCGTACCCGGGCTACGGATTTGAACAACACAAAGGCTACGGCACGCAACAGCATCGGGTCGCTTTGGCCCGTCAAGGGCCCTCCCCGCTGCACCGTCGCACCTTTCGGCCAGTGATGGCCCGCCTCGCGTTGGGCCGGACGTGAAGCTATTCCCACTCGATGGTGCCGGGCGGTTTCGAGGTGATGTCGTACACGACGCGATTGACACCGGATACTTCGTTGATGATGCGGTTCGCGACCCGGGCCAAGAGATCATGGGGCAGTCGTGCCCAATCCGCGGTCATGAAGTCGTCCGTCACCACCGCGCGCAGCGCGACCACTTCGTGATAAGTGCGTTGATCACCCATGACCCCTACTGACCGTACGGGGAGTAGCACTGCGAAGGCTTGCGCGACCTTGGGGGTAGCCTGCCCTGGCCGTGGTTTGCCCAGGTATCCTGCCTCCCAGAGCGCATCCCGAAAGATGGCATCGGCCCGACGCAGGGTCTCCAGGCGTTCGCGTGTGATGGGGCCCAGGCAGCGCACCGCGAGGCCTGGGCCAGGGAAGGGCTGCTTCCAAACGAGTCGCTCGGGCAAGCCTAAGGCTTCGCCAATGCGCCGCACTTCATCCTTGAACAGATAGCGCAAGGGTTCGACCAGGGTGAAGCGCATATCTTCGGGTAGGCCGCCCACATTGTGGTGGGTTTTGATCCGGGCTGCGTGCTTGCGTTCGGCCGCGCGCGATTCAATCACATCGGGGTAGATGGTACCTTGGACCAGAAAACGCGGCCTACCCAGGCGTTCTGCAGCCTCTTCAAAGGTACGGATGAACAGCTCGCCAATGATGCGCCGCTTGGCTTCAGGATCCGTCACACCCTGCAGTGCTCGCAGAAAGCGTTCCGACGCGTCGACCACGGTGAGGTTGATGCCGAGTGCGTCCCGTAAGGTGCGTTCCACCTCTTCGCGTTCGCCCAGGCGTAAGAGCCCGGTATCGACGAAAACCGCGCGCAACTGGTCGCCCACCGCGCGGTGCACCAGCGCGGTGGCTACGGTAGAATCTACGCCACCGCTAACCGCCGCGAGCACGGGCTCATTCCCCACTTGCGTTCGAACGCGCGCGACCATATCCTCAATGATGTGTCGGGGCGACCATGTGGGCCGTGCGCCCGCGATGTCAACCGCGAAGCGCCGCAGCATTTCGGGCCCAACAGGGGTGTGCCGCACTTCAGGATGGAACTGCACACCGTAGTAGTGCCGCGTGAGGTCACCCATCATGGCGATCGGGCTGTTCTCGGTCCGGCCGAGCACCTCGAAGCCTGGGGGCAGAACCTCGATTCGGTCGCCGTGAGACATCCACACGGGGTAACGGCCAAGCGGGAGTAGAGGGTTCATACGCACAACCTCTAAAGTTGCCAGGCCATACTCCCGCTGGGCCGCAGGTGCGACGCGTCCGCCCAGCGCGTGCGCCAGAGCTTGCATGCCGTAGCAAATGCCCAAAATGGGTCGGCCGCTGGCGAATACGTAAGCCGGGATTTGCGGCGCGCCGTTGGCATATACCGAAGCCGGTCCGCCCGAAAGGATGAAGCCTTTAGGATTCAGTGCCATCACGGTGTCAGGATCCGCATCCCAGGGGATAAGCTCGCTATAAACGCCCTGCTCGCGCACGCGTCGAGCGATGAGCTGCGCGTATTGCCCGCCAAAATCGAGCACCACGATGGTATCGTGCGCCATATCGCCCCCTAGTCTACGAAGATGATGCGGTCGCCCTCGAACCGCGCGATGCGCGCGAGGGCCTCAATGGGCACGCCCAACTCTGCTTGCAAGCGTTCACGCCCGCGTTCGAACACTTTTTCAATGAGCGCGCCCACGCCCACCACCTGCGCGCCCGCGGTTCTGGCCAACCGCGCAAGGCCCAAGATGGTCGCGCCGCTAGCCAGAAAATCGTCCACAATGAGGATGCGGTCTCCTGGTCCGACGTACTCGGGCGAGAGCATGAGCTCTACAATTCGGCCTTTAGTTGGCGAGGGCGTGTAGGTGAGATAGACCTCCTCGGGCATGGTAATGGGCTTGTGCTTGCGCGCGAACACTAAAGGCACGCCTAGGTGATAGGCTGTTGCAAAGGCCGGTGCGATGCCTGAAATTTCCGCAGTGAGCACCTTATTCGGCGCTACAGGCCGAAAGCGCCGCGCCAGTTCTTGCCCACAGGTCATCATGAGCGCGGGATCGACCTGATGGTTGAGGAAGCTGTCCACCTTCAGGATGCCATTGCCTAAATGTTTGCCTTCCGCGAGGATGCGCTGCTTGAGAGCCTCCATTTGGATACCTCCCCCTGAAAATGAGCCCTGGCTGGGTCAGGTGCGTCCACGTCGGTTGCGCCAGTGGGACCACAGGTCCTGGGCGGCGTAACGCAAAAAGCGCGGGATCACGCGCAGGTATCGGGGCGCCAAACGTCGCGGTTCATGCATCATACGGAAGAACCATTCCATGCCCGTGGTGTGCATCCAGCGTGGCGCTTCGGGCACGCGGCCGCTGAGCATATCGAACGCGCCGCCTACGGGGATAAAGTAGCGCACCCGTCGGCTATAACGGGCCAGGCGCTCGGCCAAGTGGTCCTGTTTGGGCGAACTGATGCCCATCCACACAATATCCACCTCGAGCGCATCCATCTCCGCGGCCAAAGCGCGCACTTCGTCCTCAGTCATTGGGCGGAACGGAGGGCTGAACGTCCCCACGATGGGGATAGGGCCCCAACGGGCCTGAGCTCGCGCGCGGAGCTGTTCGGCCACGCCGGGCAGCCCGCCGCAAAAATAATGGCGTACGGGCCGCGCGCGGCTCTCGGCTAAGAGTCGCGCCATCAGACTAGGCCCACGAACTTTTTCCATGCCCCGCGCGCCCTTCCATCGGCCGACCCACACCGCGGGCATACCGTCGGGCAGGTTCATAAACGAACGGGCGAGGAGTGCGCGCACGTCCAGATCCTCTTGTGCGTAAACCAACAAGGGGATACTCACTGTCGCGAGGCGGCGAGGATACGGCCCATCGTCAGGTTCAAGGCTGGTGCGCAGCAAGTAATGCACCAGCTCGTCAAAGGTGCTCACGACAAAGGGAACCCCCAAGACCTCAATCTCAGGAAAGGGGTGCCAGCGCTCACGTGTCATCGGAACGGCCATATCTCGAAACGGTGCCGGTATGCCCTCAACTTCGCGCCAATCTTAGCATGAAAGCAGGCCCCCGGGCAAATGCTGCCTCGCCCAGCGCAGGAGGATTTCGGATACACTTGAAAGCAACCCATTCCCGGCAGGCTGCCGGAGACAAAAAAAGAGGATAGTCAAGTGAATGCTCGTCGTTGGTTGTGGGTGCGCGCGGGGGTTTCCGTTGCCCTATTGGGGTGGTTGTTTCTTCGAGTGGATTGGGCCGTGGTTGCGGCGCAGGTACGTCGCGTGCCCGGGCCAGCGTTGTTGCTCGCGTGGCTGCTGTTCTGGGGCGCGTTCGCGCTGGCGAATGCCCGTTGGGCGCGCTTGGTCCGCGCGGGCGGCCTGGCCGTGCCCTGGTGGACGTTGTTCCGAATTAAGCTGGTGGGCTTTTTTTGGACCCAATTTCTTCCTTCAACAGTTGGTGGTGATGGCTACCGCATCCTCGCGTTACGCGGCCAGGCTCCTAACGCAACCACGGTCGTAGTGTTGAGCGTGTTGCTTGACCGCGGCTATGGTTACCTCGCCTTGCTTCTAACCCACGATGTACTCTTTGTGCTCCTTTGGGCCTGGGGAAAGCCTTTGCCCTCGTGGGTGCAGGCAGCCTCCTGGGCGTTGGTAGGGCTCAGCGTGGTGGTGGTCGGCCTGGGATTGTGGATTTTGGCCGATAATAACCGCCTCGCGCGCGCATTGCGCAGATTGCGCGCCCCTACGGCCGCCGCGCGCTTGCGCACCATACATCGCCAAGAAGCACTGCCTGCATTGCTGTTTTCATTTGCCTTTGTTGTTGTCGCGGGACTTACGCTGGCTGTATTGCTCTGGGCTTTAGGTGTGCAGGTCGATGGCTTAACTTTCTTCTACGCGTACACGTTCAGTCTGTTAGCCGCAACCCTCCCGATTTCGCTCAATGGCCTGGGTTTGCTCGAGGCCAGTATGCTCGCGATTTTGCACGGTCAAGGGTTGGACTTCAACGCCCTGGTGACCGCGCTGGGTCTTTGGCGCTTCGTGCAATGGAGCGCGGGCTTGCTTGGTGGCGTGGTAAGCCTGTTTGCTCGAACCGCGCGTAGCCGTGAAGTTAGCTCGCGGCGGTAGAGGAGTAGAATACGATAAAGGCCTTTTTGGTGAGGTGAAGCGCCATGAGCGAGCCGTTATCCATTCCCGAAGGCGCAGTAACGTGGGCCGAGGTCAACTTGCCCGCGTATCGCGCGAACCTACGAGCGATACAGACGTTTGTTGGGCCGCGGGTCCAGATCTTCGCGGTAGTCAAGGCCAATGCCTATGGCCACGGTTTGGTCCCCATGGCCCGAGCCGCGTTGCAGGCGGGAGCACGCCGTTTGGTGGTCCACCGTTTGGACGAAGCGCTACAATTACGCGCGTCAGGCATTCAGGCGCCCATCCTGATTTTAGGCTATGTGCCTCTGGCCGCGGCGCGATGGGTCGCGCAGCATCGTCTCACGCCTACAGTGATCACGCTTGAATTCCTCGAAGCCCTATCGGCCCATACCCCAGCCGATGCTGTGAGCGAGGTGCATATCAATGTGGATACCGGCATGGGGCGATATGGCCTTTTGCCCGACGAAGTGGTGCCCTTTTTGCGCGCGGCCGCGTCCATTCCCCGGGTACGGATTGAAGGCATTTACACGCATTTCGCCACCGCTGACGAAGCGGACCGCACCTACATGTTGCAGCAATGGCGTGTGTTTCAAGATGTGCTCACAGCCGCCGAGGCTGCGGGCGTACGCCCCCCTGTACGCCATGCATGCAATAGTGCAGCGATCTTCGCCCTACCTGAAGCCCATCTTGACGCAGTCCGTCCAGGTATCGCGACCTATGGCCTGCGCCCCTCATTGGATTGGGAGACACCTATCGCGCTACAGCCAGTACTGACATGGAAAGCACGCGTGGCGCGGGTGCGCACCTTGCCCCCAGGACACGGGATTGGCTATGGACGCACCTATGTCACGTCCAAACCAACCACTGTCGCGCTGGTGCCGGTAGGCTACGGGGATGGGTACCACCGCATCCTATCCAACAAAGGGCAGGTGTTGATCCACGGCCAGCGAGCCCCTGTGCTCGGTCGGGTGAGTATGGATCAGATCGTCGTGAATGTGAGTCACATCCCGAACGTGGCCCTGGAGGACGAGGTCGTGTTGTTGGGCCAACAGGGGGGCGAAGCCATTTCGGCCGAGGAGTTGGCTGCGTGGGCCCAGACCATCAATTACGAAGTGGTGACCGCGATCCTGCCGCGCGTACCGCGGATTTATCTGGACGAGGCCGCGCCATGAGCTCACGTGCACGAACGCCGCGGCCCACGATTCCCTGGCTCGCGAGCGTGCTGCTCATGGGGATCGGTCTCGCTTTAGGCGGATATGTGGTCTGGCGTTTATATCCGACCCTTCCTGCCCGTTGGCTCCTGTTTTGGGCCTTAGCCTTGTTCAGTATGGGTGCGGCCCTGCCGTGGCTCGCGCTGTTCCACCATCGCTGGCGACCTGAACGTCCACCCTCGGCTCGTACTTTATTCCGCGAGAGCTTTCTCGTCGCGTTCTTTGTGCTGTTGTGGGCTTGGTTGCAAATGGGGCGCCTGGCATCACCAGGCCTCATGGTGATTTTGGCCGCGTTGTTGCTGCTCATTGAGCTATTGCTGTTGGCCCGATACGGGGCATAAACATACGCGGCAGCATGGAAGGCTCCCTACCAGCCCATGGCTTGAGATCTCGCAGAACACGCCTAGTGCGGAAACGAATACGCCGCACGCGCGTACCCAATGCCTATGATAGTCGTGACCTTGCCCCAGGCCAAGCCCTTGGGGTATGATGGGAACGAACATTGGACTTCGGAGGAGATCTATGACCGCGAAGATTATCGACGGCAAAGCCATTGCGGCCCGTATTCGAGAAGAGATCAAACGCAAAGTTGACGAGCGCGTGGCCAAGGGTTTGCCGCGGCCCGGGCTCGCGACCGTGCTGGTCGGTGACAATCCGGCCTCGCAAACGTACGTGCGCATGAAGCAAAAGGCCTGCGAAGAAGTGGGCATTGAGTCCTTTGGCTACCACTTGCCTAAGGATGCATCCCAAGAAGAGGTTGAAGCCTTGGTTGAGCGCCTCAACGCGGACCCCAAAGTGCACGGCATCTTGGTTCAACTTCCCCTGCCCAAGCATTTGGATGAAGAGCGCATTTTGAGCAAAATCAGCATCGAGAAGGACGTGGACGGTTTCCATCCCATCAATATCGGTCGATTAGCACAAAAAGGGCGGGAACCCCTCTTTGTGCCGTGCACGCCCGCGGGTGTAATGGTGCTGTTGAAAGAGGCCGGTGTCAACCTGGAGGGCGCCAACGCGGTGGTGTTAGGCCGTTCCAACATCGTGGGAATGCCCATGGCCTTGCTCTTAGTGCGAGCCAACGCGACGGTGACCATCTGCCACTCGCGCACCAAGGATATTCCCGCGCACACCCGGCAGGCGGATGTGGTCATCGCAGCCGTCGGGCGCCCGCGCATGGTCAAGGCCGATTGGATCAAGCCCGGTGCTGTGGTCATCGATGTGGGCGTGAACCGGGTCGATGACCCGACCGCAAAGAAGGGCTATCGCTTGGTGGGCGACGTGGATTTTGATGAGGTCAAAGAGGTCGCGGGGGCGATCACACCCGTGCCCGGCGGCGTGGGTCCCATGACCATCGCCATGCTGCTGCAAAATACCCTGCGAGCCGCGGAGCTGGCAGATCAAAAACGCAGGTAATGTCGCCAGCAAGGGCTCTGAATGGCGGGCGCCTCAGGTGGGGCGCCCGCTGGCTTTATTTACATCCTCGTTATACCGGATAGGCGCGACGTCACGACGGGGTGGCTGAGGGTGGTCCTTCCACCGACGGGGATAGTAGAACGTCTGCCGCAGCTGCGCGGTTAGGGGTTGATGAGCCAGTCGGTAGCCTTGATAGGTACCCCAAAACTGCCAAAAGCGAAAACGGACGACATCCCACCATACCCGCCGCCAAACGCCCTGGCGCCGCGCGTGCCACCAGTCACTCAGAACGTTGGAGGAAAAGAGCCGCGCGAAATCCAACAGGCTGAAACGAGCTTCCGGGTAAATGCGCTTAAAAGCCATGGCCTCGCGGCGGTATCGGTTGTAGATCTGGCGAAAGTTCTCATCGTGCACGTGGATAACCTCAGCCTCGGGCACGTAGACCACACGGTAACCTTGTTCCATGGCCCATTTGGCCCAGGCCAAATCCTCAAGGCCGGGTAGGGTCTCATCGTAAGGGTGCTGTTCCCACAGTGCGCGGCGGATGGCCGCGTTCGCGTTGTTGCAAAAGGGGTGATCCTGCACACGCGGCCCGGTCCCATCTGGGAACCAGGTAGCAAAAATCTGGTGCTCGGAGAACTTCGTGGTCGCGGCCCCCCGTTGCTTACCATATGTGACCGCGACGCGCGGATCGGCAAAAGGCGCAATTAGACGCTCCAACCAGTCCGGATATACCGGGTATACATGTGCGCTCGCGTTTACGATAAACGGCGCGGTCGCGTGCTGAATACCCAAATTCAACGCGCGGCCGAAGGTGAAATCCTCAGGCGCGATGTGCACCACGCGGACGGGGTAACGCCGCGCGATGGCCACCGTCGCGTCCGTTGACCCGCTGTCAACCAGGATGATCTCTGGCTGCACAGTTTGGTGCAGGATGCCTTCGAGCAAACGGCCAATATGCCGTTCTTCATTGTATGCACGAATGATGACCGAACAACACGGCTCTGTCATGGCCCTTGCCTCGCGCCGGGTTACCAATCTAAATCAGTTTCGTAGCCCAATTCAATGAGCAAATCCCCCGCGACACGTTTGAACAAGTCCTTAATCTCTGGAGTGAAGTACTCCCGCCAGTTGCCCGGTTGCCCACGTCGAAACGTGCCCGACTTATGCGGTTGGATCGCGGCTTGGAGCCGAGTCAGAGCTTCGTCCTCGGAGACGGCCAACGGCCACGAGCCTCGGGCGCGCACGTAATCCAAAATGGTCTTGAGCGCTGCCCGCGGGCGCAAACGCAAGTCTTCGAATCGCACCACCAACACGCCGGGTTGATGCAGCCAACCCATATAGCTCTTGTAGCGTCCCCGGATGTCTTGAAACCACAAATCGCCAACCCGATGCCCCGCGATAACAATGCGCAAACGTTCCTCTAGGCTGGTCGCGACCGTGTTGAAATACTCGTGCCAGTCATGATAAGGCTGCATATCTGCAATATAAAACACATGCGACACCGCGAGATCGCGTGGGTCCCGCAGGATGTGAATGGTCGCCCAACCGGGGCTGGAGAGCCAGGAAAGATAGGGCTCACGGCCAGGCAGGTAGCCGTACGCGATATCCCCGTTGCGCAGGCGACGCAAGTTCTTCTGAATGGCCGCGGGGGGCAGCTTGCGATTATCCTCGTACCGATTCACCGGTGGCATTCCGGGGTCGACAAAAGGCCCGATGGCCGTGAAGCCCAGCAGCACCTGGTGCAAAAGATGTGAGCCAGCTTTGGTTTGTGCGTTGCCAAAGAGGCGCGGCGCGGCCGCGAGGGCCTGCACACCATAACGGCGAGCCACACGCCAGCGCCGCCAGCGCCAGCGCAGCAGCTTCAATGCGCGACGCACATGTGCTTCCACAGGCGACATACGACGAGGTTTGGACACCGAGGGCTTTCCTCCCATCTAGCCATCCGGCCCATTGGACGGGGTTGGGGTTGGGGCAGGGATGGTTGCGGTGGCTGTCGGTGTGGGTTCAGGGCCGAGGGCTTGTTGGGCCAATGGGATCGCGTCTAAGGGAGTTGTTTGGCCTTCAAGTACACTTTGCCCTGCCAGACTCAACGCGTGGCCTAAAGGAAAGAGAAGATCCATGCGCGGGAACGGAGCCGCGCGCTCCAAATAGGTTTCGTCCGAAGAGGATGTGCCTAAGCCCGTGGCAGGCGGCTGCGCGGGCCAAAGACCTAATTGCCCCAGCCACATAGCCAGCCAGTCCGTCCGGCTCATTTGCTCAATCCAACGGATCGCCTGTGCGCGCCGTTGCGCGTCGCGCGTAAGAATTACCCAAAGGTACACTCGAGCCAAAGGAACAGCCTCGCCTTCTAGGCCAGGGAGCGGAGCCCAGGCGCTGTTGGGCTCGCGACGGGGATAACGGCTCCATGTGATCTGCATAGCCTCGGGCCGTGCACGCCACAGCGCGGCGAAATCGAGCCACGTGCGTGCGTCGGCCATGAGGCTCCCTTGCCATTGGGCTTGCACGAGGAACTCGAGCATGCGTCGTAGCGCTTCGGGGTCGAGGCTGGGCGCGTTGCCAGGTTGGGGATGCCACGTGCCACCTGCCGCGCTGTAGAGCGCGAGGTAGCCCCAGCCATAGGGGTCACGCGCGGGGAAGACCCAAGGCATATCCGTACGCAACCACTCGGCCCAGTTGGCTGGAGGCGTTGGCTTGCTTCCTTCAGGCCAAGCCAACACCAAGGTCTCGCCCCCCATAGGTACGCCATAGGCAACACCACGTATGTGCGCGGCGCGTCGAGCATATGCATACCATTCATTTTGCGCGTGCACTCGTTGCGCCAGGGTGTCCGGTAAGGGGGGAAGGTCGGCCTTGACGACCAAGGCTTCGAGCAGATCGTGAGGAATAAGCGCGACGTCGGGGATTGTGGCCGGCGCGGCCAGCTGGGCTGGGAGTAAGATCGTGAGGATGCCGCCAGGGCCATAGATCCCGCGGCGACGAAGTTCCACTTGCAAACCCGTGGTCGCGGCGAACGCGCGCGCTTGACCTTGCAAGCTCGACCAAGCCGGATCGGCTTCAGCAAACAGCGGCGCGGGAACCCAAACCCGCAGATCTTGCGGCGGTGTGGGGGTTGGCGTCGCGGTAGGCGGCAGGGGGCTCGGCGTGGCCGTCGGGGGCGGTTCCACGCGCGGCTGTGCCAGGCAGGCACTTAGCCACCATGCGAGCAACCCGACCCACAACACCCCTAACAACCCACGCCTTCGAGCGCGGGCTCGTGAGGCAGTTCGAGCACATCCGGGCGAGAACGAAAGGCTTTGGGATACCATGGGCCGTTAGCTGTAAGGCGCGCGTTCGAGCGCGGCGAGCAGCGCGCGTAGCCACTGCTGCAGCGCACGAATGTCCGCGGCGTGCACTCGTTCGTACGGCGTGGTCAGATAGCGCACGGGCAGCACCATCGTAAGCGTAGGCACACCCTCGGCTACGCGCGGCGCCGAGGTCCATGTAAACGAGCGTTCTGTAGGCACAAAGGCTTGCCAGGGCACGCCGGCTTCTTGTGCGACGTCCTCGAGCCACGCGAGGAGATGAGCATCGGCCAAACGGTTTTCATCGCGTAACGCGAGGCCTGGCCCTGCGCCGAGTTTGAGGCCACCTTGAGGCCGCGGGGGAATATCGCGCGTTGGCGCAGGCCGCAGGCGCAGCACCTGCCGCGGCTGGGTCGCGAAAGCAACCGGTCCTTCGCCCGTACTGTGGGCCCACGTACGCGCGATAAAAACAAAGGCCACATCATCGGGGAT
>JAADFA010000141.1 GCA_013153135.1 Chloroflexota bacterium
GGTCGCCCTATATGTCCTCATGGCCGCGGGTTTGAGCGCGTACGTGCTTCGGCGCTGGCCCGCGACAGGCTCGCCGCCCGAAGACATGCCTGCTTCGGAGCCTGCGACGTGGCGCGTCACAGCGACGCGCGTGCGTTTGCTCGGCCTGGCTTTGGCCGCGGGGCTCTTGGTCGCGACGTTCGTGCTTACGGGCGGCAATCGCTTCACGCGGCTCAACGTGACCACTTGGGTCCTCGGCAGCCTGGCCCTAGCGTGGGGCCTGGGCGCGGATGTGTTCGCGTGGCCACGTCGCCTCATTTACGGAATCCGGCATGGCGTAACCGTGCGCTTATCGCCCTTTCGTTTGCTCGTGCTCATGGTATTGTTGGTAGGCGTGTTCTGGCGCTTTTATCGCCTTTCGGATGTGCCCCCAGAGATGACAAGCGATCACGCGGAAAAATTGTATGACGTCATGGATGTGCTCGCTGGGCAATGGCGGGTATTTTTCCCTCGTAACGCGGGCCGTGAGCCTATCCAAATGTACCTTACCGCCTTTTTCGCGCGCGTCGTAGGGACAGGCATTCACTTCCTTAGCCTCAAATTGGCGACGGCAGTCGGCGCGCTCGCCTTGCTGCCCACTATGTACGCGTTGGGATGCACATGGCAAGACCGGGAGACCGGCCTGTGGGCCATGGCGCTTGTCGGGGTCGCGTATTGGTTGCAAGTGATTACCCGGGCTGCGTTACGGTTTGTGTTTTATCCTCTTTTTGCCGCGTTGACGTTGCTCTATTTGCTGCGTGGCCTTCAGCGCGGCCGCGCGACGGATTTTTTATGGGCGGGGGTGTTTTTGGGCGCAGGATTGTATGGATACACCTCCTTCCGTTTGATGCCCGTGGTGATATTCGCTACGTTCCTTTGGTATGCGTGGCACCAGCGTCGCACGCCAAAGCGCGAGCTCTTGGCGGCCCTAGTGCTCATGGGGCTTATGGCTTTGGCGTTGGCCACGCCTATGTTTCGTTACATGATTGATGAACCGCAATGGTTCTTTTACCGCTCTATGACCCGCCTGAGCACGCTAGAGCGGCCATACCCCGATGCGCCGTGGCGCGTGTTTGTGCACAATGTCTTTCGCGCAGCGGTCATGTTTTGGTGGGATAACGGCGAGGTCTGGTTGGCTTCGGTGCCAAAGCGTCCCGCGTTGGATTTGGTTGCAGCCGCGCTTATGACACTGGGAATGGTGTTGGTCGGTCTGCGTTATGTGCGCACGCGGCGCTGGCAAGATGGATGGTGGTTCCTCCTCATCCCCCTGCTCCAGCTGCCCTCCAGTTTGGCCCTTGCCTTTCCCAATGAGAACCCAAACCTTTACCGCGCGGGCGCCGCGTTGATTCCCGCGTTCTTGTTTGCCGCCGCAGGGTTACGCGCGATACGCCGCGCTTGGGACACCTGGCGCCGACCCATCGGATCACTAGCCGCGGTGAGCTTGTGGCTGTGGTCTATGGCCGCGAGCTACCATTTGGTTTTTGTCGAGTACCAGCATCTCTATCGCCTCTCGACATGGAACGCGTCCGAAATGGGCGAGGTGATCGGTGGCTTCGCGCGTTCGGTGGGCGAACCCGATCAAGCGTGGGTGGTGCCGTATCCCTTCTGGGTGGATACGCGACTTGTGGGTATTTGGGCTGGTTACCCTGGCCGCGATTATGCTCTCTTCCCCGACCAGCTGGATACAACGTTGGCAGTGCCAGCGCCAAAGATGTTTTTGCTCAAGCCTGAAGACCAGGCCACGCTCGAGCGCTTATGGGCTTTGTATCCTCAAGGTCGCGTGTGGCGCTATCGTTCGCCTGTAGAAGGAAAGGACTTCTTGATGTATTTCGTACCGATCGACATGGCCCCATAACCGCGGGCACACCGGCCAGAATGGCTGTATAATCCATGAGGCCGCGCGTCGCGCGGGATGTTTTCGCCGAGGGAGGGGCATGGACGCTGCCCGAGGTGGCCTGCGGGTCGAGAATCTGTACAAGCGCTTTGGCCGAGATATCGCGCTCGACGGCGTGTCGTTCGAAATTAAGCCTGGTGAGTTCTTCTCATTGCTTGGCCCCAGTGGCTGCGGTAAGACCACGACATTGCGCATCATCGGGGGCCTGCTCACACCCGACGCGGGGCGGGTGTACCTCAACGACGAGGATATTACCTTCTTGCCGCCCGAAAAGCGCGATATCAATATCGTATTCCAGCACTACGCCCTGTTCCCCCATCTCACAGTTTTTGACAACGTCGCGTTTGGCCCTCGGCGCCAAGGATGGCCCGAGAAGCGTATCAAGGAGGAAGTGGGCCGCTTGTTGGAGATGGTGCATTTGCAGGGCTATGAGCACAAATATCCGCGGGAGCTCTCCGGTGGCGAACAGCAGCGGGTCGCGCTCATCCGCGCGCTGATCACCCGGCCCCAGGTGCTGCTGCTCGACGAGCCTTTGGGCGCGCTGGATTTGAAGATTCGGCAGCAGCTACAGCTAGAGCTCATCAACATCCAAGATGCGTTTCACATCACCTTTGTGTACGTCACCCACGACCAGTCCGAGGCTCTAGCCATGGGGGATCGCATTGCCGTAATGAACGAGGGGCGCATCCTGCAGATCGGCGACCCGCGCACCATTTACGAGAACCCGGTCAATCGCTTTGTCGCGTATTTTATCGGCAATACCAATTTGCTAGAGGGCAAAGTCGTTGAGGTCCAGCCGGGCGGGCTCGCACGAGTGCACATCCCAGGCATTGGCGAGATGTGGGGCGTGTGTCGCCATCATTGCGACCAGCTGCGTCCGGGTTTGAGCGTGGCAGTTTCCGTGCGACCGGAAAAAATTAATATCAGCCGAACACCCCCCGATGACCCAGGGTATAATACCATCGCCGGGATGGTGCAGGACATTATCTACCTAGGCGTGAGCATTGAGTATATTGTTCGCTTGGAGCAAGGGCTTACGCTGCGGGTATTCCAGCAAAACTTAGCCGACGACGCCCGGCAGCTGATTACGTGGGACGAGATCGTGTGGTTGTACTGGCTCCCTGCCCACGCGTTGGTACTGGTCGAATGACCGCCCCTGCTCTCGGGGGAGGTATTGCCGCGCCGGGCGACCGCCAGGTCGCCCGTTTTTCGCGCCCCGGACGCGGTAGATCAGCCACGTCCCCCCTCCGGAGGTAGGCATGACATCCCCCAAGCCGATGTACGAACGCCCTCATGTACCCATCCCGCCGCCTGGCCCCAAGAGTCGCGCGCTCCTCGAGAAAGAGAAGCGCCTGCTCTATTCGGCCTGGAGCGCGGACAAAACCGTGCCTTTCATCCTCAAAGCCAAACGTGGCTGGCTGCTCGAAGACGTCGACGGCAATCGCTACCTCGACATGGTGACGGGTTGGGCTTCAACACCCTTGGGCGCTCGCTATGAGCCCGTCCTCAAGGCCAGCGTTGAAGCCCTGTGGGAAAGCGGCGGCGTGGAGTGCGTGAGCTACATCACGGACTACCGCGTCTTGGCCCTCGCCGAGAAGCTCATCGCCATCGCACCGCCTAATATGACCCGCGTTGCACCCGATACCACGGGCACCGAGGCTGTCGAGGCGTCGTTGCGGCTGGCCCGCGCCGCGACCGGTCGGTACTTCATCATCACCTTCCACGGCTCCTTCCACGGCGGCAATTACACCGCAGGTACGGCCGGCCCTACATCGCCCGATGTGGGAAAAGGCCTGCGCGAATACGTCCATGGCTTTATCCACGTCCCCTATCCCACGTGCTACCGTTGCCCCTTCGGCCAAACGTATCCCCAATGCGGGCTCACGTGCTTGCGTTACATTGAGGATGTAATCTTGCGCTACGAAGTGGCGCCTGAGCAGATCGCAGGCGTGCTCTTTGAGCCCATCCAGGGAGAAAACGGGGTGCAAATCCCGCCCGATGAATGGATGCAGGGCCTATACGCGATGGCCCAAAAGTACGGCTGGGTGCTCATCGACGATGAAGTGCAGACCGGCTTCGGCCGGACGGGCAAAATGTGGGCCATCGAGCACTGGCCCGACGTTCAAGTGGACCTCATGCCCCTGGCCAAATCCTTAAGCGGCGGCGCGCTGCCCATCGCCGCGGTCTTGGGAACAGAGGAGACCATGACCGCGGACGATGAGCTCTACCTGGGCGGCACCTTTGCGTGGCAGCCGGCCGCGTGTGCGGGCGCGCTCGCGGGCATCGAGGCCCTGGAGCAAGAGCGGGTGCTGGAAAACGTGGCCGAGCTGGAACGCATCGCGCGTGAGGTGATGTTGCCCTGGCGGGAGACCTACGCGCTGGTAGGCGACGTACGCATCAAGGGCACCTACATCGCGGTGGAATTCGTGCGTGACCGGGAGCGCAAGACGCCCGCAGTAGACGAGGCTGCCGCTATCCACCAGACCGCCGTCCGTAAGGGTTTGGTTGGCATTTACGAAAACGGCCTGTGGTGGATCCGGCTGTTACCGGCGCTTAATATGCCGCCGGAGCTCTTCCGGCACGGCCTGACGCTGCTGGAAGAAGCCATCGCGGATGTGGAGCGACGGGCCGCATAGCCCGGCCTGGGAGCAGTGCCATGACGCGACGTTGGCGGTACTTGGTCAGTCAATACGCCGCGCTGGCGGCCAATATGCTGCCGCCACTCATCTACCTTTTGATTTTCTTCTACATCCCCATGTCCATCCTGCTGGTGATGAGCTTTTGGAAGTCGGGGTACATGACGTTGACCCCGGCTTTTACATTAGAGAATTACAAACTGTTCTTCTCGTCACCTATTTACTTGCGCGCACTCGCGAACACCGTACTTATTGCGACCGGCACCATGCTCGCGCTCATTGTGCTCAGCTACCCCATCGCGTATTACCTAGCGCGCTTTTCCCCGCGGCATGAGCGTTTGCTTTTGTTCCTCATCATCATTCCCGTGGAGATCAATTTCCTCATCCGTATTTTCGCATGGAAGATCGCGCTGGGCCGGAACGGTATCATCAATAGCGCACTCATGAGCCTGGGATTGATCGATGAGCCCCTGCAGTTTTTGCTCTACAGCAAGTTTGCAGTTGCGTTGGTGCTGGCCCACGAATGGCTGCCTTATGTGGTTATCCCGCTGTACTTGGCCTTAAAGGGCATTCCGCAAGAGGTAATTGACGCGGCGCGCTCGTTAGGTGCAAATCGGTGGGATGTGTTCTGGCGCATTATTGTGCCCTTGAGCGTGCCAGGGCTGTTCGCGTCTTTTGTACTGGTCTACATCCCCATGTTGGGTGAGTTCGCGGTGCCGACTTTGGTCGGCGGCCCTTCGGGGTATATGTTGGGCAACGTGATTGAGAGCCAGTTTTTGAGTGCGGGGAATTGGGGGCTGGGCTCCGCGATCGGGTTTGTGCTCCTGACGATCATCCTGATCTTGGTCGCGTTGGTCCTCAAGGTGGCCGGGCTGGAGCGCCTGTTGTAAGGAGGCAACTATGGCGCGCGGGGGACGGGCGTTGCGCTTCGCGTTGGCCTTTTATACGTACGCGGTGTTGGGTGTGCTCATTTACCTACCCATCGTCATTCTCATTGTGTTCTCGTTCAACGATTCGCGTGTGATGAGCTTGCCCTGGAGTGGCTTCACGCTCAAGTGGTACCGCATTGTC
>JAADFA010000027.1 GCA_013153135.1 Chloroflexota bacterium
CCATCGGCCGGAAATACGGCCGGCGGTATCGGGCGCAGGCCATTCTCGACGTGTTGCGCTAACCCAAAAAGGAACAAAAACGCCCGAACGTTCCTTTCTTTCCTTTCAATTGGAACACGTGTTCCTTTTTGCCCCTATCCCCTCGCCCCCTGGCCCGTGGGTGCACGCAAAGGTTGTCGAAACGGCAAGCGCCCTGCGGCCATGGTCGCGCTCGCGCGCCGCGCCGCCGCGGGCTGGAAGCCCGCGGCGTTGCCATAAAATTGCGCGCGATCTGGCAGGCTCAGCGCGCGGGAACGCATGGCTGACAGCGAGGATAGCGGGCGGGTTCAGCCGCCCGCGGGTCAAGCGCGCGTCCAGCCGCCCGCGGCATGGGCTTCTACGAGATTTGCCTGCATCCCTGGCCCGTTAGCGCCGCGCGCCAAGCCCCGCGAGCGGGTTATAATACCCTAAATTCCCCAGGAGCAAGGTTGGCTATGGCACGGGTGGTTTTCGACCATGTCACAAAACGTTTCGGTTCTGTGGTCGCGCTGAACAACGTCAACCTCGAGGTCCGGGATCGCGAATTCTTGGTCCTCGTTGGCCCTTCAGGATGCGGCAAAACCACCGCACTGCGCATCGTCGCGGGGCTGGAAACCCCCACCGAAGGCAACATCATCATCGGCGATCAGATCGTCAACGATGTTCCGCCCAAAGATCGGGATATCGCGATGGTTTTCCAATCCTACGCACTCTATCCTCACATGACTGTGTACGATAACATGGCCTTCGGTCTCAAATTGCGCAAGGTGCCTAAGGACGAGATCCGGCGCCGCGTATACGAAGCCGCGGAAATGCTCGGCATCCAGGACCTACTTGACCGCTATCCGCGGCAGCTTTCGGGTGGTCAACGGCAACGGGTTGCCGTTGGCCGGGCCATCGTGCGCCAACCTAAAGTTTTTCTCTTCGATGAACCCCTATCCAACCTGGACGCAAAGCTACGGGTGCAAACCCGCGCGGAGCTTACCAAACTGCATAAACGCCTCCAGACCACCTTCATTTACGTGACTCATGATCAGGTCGAAGCCATGACCATGGCCAACCGTATCGCGGTGATGAACCGGGGCGTAATTCAGCAAGTGGATACTCCGCAAAACCTCTATGATGCGCCCGTTAACATGTTCGTCGCGGGCTTTATCGGCTCGCCCGCAATGAACTTCTTCCGCGGGACATTGCGCCAAAGTGAAGGTCAGCTTTGGGTCGATACGGGCGCGTTCCAGGTGCAGGTGCCCCCCGAACGCCGCGAGGCGTACGCGGCCTACGTCGGACGACCAGTAATCCTAGGCATCCGACCGGAGCACATCCACGCGCCCGACTACGCGCCGCCCGGCATTTGGCCACAGCCCGTTGAGGGCGTGGTCGAGGTGGTGGAACCCATGGGCGCGGAGCAATACGTGTATTTGCGTGCGGGTGAGCATACCTTCGTCGCGCGCGTCGATCCGCGCGCCCGCTATACTATCGGCGAAACCGGCCGCGTGCTCTTTGATATGAGTCGCATGCACCTCTTCGACCCCGACACGGAACGCGCCATCGGCCGCGAGGTGGTGCACGCGGCTGCACACGTGCCCTCCGACCGCCGCTAACCCTACCCGAGGAGCCCTGCCATGCCGTGGGAACATCTGCGCCCCTTACTCAAACCCAATGAAACCAAAATTGTGCTGCTGGTGATGGATGGGCTCGGCGGCCTGCCTATGGGGCCCGTCGGGCGAACGGAGTTGGAGTACGCGCACACGCCCAATATGGACACCCTGGCCGCGGATGGCACCCTGGGCCAGACCATCCCTATTGCGCCAGGGATTACACCTGGGTCGGGGCCTGCACATTTGGCCCTGTTCGGCTACGACCCGCTAACATATACCGTAGGCCGGGGCGCGCTCGCGGCCGCGGGTGTGGGCCTGGATCTACGACCTGGGGATGTTGTCGCGCGCGGCAATTTCGCCACGTTAGACGAAAACGGTAACATCGTTGACCGCCGGGCGGGCCGCATTTCCACCGAAGAAGCAGCTCCCCTTGTCGAACGACTGGCCCAAATTACCCTACCTGGCGTAGAGATCACGGTTCGACCCGTACGCGAATATCGGTTCGTTATCCGTCTGCGGGGCGAGGGCCTTAGCCCTGAGCTTGAAGACACCGACCCCCAACAGACGGGCGTGCCGCCCAAGCCTGTCATCCCGCGACGGCCCGAAGCGCAACGAACCGCGGATCTGCTCAACCAATGGATTGCCCGCGCGCGTGAAGTGCTGGCCGACCACCCTCGCGCGAACGGGGTACTGCTGCGCGGGTTCGCCACCGACCCCAACCTGCCCAAATTCCCCGAGATGTTCCAGTTGCGCGCCGCGGCCATTGCGGTCTATCCCATGTACAAAGGCATCGCGCGGCTGGTCGGTATGGATGTTATTGAATTCGATGGCGAACAACCCGAAGACGAATTTGCAGCGGCCGAATGCGTGTGGGAGTTGTACGATTTCTTTTACATCCACATCAAGAAAACCGACTCCAAGGGCGAAGATGGTGACTTTTTTGGCAAAGCCCAAGTTATTGAAACTGTGGATAAGGCCTTGCCCAAACTCATGGCGCTGAAACCCGATGTGGTCATCATCACGGGCGATCATTCGACCCCGGCCAAGTGGCGCAGTCATTCATGGCATCCAGTACCTTTCTTGCTTTGGGCACCAGCCTCCGCTCGGCCTGATGGCCAGCACCGCTTTGGTGAGACTGCGTGCGCTCAAGGCGGCCTGGGCACCTTCCCCGCGCTGCACACCATGCCCTTGGCCTTGGCCCACGCGGGCCGACTAAAGAAATTTGGCGCATAATGTTTTACATGGTTCGCACAGCCATCTTTGTGTTTGCCCAGGGCATCCCAAAGGCGAGATGCCTAAAGCAGCGCTTAGCCCGGGCCAACGGGGGCGTTTGACCCGCCTTTAGGTTTCGCATACAATTCCCTCAACCTCGACCCGGGGGGAGATCGATGAGCAAGCGGATTGTGCAAACCGACCGCGCACCAGCCGCGATTGGGCCTTATTCGCAAGGTGTTGTTGCAAACGGTTGGCTATTCATTTCGGGCCAGCTGGGCCTCGACCCACAAACCGGCCAATTGGTCCCTGGTGGCGTCCAAGCCGAAACCGAGCAAGCCTTGCGCAACCTGCGAGCCGTGCTCCAGGCTGCCGGAGGCGAACTCACGAACGTGGTCAAGGTTACGGTTTACTTGCGCGATATGGCCGACTTCGCAGCCATGAATGAGGTGTACGCACGCTTCTTTACCGAAGCGCCGCCCGCGCGGGCAGCCATCCAAGCCGCCGCGCTCCCTAAGGGAGCCGCCGTCGAGATTGAAGCTATCGCGTACCTCGGCGCCGAAGGTGAATGAGGACGTCCACCCATGCGCGAGCCACCGTCGATACCCTCCTCATCGCGTCGCCGCATCAGCCTGCGCCCGGCCGAACAGCGCGTTCTGCTTGTACTGGGCGATATGGGAGCATCCTTCTTCGCGTGGCTCGCGGCGGTAACCTTGTGGTTCTTCATGGCCATCCCCAATCCCAGTTGGCGCGCGTGGGTGGACTTCATCACAACACGACCCTGGTGGTTCTACATCCTACCCATCCTCTGGGTGCTCTTCCTGGTCGACCTGCACGATGACAGTCGCGCGTTCAATTTACACCGAACAGCCCAGGGGCTTTTAAGCGTCGCGCTACTCGCTCTGGTTCTCTATCTTATGACGTACTTCGTCCTCAACGTCGACCGCCGCGTGCTCCCACGGGTGAGCGTGGCTGCATTCATTGGGTTCGCGACGTTTTTTGTCTTTCTCTGGCGCGCGCTGTACATCCGCATGAGTCAACAAACCGGGCGCCGTGTGCTGATCGTTGGAGCAGGACGCCACGGCCAAGCCCTGGTAGCCGCACTCCAGAATGAGCCTACGGGTACGCCCCTGTACCTGGTCGGCTACATTGACGACGATTGGGCCAAACATGGTCGCAAATATCACGGCCTTCCCGTCCTCGGTGACGCCAAGGCGTTGCTAGATATCGCCCAGCATTATCAAATCACCGACGCGGTCGTGGCCATCGTGGGCGAGATCCGTGGTGAGCTCTTCCAAGCCCTGCTTGACTTACAATCGTACGGCGTCGAAGTCACCCATTTGCATGCCTTTTATGAGGAAGTGTATCAACGTGTCCCTATTTCTCATTTGGGCGCGAATTGGCTATTGGATTCTTTCGTTGACGAAGCGCGTAAGAGTGTCTATTACGAATGGGCTAAGCGCGCGCTCGACATCACCGGCGCGCTTGTGGGATTGGTCTTGCTCGGCGTGATGGCTCCCTTTATCGCCCTTGCCATCTGGGTCGAAAGTGGGCGGCCCATCCTGTTCAAACAGACCCGGGTTGGACGTCACGGTCGTCTATTCACCGTGTACAAGTTCCGCACCATGTGGCCCCGGGACCGAATGCCCACATCCGACGGCACAACCAACCGTTGGGCTGATGACGAAGAAGTACGCCGGGTAACCCGCGTAGGTCGCATTTTGCGCAAATCCCATTTGGATGAATTCCCGCAATTTTGGAATGTCCTTCTTGGACACATGAGCGTCGTTGGCCCCCGGCCCGAACAACCCAAACTGGTTGAAGCCCTGGAGAAAACTATCCCCTTTTACCGTGCGCGGCTTTTGGTCAAGCCTGGAATCACCGGCTGGGCTCAAATCAAGTATGGCTACGCGGCCACAGTCCAAGATACCGAGCGCAAGCTAGAATACGACCTGTACTACATCAAGCACCGCAATATCTTGCTCGACCTGCTGATCATCCTGCGTACTCTAGCCTCGGTGCTGGGCTTCCGAGGGCACTAGTCGCGGAGGAAGACCATGCGCGCGTTGGTGACCGGGGGCGCGGGATTCATCGGTTCGCATCTCGTGGATGCACTGCTGGCCCGCGGCCACGATGTCGTGGTCTTAGATAACTTTTCAACCGGAAAAGTCGAGAACCTGCCCCAAGGCCATCCGCGGCTGCAGGTACTTCGAGGGGATGTGCGCGATGCGGACGTGGTCACGCGCGCGATGCAAGGTGTGAACGTGGCGTTTCATCTGGCCGCGCACGTCTCCGTCCCGGCCTCCATTCAGGACCCCCTAACGACCCACGCGATCAACGTCACCGGGACCGTGCACGTGCTCGAAGCCGCGCGACAGGCTGGCGTGCGGCGGGTTGTGCTGGCCTCGAGCGCGGCGGTCTACGGTGAGCCCGAGAAACTGCCCCTGTCCGAGGACGTGCCCTTACGCCCCCTTTCACCCTACGCGAGCAGCAAGGTCGCCAACGAAGCCGACGCGCGCGCCTATGCTGCCAGCCTGGGCTTAGAGACCGTCGCGCTGCGATTTTTCAATGTTTACGGCCCGCGACAACGGGCCGACAGCCCCTATTCGGGCGTGATCGCGCGCTTTGTCGAAGCCTTAGCCCAGGACCGCGCACCTACGGTATTCGGCGATGGACGCCAGACACGGGATTTTATCTTCGTGCACGATGTCGTGGCCGCGCTCCTGCGCGCGGCCGAGGCGCCCGCCCACGTTGTAGGCCGCGCGTTCAACGTATGCACCGGCCGCGCGGTCTCCTTGCTGGATTTGTTGAACGTCCTATACCGCTTCTATCCCCATGCGCCGCGGCCCCACTTCGCGCCGCCCCGCCCAGGCGACATCCGCCATTCCCGCGGGGACCCAACCCTGGCCGAGCGGCTCCTAGGATTTCGTGCGCGCGTGCCCTTAGATCAGGGCTTGGCCCAGCTGCTCCAAGCCCTCGAAGGGTGATACAATCCCTTCAGCCGTGGATGGTCCTGACCCCCACGGCGAACCCTTTGGGCCCGAAGGAGTGCCCTATGCGCATTCATAGCGTGACGTATTACCACATCCGTATGCCCTTGCGTTTTCCTTTCGCGACGTCCACCGCGAGCCGGACGGAACGCGACGCGCTGATTATCGAAGTGCGTGAAACCGATGGCCATGTCGGATGGGGCGAAGTTGTTGCCGGTTACGCGCCCCACTACTCCTGCGAGACCGCATGGACCGCAGAACACATCCTCGGCGAATTCCTTATCCCTGCACTCTTCGATGCTCCTATTGATCATCCCGGCGATTTTACCGACCGGGTGAAGTGGGTCCGTGGGCATCGCATGGCGCGCGCGGGGCTGGAAATGGCCCTGTGGGACCTTTACGGCAAGCGTTTGGGGCGCTCGCTGCGCGACCTGCTCGGCGGCGTGCGGGACCGAGTGCCCGTCGGTGTCTCCATTGGGCTGCAAGAAAACCCGCGCGCGTTGGTTGAGCGGGTGGAGTACTACATCAACCAAGGCTATCGGCGCATCAAACTCAAAATCAAGCCAGGCTATGACGTGGAATTTGTCCGCGCAGTGCGCGAAGCCTACCCCGATATCCCGCTGCAAGTGGACGCCAACAGCGCTTACGATCTAGACTCGGCCCAAACCTTGCGACCGTTGGACGATTACAACTTGTTGCTCATTGAGCAGCCGTTGGCTCATGATGACCTGTGGGACCACCACAAGCTGCAACAGGAATTCCGCACGCCCATTTGCCTGGACGAAAGCATTACCTCCGCGGACAAGGCACGCAAAGCTATCGAGATGGACGCCGCGCGCGTCATCAACATCAAAGTCGGCCGTGTGGGCGGTTTGATCGAGGCCGTGCGCATCCACGACCTCGCGGCCCAGCACGACGTGCCTGTGTGGTCCGGCGGAATGTTGGAGACCGGCATCGGCCGCGCGGCCAACTTAGCCCTCGCGTCGCTGCCGAACTTCCGTTTGCCTGGCGACATTTCCGCGACAGACCGCTATTATGAAACCGACATTACCGAAGAACGCTTTGCCTTAAACAACGATAGCACCATCACGGTACCGGCGGGGCCAGGCCTGGGCGTTCGGGTCAACCGGGATGCCTTAGCTTACTACACCATCCACAGCATGACCTTCGTGAACCCGAACCTCAGCCATCCCCGCTAAAGGACGGGGAAATTATGAGCGAGGCCAAAGGCAAACCCAACGCGACCCTGCCGAAAACCACGTATGAACAGGCCCTGGAAGCCCTGGAAGCGGGCGATTACCCGCGGGCGCGCAAGCTCATCATCCGGCTGCTGAAGCGTGACCCGAATAACGTGACGTATTGGCTCTGGCTCTCGGTCGCGGCTGAAACGCCGAAAGAGCGCGAGCATAGCTTACGTCAGGTCCTCAAGCTGGAGCCCGATAACCCAACCGCGCTGCGAGGACTGCGCTATTTTCAGGGCCGGGGGGCCGAACCGGGAGAGCCGCAGCGGGTGGATCGGCGTCGCGCGTGGCAGGCGGCCCTGCGAGAACAATGGACCCCACGCCGGACTGCGCCCCCCGCGTGGCGTCGGGGGTTGCCTTTGCTCATAGGTGTTGTCGTCGTGCTGCTCGCCACCTTGGGCTACCAAGGCTGGTCTTACTGGCGCGCGCGGCCCACGCCCTTGCCCACCTTGGGGTTCATCACCGTGGTACCTAAGACGCCCAGCCTTACCCCTACACCCGCGGGCTCACCAACGCCAACGCCCCGAGGCACGCCTCAGCCCTTGAGCATCATCCTCGGCGTGACGCAAACCCCAACGCCGTTGTATGTCAATACACCTCATCCATACGAGGCTTATCACCGCGCGCTCGATGCCATCGGCCGCGGAGATTGGGCTAAGGCCGCGTCATATTTGGAACAGCTGCTTGAGCAAGAAACCACGCCGGATATCGCGTACTACCTGGCCGAAGCCTACTACCATCTGGGCCGCTGGCGAGATGCCCAGCAAGCCCTGCGTCAGGCCCTGGACCTCGACCCTAACTTTGGCCCTGCCCATCGCTTATGGGCCCAAGTGCTCATGGCGGAATGGCGTGAACGGGACAAGGCGCCCACCGCGGCGGACTTCACGGATGCCGAAAAGCACTTGCGCGCCGCGCTGCAACATGCCAACGACGACCCCCTCACCTATCGGGCCGCGCTGGATTATTGGCTCGGATGGCGGGAAGACCCCGACCAGGCCGAACGCTTGCTCGCACGCGGAGAAGAAGTGCTCGGCGACCTCCCTCTATGGGATTATTACCGCGCTTGGATCGCGTACCAACGGGGCGAGCTCGATACCGCGTGGGAAGCGATTCAACGGGCTCAGCAGCGCGATCCCACCATGCTTGATGCATACGCGCTGGCCGCGCGCATCGCGTTGGCCCGCGGGGATGTGGACGCCGCGCGCAAGGCCGCAGAGGTCGTCTACCGTTACCGCCCTCTGGACCCTGATGTTATCTTGCTCTACGCGGAGGCTCAACTCGCTCATCCCGAAGGCGACCCCGAAGCGGTGCTCCTTGCGCTGGAGCCTTTAGCCGATCATCCCTCGCCTTATATCCTACGTCGGCGCGTCGCGCTCCTCGGAGAAGCATACTTACGCCTCGGGCGCCCCGAAGAAGCCTTAAAATACCTCAAGCAGGCCGACCAGTGGGACCCTTCGTTTGATAACGCGATGCGCCTTGGCCATGCTTATCGCGCGCTTCAGGATTACGGCGCGGCTTTGCTTGCCTACCGCGAGGCCTACGAGCGCGCGACCACGGATCGCCAACGTTACACCGCGCTGTATTGGCGCGCCAAGATGGCCGAAGCCCTAGACCTCAAAGACAATGCGCAACGGGATTGGCGCGCGCTCCTGGAAGCTCCTGCCGACTTGGTGCCGTGGGCCTGGCGCGCGGAGGCGGCCGCGGCCCTGGGCCTTCCCACGCCAACCCCCGAAGCCACGCCCACGCCAACGGCCGCGCCCTAAGCTGCGCGCCCCTCGCGGTACCCTCGTGCTCCAGCACGCAACGGCCCAGCTCGGGCGAACCGAGCTGGGCCGTCGTTCTCTCCCTCCAGCGGAACGTCACACACCAAAAAATCCGCTTATTGGGCTCCGCCTTGGCGGAATTTGCGCCAATAGCGCAACAACCCCGCGGCCGACATCCACGTCGGGTTGGCGGTCTCGTATTTTTGATGCAGCTCGGGCGAAACGCCATCACGGCGGTTGTGCTCCGCCACCCATTCCTCGAGCAACGCCCGCAGCGTCGCCTCATCGGGCTCCTGCGGCATCACCCGCTCGAGGAAGGCTTCGACTTCGTCCAGCAGGCGCTCTAGCTCGGCCAGGTGCCAGTCCACATCGGTAAACGGACCAAAGTGCGTGGGCACCACCGTTTGCGCGGGCACTTGCCGCAGCCGGGCCAGGCTCGCGCGCCACTGTTCGAGGTGAAACTCGGGCGGTGGCATGGGCAGGCGGATGTGGCGTACCCCGGGCAGGCGCACGCCGCCAATGTCACCTGTGAATAGCACGCGCGCTTGCTCCCAGTAGTAAGCATAGTGGTGTCGCGCGTGACCAGGCGTATCCAAGGGGATGAAAGTATGCGGCCCAATAATGATGGGCTCTTCATCCCTCGGCACATGGAGCTGCTCATCAGGCACGGGAAGAAACGCTCCCCAGAGGCGATCCATTGCCTCGCCATAAATGCGCCGCGCGGATGCGAGCAGACGCTCGGGTGCGCGCATATGCGGCGCGCCTACGGGATGCACATGCACGCGCGCGCCATGGCGGGCCAAATACCCGGCTGCCCCCGCGTGGTCAAGATGGATGTGCGTCAAGAGCACGTCGGTCACGTCGGTTAGGTTGTAGCCGCGCGCGGCCAACCCCTGTTCCAACGCGTCCACCGTGCTGCCCGGACCACTTTCGATGAGCAGCACCCCGTCTGGATGAGGAATAAGATATACCGCGATGGTCTGGGGCACGCCCAAAAAATGCAGGTCCACCGTGTACCATGTGGTCATGACCGACTCCTCAAAGGTTACGGGCGTGCGCCCGGCCTAGGCTACATCCCAGCCATAAAGGCCAACCCGACCGTACCCGGGCCGACGTGCACGCCCACTGTCGGGCTAACATCCGTAAGGTAGGCTTCCACCGCGTTGAAGCGGCGAGCAGCCTCGTTGAGCAGCGCGCGGGCCTCCTCTTCAGCATCCGCGTGCAGCGTGGCCAAACGCACGGGCGAACGGCCCGCGATGCGTTGCTCAATCAAGTCTAACACGCGTTGCAAAGATTTCTTACGTGTTCGTACTTTATCCACAGGCTCCACCCGACCGTCACGGATCTCCAAAATTGGCTTGACGTTGAGCATCATGCCGAGCAAGCGTTGCGCGCCGCCGATGCGGCCACCCCGATGCAAGTACTCCAGCGTATCGACCGCAAAAATCACGCCCACGTGGTCCTTGGCCTTTTCCGCCACCGCGGTCGCCTCTTCCAAGTCGGCGCCCTCCGCAACAGCTCGGGCCGCGGCCAGCACCACAAAGCCCAACCCCATACCAACCGAGCGCGAATCGACAATGCGAATAGGGACATCGCCCAACATTTGTTTCGCTTGCCGAGCAGATTCAATGGTACCCGAGAGATCTTTGGACAAATGGATGCTCAGAATATCATAGCCCTGGTCCAGGAGCGCGCGATACGCCTCAACATATGTTCCAGCCGCAGCCTGAGAGGTCGTGGGTAAAGTCTTCGCGTTACGCAGCCGTTCGTAAAATTGCTGCGGCGTCATATCGACACCATCGCGGTACGTTTCACCATCCCAAACAACCAAATTCGGCACGACAGTGATGCCGTATTGTTCCACTAAATCCTGCGGGAGGTAGGCTGTGCTATCCGTTACAATCGCTACAGGGGCCATGGGTCGCCTCCTTTTAGGATGAGAATCAGCATCTAACAAAACCCCGTCACGCCCCGGACGTCGCGGGATCAACCCCAACTGAATGACAACATCCTCCATCGGGGCGGGCGAGGCAAGGGGGACTGGTATGGACAGCCCGCGGAGGCGCTTCGACCACGCGCTACGAAGGTATGGAACTTGGTGGGGTTTTGGCTTATGGCAGGCAGCATGGGCGCTGTTCTACCGCACGCATGGGCTGCGAGTCTATGGGCTGGACGTGCCTATGTGGCACCGTTTGCCTGATGCGTGGCTGCAAGGCCGCGAAGTCTGGGCGAGCCTCTGGGTCTTGCACATGCAACCGCCTTTGTGGAACGCGTTTTACGCCGCGTTGTTGCGTCTCCCCTCGGCCTGGCGAGAACCTCTCGTATGGTTGCTTTTCCAGCTCATGGCTTGGCATATCCAGGTGATGGGCTACAAACTCCTGCGCGCGCAGCACGTACCCCGCATTGGGGCCGCGGTTGGTATGGCCGCGTGGCTCTTATACCCCGAGTTCGTCGCGGTATTGCACACTTTCAAATACACGCTGCCTGTGATGTGGCTCTTAATGCTGCTGGTATGGACGTGGCAATTTCGGCCTCGAGCGCTCGCATGGCCCCTCACCGGGCTGGCGTTACTGCGCGCGACCTACGGCTGGCCCTTTCTCGCGCTGGTGTTGGGATGGGCCAGGCTTCGCCGACGTTGGCCTGGGTGGCGCGCGGTGCTTATTCCTTTGAGCTTGCTAGGGCTATGGAGTCTGAAGAACGGCGTCCTCTTTGGCCTATGGGGCACAACCAGCAGCTGGTTCGGCATGAACTGGCTGCGGAACGTGCGGCTACTTTATTGGGGCGATCCTAAGGCGACGCGCGAAATCCTCGCGCAAGGTGTCGACCCCATCATCCAATACCCGACCTTCGCGGCCATCGAGACGTATCCGCGCGCGTATTGGGCGGAAGTCGCCCAAAACTGTCAAGGCCCTCCGGCCTTATGCTCGCCACGCCGGCCAGACGCGGTGACGCACAACTTCAACCACATCGGCTATATCCCGGTCTCGCGAGCGATGGCGCGCGCCGCCGCCCAGATTTGGTGGCACAACCCGGGTGTTATGCTACGCATAGAGCAAGACATGGCCCTTGATTTGCTCCTTTCGCCTGCGTTCTACATTCTGTATCCCGCGGACGCGCTTACGCCATTGTGGGGCTCGTGGGTTGCTGCACGCGATGCATGGCTATGCTCAGGCCAACGCTTTGACGTACATCATTACTTGCGGCCGCCCTGGGGTCGCGCGCTCTGCCCGGGGTTCCAGCGCATTTATTTGGGCGTCTTGGGGCTCGCGTTCGGGCTGATGCTCGTACCGTGGTCACGGCCGCGTCGCGGGGGCTGGCCCGAGCTGGCGCTTCTGGTCGTGCTCTACGCGGGTACGGTCTACACACTAGTTGACTTTTTGGAAAATGCGCGGATGCGGCTGGAGGTCGACGTGCTCTGGTGGTTGCTCGCGCTATGGGCGGGTTTTCGCAGCCTAGCGTTGGTGCACGAAGGCTGGCGCCGCGCGCGACAGCGCCTCGCGGGTCGCTAACCCTTCGTCGGCCCGCGCAGCTGGGCGAGCACAACCCCTGCAAAAATCAGCCCCGCGCCCAAAGTCTGGCCAGGCGATAGCCGCTCATGCAAAAACCACGCGCCGAAGAGGGCTGCAAAGGCTGCCTCCAGGCTGAGGATAAGTGCGGCATCGGTTGCGGGCGTGCGCTGCTGACCCCAAACCTGCAATGTGAACCCGAGGCCCACCGAGAACACGGCCGCGTAGAGCACCGCAACCCAAAACACGCTCGATCGCATGACTGACCAGGGCTCGAAAACCAGCCCGAGCCCCGCCTGCCATAACGCGTTGGTCCAAAACTGCGCAGCCGCGAACGCGAGGGTCGGGAACGCAGCCGCGCGCTTGCTGAGCAGTATAACGTGCCAGCTCCAGAAAAACGCGCTCAACACAACCAACAGGTCCCCGCGACGGGCCTGATAAGGGCCGTTCAGGCTAAGCAAATACGCGCCCATCACAGCAAGGCCTACGCCAGCGAGGGTGAGCCCTGAGGGGCGTTCGCGCCAGAACAGGGCCAGCAGCAACGGCACTAGGGGCAAATACAGACTAGTCAAAAAGCCCGCGTTACCCGCGGTGGTATAGCGCAAGCCCGCCTGTTGCAACGCGCTACCCAGGAAGAGCAGCGTGCCCGCAAGGCCAGCCCAGCGCCAAAACGCGCGTTCTGCAGGGAAACGGAAACCGATGCCCACGCTCAACAGCCCCGCGCCCAACGCGAAACGGGCCGCGTTGAACCAAAACACACTGCCCTGATCCTGGCCAACAAGACGTTGCACCACAAACGTCGAACCCCAAACCATCGCGGCCAACAACAGCGCGCCATCGGCAAGCCAACGTTGACGCATGCCTCCGTGTCCGTGCAATTCGTACACCTCCTTAAATCGCGCTACGCGCCTCGGGCGCGCAGCCCGAGGCGCAGCAAGACGTGCCCTCGAGCGGCTTAGATCACATCCTCCCGGCGAAAGCGCTCCCGATGGAGATAGCGTCCCATCCCCGCGCGACCCAGCCACCGATCGCCATCCACGATCTTTTTGCCTCGCAAGTACACCTGCACGGGGAACCCAGTCAGCTCCCAACCCTCGTACAGGTTATAGTCCGTGCGGTGCTTCGCGACTTTGACGCCGTAACGCACCTTGAGGTTCGGGTCCCAGACCACAATATCCGCGTCCGCGCCGGGCGCCAGCGTGCCCTTACGCGGGTATAGGCCGAAGATGCGTGCGGGGTTGGTGCTCACCAAGGCGACGAATTGGGTTGGCGTCAAGGGCCCTTCGACCACGCCTTTGGTCCACAGCACAGGCAGGCGGTCGCCCACGCCCGGCACGCCGTTGGGGATCTTGGTGAAATCGTCTTTGCCCAGTTCTTTGCCTGGAATAGCGATCAGTTGCCCCTCATATTCAATGGGTTTGGTGCCATCATAGAAGAAGGGACAGTGGTCCGTGCCCACAGTCTGCAAGGTGGATTGGGCTAGGCCCTGCCACAACCGCTCGTTATCCGCGCGAGTGCGCATGGGCGGCGAGCAGACCCACTTCGCGCCATCGGGCCGGGCCAAGTGTTCTTCGGTAAAGAAGAGGTATTGCGGGCACGTTTCGCCCATGACGGGTAACCCTTTCTCCCGCGCGTAGCGCAACATATCCACGCCCCCGGCCGTGTTCATGTGGACGATGTAGAGGGGCGCGTCGGCCTGCTCCGCGAGGGCCGCGCCGCGCAAGACCGCCTCCACCGCGCCCCATGCGGGACGGGTGCGCGCGTGCCAAATGGGCTCGGTATGGCCCTGGGCCAGGGCCTCTCGCACCAGGATGTCGATGACGTCGCCATTCTCTGCGTGCAACATGGTAAGCAAACCGAGTTCGCGCGCGCGACGCATGGCCTGAAAGATCTCACCATCCTGCAGGCGCAGGCGGCCGTTGTAAGCCATGAAGACTTTGATGCTGGTGATGCCCATTTCGGGCAAGTCGGCCATCTCCTGGGCGATGGCGTCGTCCCAACGGGTGATGTTCATGTGTAAGCCATAGTCCACCGCGACCTTGGGGTCGGCTTTGGCTCGCCAGTGTTGCACAGATTCACGAAGCGTAGGCCAATCCAAGGGCACGAAGTCCAGAACCGTGGTCGTCCCGCCGAAGGCTGCAGCTTTGGTGCCGGTGTAGTGGTCGTCGGACGATACCGTGCCGAACATGGGCAGGTCGAGGTGTACGTGGGGGTCGATGCCTCCGGGCATGAGGAACTTGCCGGTGACGTCGATCACCTCCGCGTCGGGCACAACCAAATCCCGCCCAATCGCCGCGATACGTTCGCCCTCAACCAACAGGTCGGCACGCCACATCTCCTGCGCGGTAATCAGGGTCCCGCCGCGAAAGAGTTGTTTGGTGGTCATGGTGTCCTCCTTTGGGTCAAAGGTTCGACCTTGGTGCGGGCCGCGGCCAAGGCCCGCACCAAGCGGGGCACCAAAGAGGGCCCTTCGTACACCAGGCCGGTAAAGATCTGCACAACTCGTGCGCCAGCCTGGAGTTTCTCGATGGCATCCTCTGGGCTCATGATGCCCCCAACCCCAATGATAGGCAGCCGGTCGCCTAGGCGTTGGTGAAGGTCCGCGATAAAGCGAGTGCTAATTTCTCGCAAGGGTGCGCCGCTCAGGCCCCCAGGGACCTGGTGCCAACGTGGCGGCAAACCAGGTCGTTGCGTGGTTGTGTTGGTCGCGATGATGCCATCCGCACCGCCGAGCAACACGCCCTCCAGCGTATCATCTAACTGAGCCGGGGTGAAGTCCGGGCTGAGTTTGACGAAGATGGGCAGCGCGCGACCATTGCCGTGCAACCGACGCCAAGCCGCGCGCGCGTAACGTAAGGTGTTGAGCAGGCGAGCGATTTCGGCTTTTCCCTGCCATTCGCGATAACCAGGCACATTGGGGCAGCTCACATTAAGCGCGATGTAGTCGACCCATGGCGCGAAGAGAAAAAACAGCCGTGCGTACTGCTGCGGCACCTCGCGCGCGGGAACGCCGTGGTTATGCCCTAGGTTCACACCCAAAATTAGCTTCGTGGGCCGGTTCCCGCGCAGCCGCTGCGCGACCAAAGGCGCGCCGCGACTTGGAAAGCCCAAATGGTTGATCAGCGCGCGCTGTTCGGGAATGCGCCACATGCGCGGCCGTGGGTTGCCAGGTTGGGGCATGAGCGTGACAGTGCCGATCTCAATATGACCAAACCCCAGCGCGGCCAGGCCACGCCACGCATAGCCATCCTTGTCGTATCCCGCGGCCAGTCCCACGCGATTGGGGAAGCGCAAGCCCGCGAGGTAAACGGGGTCTTCAGGCAACCCTTGAGCGCCTACCCAACGTTGTACCCAGCGCTGCAACCATGGGTGCCGTCCTACCTCGCGCCAAAAGCGCAACGCGAGGTGATGAGCGCGCTCCGGATCAAGCCGGGCGAACAAAGGCCAAAAGCGGGCATACCAACCACGTTGGGCCATGGCGAGGGCGTCCTTCCGTATAAGGTGAAGCAATTGTACCGTAACTTATCTGCGCGGCTGGGGATAACCAAAGCGGGTTATAATTGCGCCAAGGTCTCGGTTTTGGTTTGAGGAGTCGGGATGGACCTGGAACGTGCCTTGACCTTCACGCGTTGGGCCGCGTGGATTTTGGGTGGGCTCAGCCTGCTATTGGGATGGCAAACCTTGCGGGCCGCGCGACGGGTGCGGTTCTTCCGCATGCGCTACGAGCGCATGCGTCGAGGTTGGCGTTTCATTACTGTGGGCATTGGCTTGTGGCTCTTGGCCGGTTTGGTGCTGCCACGTTGGGGTCGCGCCCTCGCTTACCGCATCTGGAACCCGACGCCAACACCTACTCCATCCCCCACCGCAACGCAAACCCCCACCGCAACGCCTATCCCTTCCATCACGCCGACGCCTACCATCACCCCGACCTTGGCCGGTACACCAACACCCAGCCCAACACCCACCGCGTATATCCCTGAGGAAGTGCGAGCCGAGTTTGAAAGCACCGCGACCCCACCACCAGATGTTGTCTTCAGCCCCCTCACGTTCACCCAAGGTTTAGATCCCGAAACCTTCCGCCCCTTGAACCCGGGCGAGGTGTTCTATAACCCTGTAGGCCATTTGTACGCGCTGTTCAGCTACGACCGCATGGCTGATGGCGTGCAATGGACGGCTTTGTGGTATCGCAACGGCGAATTGGTGCACTATGAGACCCGACCGTGGGAATGGGGTACAGGCGGATGGGGCTACACGGATTGGAACCCCGACCCCACCGAATGGTTGCCTGGGCCGTATACTGTCTATATCTTTGTGGGTGACCGGCTTGTTACGTCGGGCAGCTTTGTGGTTGAAGGCGATCCACCCACACCAACACCGCCTCCCGCGACGCCGACGCCCACTCCTCTGCCCGCAACACCCACACCCACGGCAGGAACACCAACCGCAGACGGTGCATCCGTCACCGGAACACCAAGCCCTACGGCCGCCGTGCTCAACCCCGACGCCTGGCCAACACCCACACCATCGCCGACGCGCACGCCCTTCGGCGGCGGATGACGCTCACAGCGCACGAGGAGCGAACGCATGACTCAACCACCCTTTTATTTGGCCATTGAGGGGGTGATCGGGGTTGGCAAGACCACCCTCGCCCGTATGTTGCAACCCCGCCTCGGAGGCGAGTTGGTCCTGGAGGCTTTTGACGAAAATCCCTTTCTGCCCAAGTTTTATGAAGATCCCGAGCGTTACGCGTTCCAAACGCAAATTTTCTTTTTGCTGAGCCGTTATCGACAGCACCAAACCATCCACCAACTGCTCGAGGACGGACGCCCGGTCATTAGTGATTACATCTTTGCCAAAGATCCTCTATTCGCGCGGCTCACATTGCAGGGGGATGAACTCGAAATGTACGAACGAGTGTATGAAGCCTTGGCCGAGCGCCTGCCTCGCCCCAGTCTCATTGTGTATTTGCGCGCGTCGCCGGATACGCTCATGTATCGCATTGCGCTGCGCGATCGGCCTTATGAGCGTAATATGCCGCGCTCCTACATCGAGGCTTTATGCCGCGCGTACGATGAACTTTTCGCCCAACCCTGGGACGTTCCCGTTCTTACCATCGATACGGATCCACTGGACTTTGTTGCGGTGGATGGGCACCTGTCGTTGATCGAGGACCAAGTACGTCGGGCCCTGGGGCTAACACCGTACCAACCGCTGCTCCCCTGGCATACGCAATAACGGTCTGGGCTGGGAGGCACGACATGCGGCTGACGCCAAAACGTTTGCTCGGTTGGGCGCAGGACTACGTGGCCAGCCGAACGCGCGATCTCAATCTACTTGCCGTTTACTTAACCGGTTCACTCCTCACGGAAGAGCCCCTCTTCGGCGGGCTGACGGATATCGATGTGGTTTGTATTTACAATCTCGAGCCACCGCAAACCCACGAAATCCGGCCGCTGGTGCGTGGGGTGCATCTGGACGTGCGTCACTACCCCCGCGATCGCTTTGAGCCGCCACGGCGCCTGCGCCACGAGGCCGAGATGGGGAGCGAGGTGTATTATGCCCAGCCCCTTTGGGATCCACAGCACTTTCTAGATTTCGTCCAATCCGGCGTGCGTAGCCGCTTCCATAGCCCAGACGTGGCCTATGCCCGCGCGTGGGCGGCTCTAAACCAGGCCCGGCAGCAATGGCAACAGCTTCTGTTCGCCGCGGACCCAAACGAGCCCGACACGTGGCTCCAGCACTTAGAGAGCCTGCGCCAGGCAACTTTGGCCATCGCGACGTTACAAGGGCGTCGACTCACATTGCGCCGTTTTACGTTGCAATGGGCTACCGAAGCCGCGCTTCTCGCCCGTGAAGATTGGTTCTCCGCGCTACTGCGCGCGCTTGGGGCACATGATGGCCTCGCGCAGACCATCATGAGCTTGCGGGACGACTGGAGCCGCTCCCTTACTTTGGTCGCTCAGGCCGCACCCGAACACCTCCACCCCGCGCGCGTGCCCTATTATCAAACCGGGTTGGACGCACTGCTAAGCAACAACCCACCCGAACAGGCGCTCTACCTTCTGTGGTGGACGTGGAGCGATGCCGTCCGCCATCCTCAAGCACCCGAAGAGGCTCGAACGCGTTGGCTCGACGCGCAAACACGCTTGGGCTTGGACGCGGCTTGGACATCATTGCTTGACGCAAGCGACGCGTTCCTCGATGAGGTGGAGCAATATCTGGAATCTTGGGGGCGAGCTCAAGGGGTCGAGTGAGCATCAGGAGGATACACCATGGCCCAACATGCGCATGTCTTGGTCATCGGTGGCGGTATCATCGGCGTGAGTGTCGCCTATTACGCGGCCCGGGCAGGCCTAGGCGTGACCCTGCTCGAACGGCATACCCTCGCGTCCGGGAGCTCCTTCGGTAATACAGGGCTGTTAACTTTGTGCGACTCTCATCCCCTGGCCGTGCCAGGCAGCGCCCTGAAGGGGCTGCGATGGTTGCTCCAAGGTCGAGGTCCGCTCTATATCCACCCTCGCATGGACGCGCGCTTTTGGTTGTGGCTGCTGCGTTTCGCGCGTTCTGGCAGCGATTGGGCCACGTTTCGACGAGAGTGGGCCCACAATCTCGCGCTCAGCCGCTTGAGCCTGGAGCTATATCGCGATTTGGTGGAACAGGAAGGCTTGCCCGTTGCCTGGCATCAGGCAGGGGTATACCATGTCGCGTACACGCCCGAGGTATGGGAAGAAACGCGACGCCTCGCGCATGAGGCCCAGGCAGTGGGGTTGCAGGCCTACATCTTGCCCCCGGCCGAGGTCTTGGCCCGTCTACCATACGTGCGCGCGCCTGTTCTGGGCGGGGTCTTTTGCCCCAACGACGCGCATGCGGACCCCGCAGCCTTGGTCCACGCGCTGGCCGAGCGGGCCCGCAGCCGCGGCGCGCGCATCCTTGAAGGCGTAGAGGTGCTGCGCCTGGTGCGTCACGGTGAGCGCGTGCGTGAAGTGTGGACAACCCACGGGGTTTATACCGCCACGTGGGTGGTTTTGGCCGCGGGGGTGTGGACGCGCGAACTTGCGGCCCAGGTGGGGGTTTCCCTCGCTCTGGAACCGGCTAAAGGATATAGCCTGACTTTGCCCCGGCCCGAACAAGCGCCACCGACCGCGCTGCTCTTGGACGAGCCCAAGCTCGCGGTCACGGTGTTGGAGCAACGGCTGCGCCTCGCGGGATTGCTCGAGCTCAGCGGCATGGATGCTCGCCTGCGTTGGGCACGCGTGAAACATATGCTCGCGGCCGCGGCGCAATACCTGCGAGTGGATACGCAAGAGATTCTGGGCGTATGGCGTGGCTGGCGACCATGCACCGCGCACGGCCGGCCCTATATCGGCCGCGCGCCAGGGCTGCGCAATCTCTTCTTGGCTACTGGTCATTGTACGTTAGGCATGACCCAAGGCCCCGCGACGGGACGTTTGATCGTGGACCTTATTCTCGAACAGCCAACAGCCATTGATGTCTCGCTCTACGCGCCCTAAGGGCTTTCAAAAAGCACGGCCGCGACAGCATCAAGAAAGCGCGCCGGGTCGTCCAAGGTCAGGATGGCCCGGCGTTGGCGTTGGAACGCGGGGTAGGGGGCTAGGTAGCGGGCTGCGAACTTGCGAAAGAGCACCAGGCCACGCTGGAGGCCGTACAACCGCAGGTTCTCTTGGAGATGCCAACGCAGCACATGCCAAACCGCACGAGGTGGCACCGCGTCGCGCGGACAGCGGGCCAAGATCCACGGATTCGCAAGCGCGGCCCGACCAATCATGACGCCTGCCACACCGGTTGTGCGCTTCATGTGCTCAATATCTTCGGGTGTGCGTACATCGCCGTTTCCGAGCACCGGGATGCGCACCAGGGCCGCGATCTCGCGGATGGCCTCCCAGTCGGCTTGACCTCGATAGCCCTGGGCCTGAGTACGGCCGTGGACCGCGATCAAGGCGGCGCCGTTTTCTTCTAAGATGCGGGCAACCAGACGATACGGTTTGCATGTGTCATCCAGGCCCAGGCGGATTTTGGCGGTTACAGGGACCTCCAGAATTCGGGTCAATCGGCGGAAGAGGCGCGCGATCTTGAGGGGCGAACGCAACATCCCCGCACCCGCGCCGCGGCGCACAATGCGCGGGTCTGGGCAGCCCATGTTGATGTCAATGATCGCGGGCCCTAACGTATCTTGTACACGCAAGGCCGCTTCGACAAGCATGTTGACCGTGTGGCCATAAAGCTGCACGACGAGCGGAGCTTCCCAAGGGTACGGGCGCACTTTGCGCCACACCCATTGGGGCCGTTGCAGCACATCCACGGCGTGGATAAATTCGGTATAGGCCATGGCCGAGCCGAGCAGACGGCCTAACGCGCGAAAGGGCGGGTCGGTGATACCGTCCATGGGCGCGAGGACTACATCGCCGTATACAGGGACCTCGCGCACGTAGAAGGACGGCGGTCGTGGCACGCGTGGCCGGGGGAAGGCCGAGCACGTCGTCATGGTTCGTTGGGCGTACAGAGGGTACTGGCGGCAGAAAGAAAAGCGCGCCCAAAGGCGAGCTTGGGCGCGCGAGGGGCCTAAAAATGTGAGTGGCTTACGACAAACGCGCTTGCAATTCAGCCAGCTGGCGGCTCACCGATGCGTCGATGACCCGATCGCCGATCCGGACGATCACACCGCCCACGATGGAAGGGTCAACCTTGAATTCCACCGGCACATCGCCGACCTTGGATTTGAAGAACTCGATCCATTCCGCCTTTTCCTCGTCGGTCAACGGCACCGCAGTAATGACTTCCACACGGTCTGCCTTCGCGGGCACGTCATCCAACACGACGATTTGCTTGTTCTTCACACCCGCGAAGAATTCCTGCAAGAGCTGATGTTGGCGTTGCTCGTCCAGCGCGTCGTGCACGATCTTGCGGGCTGCGGCGATGGCCATCGCCGCGATCTGGTCCCGCAGCTCGGCCAGGATGCGGTTGCGTTCCGCTTCGATCTTAGCCAATTCCTCTTGTCGAATCTTCTCAGCCTCGCGCTTCGCCTCTTCAATGATTGCTTTGGCTTGCTCCTCGGCTTTGAGGCGCGCTTCACGGATGATTTCCTCCGCCTTGGCTCGGGCCTCAGCTAAGATCCTTTGGGCTTCAGCCTCGGCGTTCGCCCGAGCCTCAGCTGCGATGCGCGCGTCTTCCAAAGCCTTGCTCAACGTCTCCCGGCGCTTCGCGAGCAGCTCTACAATGGGCTCATACGCCCACATTTTCAGCATCGTGAGCAAAATCGCGAAGGCCAGGATCTGTTGCAGCAAATACCCCAAGTTAATGCCCAATTTGCCCAGCGCTTCCACCGTGAACCTCCTTTTATGTTAGGCTGCTCGGCGGATTAGACCGCGAAGATGAGCAGCAGGGCCACGACCAGACAGTAAATGGCCACGGCTTCGGCGAAGGCGATGCCCAAAATCATGTTCGTCTGAATAGTGCCTGCGGCATCGGGGTTGCGCGCCATGCCCTGAAGCGCGCCATTGGCCAACAAGCCAATACCAATACCGCCGCCGATGGCGCCCACCATGGCCAAGCCGGCACCCAGGAGTTTCGCGGCTTGCACAATGCTCCCTTCCATCGGATAACCTCCATCTGGGGATGTCGTTCAGGTTAGCGGAACCGGGGCCATTTTAGCATACCCTGCGACGGAAGTCAAAGCCTTTTGCCGCGCGGGGGCAATTGCCGCTACTTTGTTTGCTTCTCACAGCCCGCACATTGACTCGGGTACAATGGTGAGCATCAAGCCCAACAAGGAGATCGCATGCCTGACACGTGGCGCTTGCTGTGGGAGCCGGAGCCGCAACCCGGGCCGTGGAACATGGCTGTGGATGAGGCGTTGTTGCAAGGCGTGA
>JAADFA010000066.1 GCA_013153135.1 Chloroflexota bacterium
AGTGAGACGTCACAGGCCCGTCGCCGAGGCGCGTGGCCCACGATGATTTCCCCTTGGTATAATCCTCCTACTCTGCCTTGGAGGTGCCCAGGATGCGCATCGTCTTAGACGCCATGGGGAGCGATCGCCACCCCGAGCCGGAAGTGCACGCCGCGGTACGCGCCGCGCGCATGTGGCCTGAAGATACCATCATTCTCGTTGGTCAAGAGGCTAAAGTACGTCCCTTGCTCGACCCGCTGCAGCCTCCAGCCAACCTACACTTCGTCCACGCGGATGAAGTGTTTGCGATGACCGACAAGCCGGGCGAAACGGTGCGCCGTAAGCCCAACACGTCCATGGCTGTCGGCATGCGCCTTGTCAAAGACGGCCAAGCCGACGCGTTTGTGACCGCAGGCAACACTGGCGGCGCGCTGGCCAACGCCCTCTTCATCTTGGGACGCATTCGTGGGGTACGGCGGCCGGGTTTGATCGCTCCCTTCCCGACCCGCACGGGTGGCCAGGTGCTGGTCATCGATGTGGGCGCGAATGCAGAATGTAAGCCCGAATACCTGGTGCAGTTCGCGATTATGGGCTCAGTATACGCGCGTGTAGCATTGGGCATCGAAAACCCGCGCGTAGGTCTGCTCTCCAATGGTGAAGAGGCTGGCAAAGGCAACGACCTTGTCAAGACCACCTATCCTTTACTCGCCGAGAGCGGCTTGAACTTCATCGGCAACGTCGAGCCAAAGGAAACCTTTGGCGGCCATGTCGACGTGGTGGTGACCGATGGCTTCACGGGCAATGTCTTCCTGAAGACGAGTGAGGCAGTAGCCAAGCTGCTTACGGATGTGCTCAAAGAGCAGCTCTTGGCCTCTCCCCGGACCAAACTTGGCGCCCTGCTTGCCAAGCCCGCGTTCGACCACCTCAAGGCCATGCTGGATCCGCGACGTCAAGGCGCGGTTCCTTTGTTGGGCATCAACGGCCTAGTATTTGTCGGTCATGGCCGCTCCGACGCGGACGCGATCTTTAGCGCGCTCAATACCGCGCGGCAGGCTGTGGCGCAAAACTTGCTTCAGCGCCTGCGGGAGGCCATCGCCGAACGTTTGCGAACGAGCCAAGGCTCGGCCTAGGCGGTTCGGCCACGCGGCCGGAGGAGCCTACCATGCGCAGCATGTTGAACTATAAATTTCTCAAACGACAGCTTCGCATTGCCCAATACACCAGCCTGCTCGGGCTGCTCTTCTTCGGGGTGGGCATATATCTGACCTTCGCCAAGCCCGAAGCTGTTACTTTTGCGTTCGTGCTCCTGATTTTGGGCTTTTTGATCTCGCAAGTGGGCATTTATTTCGGTAACCGCTACGGTCGCCAGCCCCGGATCGACCGCGTGCTCGATGAGGCCCTCAAGACCATCGGCGGCGATCACACGTTATTCCATTACGCGACCCCGGCTTCGCATCTCATCATCGGGCCCTCGGGCCTGTGGGTTTTGGTGCCCAAGTACCAGCGAGGCCGTATCCGCTATCATAAAGGACGTTGGCGCCAATCTGGTGGTTTGGTCTTGTGGTATTTGCGCATCTTCTCTCAGGAAGGCCTGGGCCGTCCAGATTTGGAGATCGAAGACGAGGTTAAAGCCGTGCGCAAAGCCTTAGAAGAACACCTCGGCCCCGAGGAGGCAGCCCAGGTACCCATTGAGGCTATTTTGGTCTTTACGAACCCCAAGGCCGAACTGGTCAACGTCGACGGCGCGCCCGTCCCAACCCTGAAACCTGAAGATCTCAAGGCCTTCCTCCAACCCCGTCTCAAAGAAAAGCGCTTGTCGCCCGCGTTGGTACGTCGCATCAAAGATGCTCTGGTGCGCTGGGACGAGATTGAAGAGAGCAAGGCCCTGAAGGCATCGGAAGAGGCCGCGCGCAAAGCTCGGCCGCGCTCCAGGACGAAGAAAAAGCGCAAAAAACGAGGTACTTAACCCCCAACCGTAGCCTTAGGCGCGCAACCGGACGATGTCTAAGGGCAGCTGCGTGAGCACCTCAGGCCCCTCATCCGTGAGATGGACCATGTGCTCCCAGCGCACGCCCCAGCGACCTGGCAGGTACACCCCCGGCTCGATGGTGAACACCATCCTGGCCTGGAGGGCGCGCTCGTTACCTTCGTACAGGTAAGGTGGCTCGTGCACGTCGAGGCCCAGGCCGTGGCCCGTGCGATGAATGAACGCGTCGGCCAGGCCTTGCGCGGCCAGGGTGGCGCGCGCGGCCTGGTCAACCGCACCCGCGGGAGCGCCCACGCGCGCCGCGCGTAACGCAGCATTCACCGCGTCCTGCACCGCGGTCGCAGCATGCGCGAGGTCTTCGGGCACGGTGCTGCTCAGGATGGCCAGGCGCGTCATATCCGAAACGTACCCATCTACCCGCGCGCCCCAGTCCACCAGGATGAGGTCGCCCTCAACGAGGACGCGCTCCCCCGGTTGCGCGTGGGGTTCGGCCGCGTGCTCGCCGAACGCAATAATGGGTTCAAAGGGCAGCTCGGTCTGAGAGCCGAGCGCGAGCAGGGCCACGGTCAATCGGCGGGCCATTTCCGCCTCGGTCACGCCAGGCTGCCATTGGGGGAGCAGGTCTCGCCAGGCGGCTTCGGCCACCGCGACCGCGCGGCGGATGGCCGCGAGCTCCTCCGGGTCCTTGACCGCGCGCTGCTCCGCCAAGAGCGGGCCTGCGTCCACGATGCGCGCCGCGGGCGCGGCCTGCTGCAGCAGCCACAGCTCTTGCACGCGCAACCGATTCGGCTCGATGCCGATACGCCCCTGGGTGAGCCCGAGCTCGCGCAGCGCGCGCGTTACGGCCGGGGCCCACTGATCTGGATCATCGGGGTAGGCATAGACCCCGTCCGGCAACACCCGCGTCGCGGCCGCGCGTTCCAGCTCGGGCACGATGAGCGCACTGCGGCCTTCGCGGGTGATGATGCCCAGGATGGGGCGCTCGAGCAGGAGAAAGCGATGCCCGAAGAGATAGGTGAGCGCGGGACCAGGGTTGAGCGCGAGCGCGTCCAACCCTTCTTGGCGCAGCGCGTCGGCTACGCGCGCACGGCGTTGCGCATAGCGAGGGGTCATGTCGCATGCTCCCGTTCCAACCATAGGGTTACTGGGCCGTCGTTGGCGAGGGAGACCACCATATGCGCGCCGAAGCGTCCCATTTGGACGGGGACGCCGTGTTGCGCGAGCAAGGCCGCAAAGCGCTGGATGAGCGGTTCCGCGTGTTCAGGTCGGGCCGCGTGCACAAAGGACGGTCGACGACCTTTGCGTGTATCCGCATACAGGGTGAATTGTGAGACCACTAGGGCCTCACCGCCCACATCCAACAACGAGCGGTTCATTTTGCCCGCGTCGTCCTCAAAGATGCGCAGCTGCGCGACCTTACGCGCCAGGTACGCGGCTTCGGCTTCGGTATCCGTGTGGGTTACGCCCACCAGGAGCAACACCCCGGGCCCGATGCGAGCGATGACCTCGCCCGTAACCTCCACTTGGGCCCACGCGACCCGTTGTAGCAAGACCCGCATTTTGTCCTCCGCTGGGGGTTTGGATCAATTGTACCGTGGCCCGCTCGCAGGGCGGTATAATCATCAGCAACCTTTCACGAGGAGGCAACCATGACTCGCGAGGAGGCTCTAGCCATCGTGCACGAGTTCGTCAAAAGCGAGAGCCTGCGGCGGCACATGCTTGCTGTGGAGGCGTGCATGCGCTTTTATGCAGAGAAACTGGGCGAGGACGTGGAGACTTGGGGCATCACCGGGCTGTTGCATGATTTTGACTGGGAAATCCATCCCAACATGGACGAACACCCCATCAAGGGGGCCGAAATCTTGCGGGCTCGCGGGGTGCCCGAAGACATTGTGCGGGCTATCCTCGCCCACGCCCCCGAACGTACAGGCGTACAGCCTCAGACCCCCATGGAGAAGGCCCTGCGCGCGTGTGACGAGATCACGGGCTTGATCACCGCGGTCGCGTTAGTGCGGCCTTCAAAGTCTTTGTATGACCTTAAGGTTAAATCCGTAAAGAAGAAATGGAAGGATAAATCCTTTGCCGCGGGTGTGAACCGCGCGGAGGTCGAAGAAGCTGTAGCTGACTTTGGCGTGGATCTCTGGGAACACGTTGGCAATGTAATCGAAGCCATGCGCCGCATCGCGCCCGAATTGGGTTTGGACGGCTCGCTGGCGAAATCGGCATAGGAGGCAGACATGGCGCTCGCGGGTAAAGGTATGTTTATTTGGAAGGTAAGCCGCTGCGAAGGGGGCGATCCGAACCGCATTGCAGCGGTCGCGGCTCAGGCCAAGCTCACCCACGTTATCATTAAGGTCGCGGATGGGACGGGTGCGTACAACTACGATTGGGGTACCCGTCGTGACTTGGTCGCGCCTGTACGGGACGCCTTGCGGCGTTACGGCATTCAAGTGTGGGGTTGGCAGTATATCTATGGCCGCGATCCTCAAGCCGAGGCACGCATCGCCATCCGGCGGGTGCGGGACTTGGGCCTTGATGGCTTTGTTATTGACGCGGAGAATGAATACAAGGGCCAGCACGCGGCCGCGCAGGAGTATATGACTACTTTGCGCCAGGGCTTGCCCAATACGCCTTTGGCTTTGAGCTCCTATCGTTTTCCATCCTATCACCCCACCTTCCCGTGGCAAGAGTTTTTGGAGCGGGTAGATATCAACATGCCCCAGGTGTACTGGGTACAGGCTCACAATCCGGGTGCCCAGCTGCGCCGTAGTTTGGCTGAGTTCCAGCAAATGCACCCTTGGCGGCCCTTCTTCCCTACTGGGTCGGCCTATTCAGGTTTTGGCTGGCAACCAACGGCTGAAGAAATTTATGAATTTATGGAAACCGCGCGCTCGTTGGGCTTACCAGGAGTCAACTTTTGGGAATGGTACCCTGCGCGCACCCAACTTCCGCCCAGCATCTGGCGCACTATCGCGGACTTTGACTGGGGTAGCCCAACCCCGCCGCCGCCACCGCAACCCGCGAACGTGGTTGAGCGTTATATCCAGGCTCTCAACCAACACAGTGTGGACGCGGTCATACGCTTGTACGCTCCTAATGCGGTCCATATCACCCCCCAGGGTCTGCGGCAGGGCCTAGACGCGATTCGTAAGTGGTTTATCAATTTTTTAGGCGGCGTGGCTGCCGGCGCGACCTTTGTGCTCAAAAATCACCATCAAGATGGCAACCGTCATCAGTTCTCCTGGCAGGCCGCGGCCCCTGGCCCACGTGTGCTATCGGGAAGCGATACGATGGTATTAGATCCTGAAGGCCGGATTTATTACCACTTTACCTTTTACACGGTGTTGGGTGGGTGAGTTTGGAAGTTAGAAGTTGGTGGTTGGAAGATGGAAACCGCGGATGAACACGGATGAACGCGGATGGTGAGTGGTTGGAGGTTGGAGGTTGGAAGATGGCATAAAGCGGGGAGCTGAGAGCAGGAAAGCAGGAAGCGT
>JAADFA010000146.1 GCA_013153135.1 Chloroflexota bacterium
CCCTCTTTGGGGCTCCTCCCCCATCGCCGAACGCGTGGCAAGAAAAAACGGGGCGCGGGTTGCCCCACGCCCCGGTTGGCCTTTGGGCTAGCGATTAGGCCTCGGCCTTTTCGCGCGCCTTCTCGCGGCGAGCGGCATCCATCACCGCGACCGCGACAATGTTCACAATATCCCGCACCTGGTCGCCCGTTTGTAGCACGTGCACCGGCGCGCCCATGCCCAACAGGATGGGGCCGATGGCTTCGGCATTGCCCAGCCGCGCGAGCAGTTTGTACGCGATGTTCGCGGCTTCCAGGTCGGGGAAGACCAGCACGTTCGCGTCCTTGACGCGGCTGAAGGGGTAACGCTCGTCTACGATTTCGGGGACGACCGCGGTATCCGCCTGCATTTCGCCATCGACGGGCAGGTCGGGGGCTTTCTCCCGCACCAGCTCCACCGCGCGGCGCACCTTCTCGCTCAACGGGTGCCGCGTACTGCCGAAGTTGCTGAACGAGAGCATAGCCACGCGCGGCTCCAGGCCTAGTTGCCGCGCGAAGTCCGCCGCCAGCAACGCGATGTCGGCCAGGTCTTCTGCGTTGGGTTCGATGTTGACTGTGGCATCGGTGAAAATGTAGACGCGCTTGCCCACGATCATGATGTAAACGCCCGCGACCAGGCGGTGTCCTGGCGCGGTGTGATGGATTTGCAACGCGGGTCGAATGACCTCAGGGTATTCGTAGGTCAGGCCCGAGACCGCGGCGTCGGCATCGCCCATATAGACCATCATGGGCGCGAAGATGTTGGGATCTTGCAGCAGCTTGTAGGCCCGTTTGAGCGTTACGCCTTTGCGTTGCCGCAGCTCATACAGCGCGCGGGCATACTCGTCCAGGCGTTGGCACGTCTCCGCGTTGACCACCTTAGCTTTGAGGCGCAGGCCCAGGCGGCGGATTTTCTCGTCAATGACCTCTTTACGACCAATAAGAATGGGCTCGGCAATGCCCTCTTCCTGGACTTGCGCAGCCGCACGCAAAATTTTTTCTTCTTCGCCCTCCGCGAAGACCACGCGTTTCTTCGGCTTGACGGCTTTGGCCTGGTTGATAAAGAAGTGGCGAATATGCTCGCCCTTGCCCAAGCGCATCGCGAGCTGCTCGCGATACTCGTCCAGGTCGATGTGCTTGCGAGCCACGCCCGTTTCCATCGCGGCCTTGGCCACCGCAGGCGGCACCCACAGCAGCACGCGCGGGTCGAAGGGCTTGGGGATGATGTATTCGGGCCCGAACTGGAGCCGCTCCAGGCCATACGCGCGCAGTACGCTATCGGGTACGTCTTGCTTCGCGAGGTCAGCCAACGCGTACGCCGCGGCCAGCTTCATCTCGTCGTTGATGGCGCGGGCCCGCACATCGAGCGCGCCGCGGAAGATGAAGGGGAAGCCCAGCACGTTGTTGACCTGGTTCGGATAGTCCGAGCGCCCGGTCGCGATGATGGCGTCGGGCCGAGCCTCTTTCGCGACCTCATACGGGATCTCAGGATCCGGATTGGCCATCGCGAAGATGATGGGCCGTTCGGCCATGCTCTTGACCATCTCGGGCGTGACGATGTTCGCGACCGAAAGGCCGTAGAACACGTCCGCGCCCTTCATCGCATCGGCCAGGGTGCGCGCGTCCGTGTCCGCCGCAAAGCGTTCCTTGTACGGATTCATGCGCTCTTTACGGCCTTTATAGATCACCCCGCGGCTATCGACCATAATGATGTTTTCGCGCTTCACGCCCAGCTTTACCGCGAGCTCTGCTGAAGCAATAGCCGACGCGCCTGCGCCTGAGATCACGAGTTTGATTTCGTCGATCTTCTTGCCCACCAGCTCGAGGGCGTTGAGCAATGCCGCGCCCGCGATAATGGCCGTGCCGTGTTGATCGTCGTGAAATACGGGGATGTCGAGCATTTCTTTGAGCTTTTCCTCGATGTAAAAGCACTCAGGCGCTTTGATGTCCTCCAGGTTAATACCGCCAAAGGTGGGCGCGATGGCCGCCACGACACGGATGAACTCATCCGGATCCGTGGTGTCGACTTCGATATCAAAGACGTCGATGTCCGCGAATCGTTTGAACAGCACGCCCTTGCCTTCCATGACGGGCTTTGAGGCCAATGCACCGCGGTTGCCCAAGCCCAAGATCGCGGTGCCATTGGAGATCACCGCGACCAGGTTACCTTTGGTGGTGTACTCGTAAGCGGCTTCAGGGTCCTTTTCGATCTCGAGTACGGGGTAGGCCACGCCTGGCGAATAGGCCAGGGATAGGTCGCGTTGCGTGCTGAGGGGTTTGGTCGGCCGCACCTCGATCTTGCCTGGGCGACCGTCGAGTTTGTGATAAGCCAGGGCTTCCTCGCGGGTAATTTTGGCCATGACGGACCTCCTCGTCATCGATTCGCCCGGCGCACCGGGCATCGCGTACTTCACAACCCCAACTTTACTCCAAAGTCGCGGGGGCAACAAGTGATGGAGCGCGCGGGTACGATGAGCCTCATATTGGTTCGCGTCGGCGCGCGCGTTTTCTCCGCCTTGGCCGTGGGATGGGATGGGTATAACAGGGCCGGAAGGGCCGCGGGCATCTCACCACGCGGCCAGAAGTACCAGGTCGTTGACGTTGGTTTGCGTGGGGCCCAGGCGTATCAGCCCGCCCGCGCGGCGGAAGAACGTATACGCGTCAAAGCGTCGCAAATACGCGCGCGCGTCCAATCCCTGGCCGCGTGCCCGGGCCACGGTCTTCGGCGTGACCACCGCGCCGGCCGCGTCCGTCGGCCCATCGGTGCCGTCCGTCGCGAGGGTGACCAGCGCGGCCGTGGTCCCCGGGGGCGGGAGGTGGTGCCACGCGAGCGCGGTGGCTAACGCGAGGGCCTGATTGCGGCCACCCTGGCCCGGGTTGGGTCCCAGGGTCACCGTCGTTTCCCCACCGGCGAGCAGGCAGCCTGGCCGCGCGACGGGTCGGTCCGCCGCGAGAACCTCTCGGCCCAAGGCCGCGAAGACCTGGCCGACGTCGTGCGCCTCGCCCATGAGCGTGGTGGTCAGGATGGCCGCGCGCCATCCTTGTGCGCGGCACGTGCGCTGTGCGTGCTCGACGGCCACGCGCACCGAGCCCACTACATCCACCCACGCGCGGCGAAAGATGGGGTCCGATGGCTTGGCGGTTTCCCCGTGGCCGGTGCGGCGGCCGTGCTCCAGGTATGCGCGCACGGCCTCGGGCACGCGCGTGAACAGGTCATAATGCGCGAGCACGGCCCACGCGTCGGCGAAGGTGGTTGGGTCGGGCACCGTGGGCCCGGACGCGATAACGCTGAGGTCGTCGCCCAGCACGTCCGATAAAGCTAGTGTAACCACCGCGGCGGGTGCGGCCCAACGGGCCAAGCCACCTCCCTTGACTCGATCCAGGTGTTTTCGCACGGTGTTGATTTCGTGGATGGTGGCGCCGCTGGCCAGGAGGGCCTGGGTCACGGCCTGGAGGTCGTCGAGGCTGAGGCCGTCCGCGGGCCAGGTGAGCAGCGCGGAGCCGCCGCCGGAGATCAGCGCGAGGACCAGGTCGTGGGGCCTCGTAGCCTGCAGCATCGCGTGTACCGCGCGCGCCGCGCGCACGCTGCGCGCGTCGGGGATGGGGTGGCCAGCTTCCATGACCTCCACCTGCGGCCAGGAGGGGCCTGCGTAGCCATCTTTGGTAATGACCAACCCCCGGTGCAAGCGAGGGCCGAGGGCCTGCGCGGCCGCGCGGGCCATGGGGTAGGCGGCTTTGCCCACCGCGACCAGGTAGATCCGACCTTGGGGCTCAGGCGGCAGGGGGATCCAGGCGCGAGAGGCCGCGTATCCTTGGTGTAGCCACGCGTGCAGAGGATATGCGTGCAGGCCTAGGGTGCCCTCGCGTTCGGCAAACACGCGCGCGACCGCGAGCTCTGGGTCCACCGCGCGGAGGCCGGTGACCAAGGACTGGCTAATGACGCGCGCGACCTCGTCGGGCAGGGCGGCTTCGCGCGCGGCGTGCATCAAGGCTGTACGCCATCGGGCCTCATGCATCCGAGCCCTCCTGGGGCGGCGCGTAGAGCCATTCAAAGATGCGATCGTGCATCCAGAGCAACGCGGTTCGGAAGGGACGCCGTTGGGCCCAGCGCGCGAGCCAGGACCTCTGTCGCGCGGGCCGCGTGGGCGCCGCGTCCTGTCCCAGCAGCGCGCGCGCGTACGGCGGCAACGTGTTCCCCATGTGGTCGACCAGCGGCTTGGGCGTCATCAGGCGCAAATACCCGCGTTCGTTGAGCGCGCGGTCCAGGTTGCGCACGTCGCTCCCCATGGGGCGGGAATAGTCCAGCGGCAGGACCTCTTGCAGCACGCGCTTGTAGGCAACGAACTGCCAGTGCGACGCGCCCGCGATGGCCGTGACCCCGCGGTAACGGATGCGCAGCACGCGGAGCCGCTCATACGCCGCGCGCACCTGGGCCTCATCCTGGCCCAGGCCGACGTTGAACTCACGGAAGACGTCCCAGGGAATAAAACGCCCCCATTCGGCTTCGGCTTCGGGGTCGCGCTCGGCCCAGGCGCGCGTCGCGGTCCATAGCTCCGCGGCGGCCGCGAAGGGCCGCGCGGTCACCATGCCCACGCGCGGGAAGGTTTCGAGGATGCGCAGGCTTTCGGATAGCCAACCGGGACGGAAGAACACATCCCCGTCCGCGTACGCGATGACCTGGCCGGGCGCGGCCTGGAACGCGATATTCCACGCGCCGACCACGCCCAGGTTTTCGCGGCTCAGGATGAGGTAATGGATGCGCCCGGCCCGGTGTTGCTCGAGCAGGTACGCGCGCATCTCGGGCCCGCTGCCGTTATCAAAGACCAGCACCTCCACGTCGGCCTCGGGGGTGTGACGCCACAAGCTGGTCAGGGTCGCCCGGAACACATCCAGGCTTTGGGCGTAGTAGCCGTGGGTATATGGCACGTACGTGAGCAGGACCACGGTAATGCGCGCGGGCTTGCGGACCGTGGTCAGACTTTTCGCGGGATTGTGACCGACGCGCATGGGGCTATCCTCGTGTCCTACCTACGGTTGCGCCGAGGGCCGGGCGTTGTCTGCGGGTGTGTGGGGTGCCCAGGAGGCTGTGGCGGGTTGGGGTAGGGGCATGTCTGCCCGGAGGGCAGCGCCGTAATATTCCCACCACCATCCTGACCGGGCGAGCCAGGGCCGTTGCCAGCGTCGGCGCACGATGCGCAGCAGCACCCGGCGCCAACCCTTGTGCGGCTGCCCGGGGCGCAAGAGCAGCAGCTCCAGCGCGCGCCACAACCGCATTTTATGCCACGGCTGACGGTGCAGGCGCCCGCGCACCAACCAATGCGTCGCTTCCCACAGGGTGTACATGCGCGCGGGGCCTCCGGCCAGG
>JAADFA010000160.1 GCA_013153135.1 Chloroflexota bacterium
CCGTGCGCCCCTACCTGGTTCCGGGCGCAGCACCGCAGGGCACAGCACCGCTGTGCCCCTACGATGACCACCAACCTCCAACCACCAACTTCCATCCTCCAACACCACCATCTTCCAACCTCCAACTTCCTCTCTGCTCCTCGCTACCTGCTCTCCTGCTCCAACTCAAACAACCTCCTCAATACTGCGTCGTAGGGGTCGGCCCGGCCTTCGCGGGCCAGGCGGTGCAGGTTGCGCGCGGGGATTTGCAGCCATTTCTCCACCAGGATGCGGGTGACTTCATCCAGCACTTCGGGGTCCACGGTGCGGTCGGTGTAGCGGCGTAGGGTGCGGCGCAGCACCTGTTGGCGCAGGTCCTCGGCTTGCTGGCGCAGCGCGGCCAGGGTGGGCGCGACGCGGCGGCTCTGCAGCCACGCGTTGAAGTCCTGGACGGCCCGATGCACCAGGGCTTCGACTTGGGGCACCGCGCGCTGGCGGCGGGCCAGGCCCTCGTCTACGATGCCCTGCAACGCGTCGATGTCGTACAGCCGCACTTGGGGCAGGGTCGCGACCTCCGTGGCGATGTTGCGCGGCACGCCGATATCCACCAGGTGCCGCGGGCCGGGGCGCTGGGCCAGGGCCGCACGCACCACCTCAGGCGTGATTACCGGCTGGGGCGCCGCGACCGCGACCACCGCGACATCGGCCCAGGCTAGGGCCGCGACCAGGTCCTGCCAGGGGAAGACGCGCGCGACCACTTCGTCGGCCAGGGCCTGGGCGCGGGCGAGGGTACGGTTGACCACCGCGAGGTCGCGCAGGCCCAGGTCCCGCAGGTAGCGGGCCGCGGTGCGGGCCATCGCGCCGGCACCCACGACCAGCGCGCGGCGTTGGGCCAGGTCGGGCACCTCCTGCCGCAGCAGGTGCACCGCGGCCGAGCCCACCGACGCGGGCGCGCGGCCGATGTCCGTGGTTTCCCGCGCCTGCTTGCCCATCCGCAGGGCTTCCTGGAACATGTGCGAGAGGTACGGCCCCACCGCGCGGGCCTGCCGCGCCAGGTCGTATGCACCCGCGACCTGCCCCAGGATTTCGGGCTCGCCCAGGATCATGGAGTCGAGCCCCGCGGCCACGCGGAAGAGGTGCCGGGCCGCGTCCAGCCCGATGCGGCGGTAGAGCGCGGGCTCGACCTCGGCCCAGTCCACCTCGGGCGCGGCCTTGAGCAAGCGGCGGAAGGCCTGGCTGGCCAGGTGCGGGTCCGTACTGACCGCGTAGAGTTCGAAGCGGTTGCAGGTCGAGAGGATGGCCCGCTCGGGCAGCAGGTCCGCCAGGTCCGCGAGCCACTGCTGCAGAATCTCCGGCGGCCAGGCCAGGCGCTCACGCAGTGCCACAGGTGCGGTCCGATGATTGAGCCCCAGCATCCAGATGTACATGGGTGGCCTCCTTGAGCAGGTAGCAGGAAGCAGGAAGCAAAGAGAGGAGTGAAACCACGGATACACACGGATGCACACGGATGAAGAAACCTCGGATGAACGCGGATGAGCACAGATTTTTCTTTTTGCTCCCTGCTCCTTGCTCCTTGCTTTCTGCTCTTTCCGCTTCTCGCTCTCCCCGCTACCTGCTCCTCGCTTCTTCCGCTAACTTCGTTGGCACATACACACACGTCGGGTCCGACTCCAGCGGGTCGCCGGTGTAGGCGTAGGCCTGGGCGCGAGAGCCGCCGCACACATGGCGGTATTCGCACACGCCGCATTTGCCTTTGTATTGGTCCGGGTCGCGCAGGGCCACGAACAGGGGATGCTCCCGATAGACCCGCACCACATGGTCGGTGCGCACGTTGCCTGTGACGATGGGCAGGAAGCCCGCGGGCGTGATCTCGCCAATGTGGGAGATGAATAGAATGCCCGAGCCATCTCGGATGCCGAAGCCCCGCCGCAGGGACTGGAGTTTGCGCTGGTTTCCCTCCGCGGTGGCCTTCTGCAACGCGACCCGGCGGTAGTGGTGGGCCTCGGTGGTTTTGATGGCGAAGGGCGCGGTCTTACTGAACTCATACAACCACTCCAGCAGACGCTCAGTCTGTTCGGGTGTGACCGCGCCCAAAATCTTTCCCCGTCCCACAGGCACCAGGAAGAACACGCTCCAGCGCTGCACGCCCAGGTCTACCAGCAGGCGACCGATGTTGGGGATGTCGTCGTAGGTCATGGCCGCGACCAGGCTGTTGACCTGCACGGGCAGGCCCGCGTCCAGAGCCCAACGGATGGCGTTGACCGTGCGCTTGAAACTGCCGGGCACCAGGCGCACCGCGTCGTGCCGCTCCGGTGTAGAGCCGTCCAGGCTGAGGGAGAGCATCCACACCCCCTCGTCCTTGAAGCGCCGGATCACCTCTTGCGTGAGCAAGGGCGTACCCGCGGGTGTGACCGCGACCAAAAAGCCCATATCCACCGCGCGGCGAATCCAGGGGAACAAATCCGGGTGTTTGAGGGGATCGCCGCCCGTGAACACGATGTGGGGCTTGGGCTCAAACTCGGCCAGTTGGTCAAGCAGGCGGTAGCCTTCCTCACGGGTGAGTTCTTGGGGATGGCGCCATGGCTGCGCGCTGGCTCGGCAGTGCTGGCAGGCTAGGTCGCACGCGATGGTCACCTCCCAATAGACCAGCATGGGCCCGCGCTTGAAGTTGTACTTCTTCGCCGGAATCGGCGGCGGTGCACCAAAGCCGTTGCCATTGCGTTGGGACATGGGAACCTCCGGAAGATGGTGGTTGGAGGATGGTGGTTGGAAGTTGGCGGTGAAAGTCGACAGTCGGTAGTCGGCAGTCGACAGGATAAGCCAACCACCAACTTCTAACCTCTAACTACCAACCTCTAACTTCTAATTCCTCCCCAGCCAACGCGCCGCATCCTTCGCGAAATACGTCAGGATGAGGTCCGCGCCGGCGCGTTTGATGGCCAGCAGGCTCTCCAGCGCGACCGCGCGTTCGTCCAGCCAGCCGCGTTGGGCCGCGGCTTTGATCATCGCGTACTCGCCGCTGACCTGATACGCGGCCACGGGCACGGGGAAGGCCTCGCGCACTTGGCGAATGATGTCCAGGTACGCGAGCGCGGGCTTGACCATGACGATGTCCGCGCCTTCTGCGATGTCCAGCGCGACCTCACGCAGGGCTTCACGCGCGTTGGCCGGGTTCATTTGGTAACCGCGACGGTCGCCGAATCGAGGCGGGCTCTGGGCCGCATCCCGGAAGGGGCCGTAGAAACTGCTCGCGTACTTAGCTGCGTAGGCCATGATGGGGATATGCCCGAAGCCCGCGGCGTCCAACGCGGCGCGGATCGCACCCACCTGGCCGTCCATCATGCCGCTGGGCGCGACCATGTCTGCCCCAGCCTCCGCGTGGGAGACGGCTACCTTACCGTAAATCTCCAGCGTTGGGTCGTTGACCACTTCCTGCTCGTCGTCCACGATGCCGCAATGGCCGTGGTCTGTGTATTCACACATGCACACATCGGTGATGACTACCAGTTCGGGCACCGCGGCTTTGATAGCCCGAATGGCCTTTTGCACGATGCCCTCTGGCGCGAAGTTCTCCTGGCCGATGGGGTCCTTGCGCGCGGGGATGCCAAAAAGAATGACCGCGGGGATGCCCAAGCGGTATGCGTCCTCAGCCTCTTGCACGGCTTGGTCCACAGAAAGTTGATACACGCCGGGCATGGAGGGCACCTCCCGACGGACGCCCTTGCCGTGCACCACGAAGAGGGGATAGATGAAGTCCGAGGGCTGCAGGTGCGTCTCCTGGACCATGCGCCGCAGCGCGTCCGTGCGCCGCAGCCGCCGCATCCGCACCGCGGGGAACTGCCCCGCACCGACCACCGGGAATACTGAGGCCCACTTCTGCTTCTGCATGGTTATGCCTCCAGATAAATTGAAACCACGGATGAACACGGATAAACACGGATGTGAAAGGTTTTAGGAATTGGGAAAATGTTGGGACAAGGGCTATAATCGAGGCGTGACGGGCCTAAGGTTGGGAGGATGCGATGAAGGCAAGACGAATGTTGTACAAATCCATTACGGATAGCATTCTTGCAGCGTTCTATGAGGTGTACCGCCCCTTGGGGGCGGGATTTTTGGAAAAGGTGTACGAGAACGCCCTCCTGATCGAACTCCGACAGCGCGGGCTGGAGGTCGCGCAACAGGTTCCTATTCCCGTGAGGTACAAAGGCGTGCCCGTCGGCGAATATTACGCCGACTTGCTTGTGGCTCAGAAAGTTATTGTGGAAATCAAAGCCGTTGAGCGATTGACGAACGTTCATGAGGCGCAACTTCTCCACTATTTGAAAGCCACCGATAAGGAAGTCGGTTTACTTCTCAACTTCGGCCCGAAGCCGCAAATCATTCGCCGCATTTGGACAAACGATCGAAAACCCAACCTCTCTCCCCAACTCTAAACCCCCCATCCGTGTCCGTCCATGTCTTTCCGTGGTTTCAACCCAGTCGGCAGTCGGTAGATAAGCCAACTACCAACCTCCAACCTCAAACTACTTCTCAAATATCCGTGTTCATCCGTGTAACTCCGTGGTTTCCCTAACCGCCTCCACCACGCCCGCGAGGGTGTATTCGCGCGCGACCGCGTGCACGGACAAGCCGGCGGCCTGGGCCGCGCGGGCGGTGATGGGCCCGATGCAGACCACGCGCGCCGCGGGTGGCCAGGGCCGCTTCCAGTGCGCGTAGGCCGCGTGCAGCCCCTCGATCGTCGAGGGACTGGTGAAGGCCACCACATCTACGGGCGGCGGGGGGACCCCGGGTACGACGATGCGGGTGTGGTACGCGACCACCTCGTCTACCTGCGCACCCGCGTCGCGTAGCAGGTGGCGCAGGGTTGGCCGGGCGCGATCCGCGCGAGCCAGCAGGATGCGCTGCCCCGCGACTGGCCCCAGGGCCTCGGCCAGAGCTTCGGCTACAAACGCATCGGGCATAACCGCGGGCTCGTAACCCCACGCGCGCACCGCGTCCGCGGTCGCGGGCCCGATGACCGCGATGCGCACTCCACGCGGCAAAGTCCACCCGCGTGCGGCCATGCGCTGCCGGACCGCGTCCACCCCATTGACCGACGTCAGCACCAGCACATCGTACGCGCCCTGGGCCAGCCGCTCCAGCGCTGCGTCCAAGTCCGGTCCGGCTGCGGGCTCGATGCGCAGCACCGGGTACAGCACTGGCTCGAAACCGGCCTCTTCCAGGCGTTGCGCGAATGTGG
>JAADFA010000025.1 GCA_013153135.1 Chloroflexota bacterium
CTCGTGCGCAATTTTATACTAGCCGCGGGCTTCCAGCCCGCGGCGGGGCGGCACGCGAGCGCGACCATGGCCGCAGGGCGCTTGCCGTTTCGACAACCTTTGCCTGCACCCAAGGATGCCCAGCCCTTTGGCCTGGAGCGCGGTTTATTGTACAATCAAAGCAACGTGCACGACGGAGGCAGAGCATGAGCGAAGGGTTGGCTTGGCTCGCGCAAATGGACTGGGCAACGCTGGCATTGCTCATTGTGGGCGTGATCGCCGCGTGGTTCGTTTTGCGCTTTATCTTTCAGCTTGCTGTCAAAGTCTTTACGTGCGGGTGCTTGCTCATCCTCCTTGTTGTCATCGCACTGGTCGTGTGGCGCTTAGTGCAAAGCAGATATTAGCCTACCACACGTGCATCCTACCAACCTGAGTGAGGAATTATGGCTTGGTTGACCGAACGCCAGGAAGCGTTACGCCGTCAGGAACGCAAGGTGTTGGAAGACCTGCGCCAGGTCTTATCCGACATTGGCGCAGCGCGTGAAGACCAGGACGCGCTACGCCAATCGCTGGAACAGCTGGACGACTTCTTCCTTCTTGTGGTCGTGGGGGAGTTCAACGCGGGAAAAAGCGCGCTGATCAACGCGCTGCTCGGCGACGCGGTACTGGAAGAGGGCGTAACCCCGACCACGGCCCAGGTCCAAGTGCTCCGTTATGGTGAGGAGCCGCGCACGCAGCCATTAGCCGAGGGGATCGTTGAACGCTGGCTCCCCGTCCCCGCGCTGCGAGACATGAGCATCGTTGACACACCTGGCACCAACGCGATCATTCGTGAACATGAAGTACTCACCGCGCGCTTCATCCCCCGCGCGGACTTGGTCCTCTTTGTCACCTCGGCCGACCGGCCCTTTAGCGAGAGTGAGCGTGCGTTTATGGAGCAAATCCGCAGCTGGGGCAAAAATCTCATCCTGGTGGTCAACAAAATCGACCTGCTCGACCGGCCCGAGGACGTGGACGAGGTGGTGCAATTCGTGCGGGAGAACGCGCGTCAGTTGCTGGGCCTGGAGCCGCCTATCTTCCCCGTGAGCGCCAAGCTCGCGCTGCGAGCCAAGCTAGGCGAAACAAGCCTCGCGGCCGCGTCACGCTTCGAGGCCCTCGAGGCCTACATCCACCAAACCCTCGACCAAGAAGAGCGGCTGCGGCTCAAGTTCCTCAACCCCCTGGGTGTGGGGCGACGTCTGGCCAAGAAATACGCCGCCCGCCTGGAGCAAGAAAAGGCCTCGCTCGAAGAAGATATCGAGCTGCTCCGGCGCATCGAAGATATGCTCCGGGTCTATCAGGAGGACATGCGCCGCAACTTCGAGGCCCGAATGGCCGAAATGGATAACTTGCTGCTAGAGATGGAAGCGCGAGCGCAGCAGTACTTCGATGAAACCATCCGCATCGCCCGCATTTTTGACCTGGCGAACAAAAAACGCATTGAGCGCGAATTTCAAGAGCGTGTGATCCGCGATATGCCTCAAGAATTGGAACGTCGTGTGGAGGGACTTATTGACTGGCTGGTGAATGCCGAGCTGCGGCAATGGGAAGCCTTGCTCGAACAAGTTGCACAACAACAAGCCAAGTACCAGGGCAAAATGATCGGCTCGGCTACCCAGGCGCCCTTTTACGCGCGGCGGGAGCAGCTGATGACCGAGCTCAAACAGCGCGCGCAAGAGGTCTTGGCCACGTACGACAAGCGCCGCGAGGCTGAACGCCTGGCTCAGGGCACCCAGGCCGCGGTGGCCGCGGCCGCGGGCATCGGTGCGGGCGCGGTGGGCCTGGGCGCGCTGGTGGTCGCGCTCGCGTCCACCGTCGCGATGGACATCACAGGCATCCTCGCGGCCGGCGTGATGTTCACCCTGGGCTTACTCATCATCCCGGCGCGACGGCGCCAGGCCTCGGCCGACCTGCACCGCAAGGTGCTCCACTTGCGCCAAACCCTCAGCGATACGCTGCGCCGCCAATTTGAGCACGAAATCCAACGCAGCGTCGAGCGCTTCCAAGAGGCCATCGCGCCGTACACGCGTTTTGTGCGCGCGGAGTACCAACGAGTGCATGAGGGGTTAGAACGGCTCGAAGCCATCCAGAAAGAACTGGATCGCCTGCACACCTTGCTCACCACGGATATGCCCTAAACCAACCCCGCTCACTCCTCGGGTTGGCTATCCGCTCCGGGCATTACCCTGGAGTGTTATAATTCCCTTGTACCTCACCCCGTGCGGAGGCCGTCCATGGCAGAATATACGGACCTGGAGCGTGAACGCCTGCGTAAAATTGAAGAGCTGCGGGCCATGGGGATCGAGCCCTACCCCAATCGGGCTGAACGAACCCATACGACTCGCGAAGCCATCGCGGCATACGAGGCAGCCGAACAGGCCGGCACTGCAGAACAAAACCCCATCCAGGTCACAGTGACCGGCCGTCTACGTTCGATCCGGCGCATGGGCAAGATCACGTTCGCGCATATTGAGGACGAACACGGGCGCTTGCAACTGTTCTTCCGGGTCAACGAACTGGGGAAGGACCGGCTCAAGTTCTTCAATAAGTTCTTTGATATTGGCGACTTCATCCAGGCTTCGGGCACCATGTTCCGCACGCGCACGGGGGAGGTCACGCTCAAAGTCCTCGACTTCAAGATGTTGGCCAAGGCCATCACGCCACTGCCGCCGGATAAAAAGAGTAAACACTCGCCCTTTTCCGACCCCGAGCTACGTTATCGTCAACGGTACGCGGACCTGGCAGTGCATCCCGAAGTGCGGCAAATCTTTCGTACGCGCGCGGCCATCGTGCGCGCGCTGCGCAACTTCCTCGATAGCCACGGATTCCTGGAGGTCGAAACGCCCATCCTTCAACCCATCTATGGCGGCGCAGCCGCGCGGCCCTTCGTGACCTATCATAATCAGCTGAAACAACACCTATACTTGCGCATTTCGTTCGAACTTTATCTCAAGCGATTGCTCGTGGGCATGTACGAACGCGTATACGAGATCGGCCGGGACTTCCGCAACGAAGGCATTTCGTTCAAGCACAATCCCGAGTTCACGCAGCTGGAATTCTACATGGCCTATGCGGATTACTTTGACGTTATGGATTTCGTTGAGGCCATGTTGCGTTACGTCGCGCAAGAGGTCTTGGGGCGTTTGCAGTTTACGTACCAGGGGCATACCATTGACCTCGCGCCGCCCTGGAAGCGCATCACCATGCGCGAAGCCCTGCAAGAAGCCACTGGCGTGGATATCGCCCAACACCCGACCCTGGAGAGTCTGATGCAAGCGCTACGCGAGCAAGGGCACGAGCCGCCCCCCAAACCAAGCCGGGGTAAACTGCTCGATTGGATGCTCTCCACCTTTGTCGAACCTAAGCTCATCCAACCAACTTTTGTGTACGATTACCCTCGAGACATCTCGCCCCTGGCCAAGAGCAAACCCGACGACCCGGATACGGTGGAACGTTTTGAGCTCTTCATGGGCGGCATGGAGTTGGGCAACGCGTTCACCGAGCTCAACGACCCCTTAGAGCAAGAAAAGCGCTTTCTGGAGCAAGGGCGCACGTACGCGGAAGACGACGAAGAGCGCCATCCTATGGATGAGGACTATTTGCGCGCCATGCGCTACGGGATGCCGCCCAACGGCGGCTTTGGCATGGGCATCGACCGCTTGACCATGCTTTTCACGGACCGGCCAAGTATTCGTGAAGTCATTCTATTCCCGCATTTGCGCAAAAAAGAGGAGGGCCGCGGACGCCCAGGCCAGGCCGCGGACGACCACACCGCGGAGGCGGGAGAGGACACACCCATTGGGGGGAACAATGTCACTCAATAAAACACCCCGCATCCTGCTGGTCGCCTACGCGTCCGATGTTTTGGAACGCCTCGCCCAAGGCCTGCTCACCAATTTAGGCTTTGACTTGGACGTGGTCCATAGCGTGCAAGAGGCCATCACAGAATTTGGCCGTCGTGCTTACGATCTAGTATTGGTCGATACGCACCTTCCGGATCTCAGCGGACGCGACCTGCTCGTGCCGCTACAAGCCTTAGGCCGTACCCGCATTCCCGTGGTACTTATCGCACGGCGAGGCGAGGAAAAGGACATCGTCCAAGCCCTGCGTTTAGGGGCCTCGGACTTCATCCTCTGGCCCACCAACGACGCGGAAGTGGTGGCGGTCGTGCGACGTAATTTGGAGCGCTACCGCCTGCAGCAAGCCCATGAAGAGGCCGTGGCCCAAATCAAAGCCATTCGCAAAGAAGCACGTGCGCTCGAGCATCGCATCCAGCTACTGGAACAAATCGCGCGCTTGACCATGGAAGCGGAAAAGCGCGCGAGCCTGCTGCCCCGTTTTTTGCCCATGGTCCTGCAACTTACCCACGCGCAACGAGGCTGGATCAGCTTACGCCGTGAAGGCGATGAGGGCGAGCCGAGTCTGTGGTTGGTGAGCTACTACAACTTGCCAGCAGCCCTGGTCAAAGACGCGGCCCAACGGCCCTGGGACGATGGCTTGAGCCCCTTGGTGCTTCTCTCGGGCGAACCCCTGCACATTGAACGCCCCGCGCTGGACAAATTCCCCATCCGGGCATTGGGCTCGGTGGCACTGCTGGTGCCTCTAAAATGGAACAACCAGCCCACAGGTGTCTTGGGCCTGATGCGTCGCCAGCAACAAAGCTTCCAACCCGTGGAACAGCAGCTTGCCGTGGTGGCGGCGGGGTTGTTGAGCGGTCACTTCCGCCGTGGGGTGACAAAGGGCACATCTACATCACCGACAGCGGCCGATGCCTAGGATTGAGGCGGGCAGCAAGCCCCTTAATGCTGCAAGATTGCTCAAAGGGGCGCGCAAAATCCTCCCTTTCGAGCGCGTCTTTGGCGCCTTAGTTGCGCCAATTTGGACGAAGTTTACAGCAGGCGCGATGAGTCGACGAAAAAAGGCGACACGAGGGGTTGACAGGGTACGCAAGTTCCCTATAATGAACAACAGAACGTTCGGGTAGCCGGGTGGTCGCTGCGTTACCCCGTAGGGGTGGCGCAGAGGAAAGTCCGCACTCCACAGGGCACGGCGCCGGGGAAAGCCCGGGAGGGGGAAACCCCTCGGATAGGGCCACAGAAACAGACCGCCAGCGGCCCGAGGGCCTCTCGCCCTCGGGTGCGGGCAAGGGTGAAAAGGTGGGGTAAG
>JAADFA010000118.1 GCA_013153135.1 Chloroflexota bacterium
TCACGTGGATCTTGGCTGCCCAGACAGCCGGCGCGGCCATCGGTTCGGTCGCGGCGCCCGCCAAAATCATCGTGGGCGCGAGCACCACCCGCATGACGGGCCGCGAAGGCGACGTCATGGCCGGGGTGTTCCGTTATGTCGCGGTGCTGCTCGTGGCCCTGGTCGGGCTTGTCGTCCTGATGGCAGGAGGGTAACCCTTGGCTGTTGAATCGCCCCTGGCGCCACCTCGTGCGATGCCGGACGCGCACGCGCGTCACGCGTGGGCTCTGGCTGCGCTCGAGGTCCTGCGCCGCGCGCGCGTGCCTTATGGCGACGTGCGGGTGGTGGTCATCCGGGAACGTCGGCTGGGCTACCGTAACGGCCGCGCGAATCTTGCACGAGAAAACCTTCATTGGGCCGTGAGCGTACGCGCATGGGCACGCGGCCTGTGGGCGCACGTGGCCCATCCCCTGACTGACGAGGCCGCGGCCCAACGCGCCGCGCAGCAAGCCGTGGCCCATCTTCGCGCGCTGCGCGCGTGGGTCGGCGGGGACCCACGCGCGTCCTTAGGCCCGGCCGTGACCGCGCGCGGAGCCTATCGCACCCCGGTCCGGTACGACCCCTTCACGCGATCCTGGGACGCATGGCACGAGCCACTCCAACGAGTCACCGAGGTCTTGACGCGCGAGGCTGGGCTTCACGCGTGGCGCGGGCTGCTTTGGGCCCGCAGCGAAGAACGACTTTTCTTTAACACCGAGGGGGCAGAACAACGTCAGACCCTCACCTGGATGGGCGGCGGTCTTACCATCCAGGCAACCGATGGCCAGCGGGTGCAACAGCGGTCCTACCCAGCCGCGCCCACGCGTGGGGTGTGGGCCGGGGGCTGGGAGGTCGTGGCTACGTGGGATTGGGCCGCGGCCGCGCGGCGGCTCGCGGATGAGGCGCGCAGCCTGCTCACCGCGAGGCCCTGCCCGGATACGGTCACCACCGTGATCTTGGACGTGGACCAAATGGCCAGCCAGATACACGAAACCCTGGGCCACGCGTTGGAACTCGACCGGGCCCTGGGCATGGACCTAACCCGCGCGGGGAGCACGTACCTCCCCTTGCCGCTGCCTTCGAACGGCTTCGCGCTCGGCTCGCGTGCGCTGAACCTCGAGGTCGACGCGACCACCCCGCGCGCAGCCGGGAGCTTCGCGTGGGACGACGAAGGCGTGCCCGCGCAGCGGGTCACGTTGATACGCGCCGGCCGGGTGGTGGCTGGTCTGGTGGACCGCGCACTGGCCGCGCACTGGGGGTTACCGCGGACCGCATCCGCCCGAGCGGCCGACGGCACGGCCTTCCCCCTGGTGCGCATGACCAACCTACACCTGCGCCCCGGCCCGGAGGGCACTCTGGATGATCTCATTGCGTCCACGCGCGAGGGCCTGCTTTTGCAGACCAACCGCGCGTGGTCCATTGACGCGCGGCGTCGGGCCTTTCGCTTTGGCGTGGAGATGGCGTGGCTCATCCGCCGGGGCCGACGGGTACAGCTGATGCGCGATTGCACCTACCACGGCGACAGCCTGCACTTTTGGACCAACCTGGACGCGGTGGCCGGGCCCACCGCGTGGCGGGTGTGGGGTACGGCCCGCTGCGCCAAAGGCAAGCCCCGGCAACAGGTCTTCGTCGGGCACGGCGTCGCGCCCGCGCGCGTGCGCGCAGTGCACGTCCAACCCGGGAGGGGATGAGCCATGCGTTCGATGCCTGCGACGGTGCAATTTCGCTTGCAACAACTCAACCGCGCGTTTTACCGTCGCTTTGGTCAGGCCTACGCGGAGAAACGCTGGCGCCTCCAACCCGGCGTCGCGCGTGTGCTGGAGCGGGTGCCGCACGACGCGCGCGTACTGGATGCGGGGTGCGGGCACGGCCTTGTGCTCCATGGCCTGGCCCAGCGCGGGTTCCGCGGGACCTACGTCGGTCTGGAACAAAGCCCGGGGCTGCTCGCGCTGGCTCGTCGCCACGCGCCCCCGGGCCTGCAGGCCCGCTTCATCCCCGTGGACCTGAACACGCCCACCTGGCCTCCCGAGGCTCAGGGTCCCTTTGACGTGCTGCTCGCGTTTGCGGTGCTGCACCATATCCCCGGCCGCGCGGCCCGCCGCGCAGTGTTGCGACGGCTCCGGGCGCGCGCGGCGCGCCAGAGCTGGCTGGCCGTTTCGGTGTGGCTCTTTTGGAACAGCACGCGGATGCGGGCCCGGCGGCTCCCGTGGTCCACGGTGGGCCTGACGCCCCAGCAGGTCGAGCCGGGCGATATGCTCCTCGATTGGCGGCACGGCGGGCAGGGCGTGCGTTATGTACACCTGTACACAGCCACCACCCTGGCCGACGACCTGCGCGCCGCGGGGTGGCGGCCCCACACCCTTTTCCTCTCCGACGGTGAGGGAGGACGATTAGGACTATACGCGCTCGCCCGGCCCGAGTAGAATAGGCGACAGCGGACCGCTTGTCGCCCGCGTACCCTTCCCGTTTACAGGAGGTAACCATGAGCCGCATTTGCATTGCCATTCCGACAGAAGACGGGGTCACCGTTAGCGAGCATTTCGGCGAGGCCGACCGCTACGTCGTGCTGGTGATTGAAGATGGTCAGATCGTGCAACGGGAAACCCGAACCAAGCCATCCCACCATCATGATTCCGAGCATGACTGCGAATCGCACCGTCCGGGCGAACATTTGCCCATGATGATCGAGCCTGTGCAATCGTGCCAGGTGTTCATCCTCGGCGGCATCGGACGGCCCGGCTATGAACAGCTCGTGGAACGCGGGTACCAGGTTTACCTCGCGGGAGGCACCATCGACGACGTGGTGCAAGCCTATCTAGACGGTAGACTGAAGTCGGACCTGAGCCGGGTACACGAGCCGGGCCACGGACATGGTCATGGTCACGGTCACGGTCATGGTCACCATGGTCGAGGGCATGGGCACGGTCATCATCGCGGCCGGGGGCACGGGCACGGCCGGGGCCACGACCGCGGGCACGGCCATCACCACGAACGCGATGAAGGCCCCGAGAGTAGCCATGGCGGATGAAGTACACCGCTCGCCCTCGCCCTATATGCGCCGCGCGCTGGAGCTCGCGCGCCGCGGGTTGGGACGCACGCATCCCAACCCCGCGGTCGGCGCGGTTATTGTGCGCGAGGGGCATATCGTGGGCGAGGGCTTCCACCCCAAGGCCGGTGAGCCCCACGCGGAGATCTTCGCGCTGCGCCAGGCCGGTGAAGCCGCCCGAGGCGCGGTGATGTACGTTACCTTGGAGCCGTGCGTGCACCACGGCCGCACGCCGCCCTGCGTCGACGCAATCATCGCGGCCGGCATCGCGGAGGTCCACATTGCGACCCTGGACCCTAACCCCATCGTACACGGCAAGGGCGTGGCCAAGCTGCGCGCGGCGGGTATACGCGTGGTGGTCGGCGAGGGCGAGGACGAAGCTCGCGCGCTGACCGAGGGTTTCGCGTACTGGGTACACCATCGCCGCCCGTGGGTGATCGCGAAATACGCCATGACCCTGGACGGCCGCATCGCGACCCGCACAGGCCACGCGCGCTGGATCACCGGCCCTGAAGCCCGCCGCTGGGTGCACGAGCTGCGCGATACGGTCGACGCCATCCTGGTGGGCCGCGGCACGGTTGAGGCCGACGACCCTCAGCTCACCACCCGCATCCCTGGCCGGGAGGACGTGCACCACCCCCTGCGGGTGATCCTGGATAGCCGCGGCCGTGCCCCCCTGACCGCTCGCGTGTTCTCCCCTGAGCTGCCGGGGAGGACGGTGGTCGCGACCACCGAAGCCATGCCATCGGAACGACGACAAGCGCTGCAAGCCCGCGGGGTCGAGGTCTGGGTGCTGCCCGCGGGGGAAGATGGTCGGGTCGCCCTACCCGCGCTACTGGACATGCTAGGCCAACAGGGCATCACAAGCCTGTTGGTCGAAGGCGGCGCGACTGTACTAAGCGCGTTCTGGGACCAGGGCCTGGTGCACAAAATGCACGTCCTGGTCGCGCCCGTGGTCTTCGGCAATGGCCGCGCGGCCCTGCACGCGCAGGGCGTCGCTCGCGCAGATCAGGCCCCTCGTCTCGAGCGGGTCCACATCACCACCCTGGGCCACGATGTCCTCATCACCGGCTACGTCCCGCAAAGCGGCTCGCCGTCTGACTAGCAGTTTTGCAGGGATCTTGTAGGGCCCATCCCCTCTTTAGATCCCCCCATGGGACAAAGTAACCCATCATGGATCTTGACCCAAGGAGGGGATATCTACGCGTATTTGAGCAATAGTCTGCTGCCGGAGTTGCTCGAAACAACACTGGGTCTGGAGCTAGGAGCACGTTTCACGCACCACATAGCCGGATATTGTTTTGGCTTTACTATACAAGCCCCCATCCTTCCATCCCAAACCCGGGCGAGGGTCGGGGTTTGCCTAGGCCAAGCCAGAGCTTAGCACTCCACGCACGCGCTTATGTCATCTTTATGCGACTTCAGTATCATGGAAAGGCGAAACGGGGAACGGCTTTTGGGAGGATGGTGAAGTATGGAGCTGCGTGAGGTTCCGTTGACCTTCAGCCGGGAAAAACGCTCCCGGCCGCGGTATGTGCTACTGTACGCGATTTTGAATCTGCTCGCGTTGGCCTTCGCGCGGCAGGTGTTCGCGGGCGAGATCACCCTGGAAACCATCATCCGCCCCACGCCCACGCCCACCCGCACCGCGCGCTCATGGGTAGAGGAAGCCCGCGCCCACTTCGAGGCCGGGAATTTGCAAGAGGCTATTGAGGCTTATCGCGCGGCCTTAGCCCTGGAGCCGACCAACGGTCGGCTCTGGGCCGAGCTCACCCGCACGCTGGTCTATTCCAGCGCGCTGCTGACGAACGACGCGGCTCGCCACGAGCGCCTGAAAGAGGCCGTTGAAGCTGCCAATCAGGCTGTAAACTACGCGCCGAACGACAGCATGGCCCACGCGATGCGCGCGTTCGCGCTGGACTGGCTTGCGACCAATCCCCTCACCTCGCCCGACCAGCGGGAGGCCCTATTGGCCCAGGCCGAGACCACGGCCGCGCAAGCGCGCTTGCTCGACCCAACCAACGGCTACGCGCTCGCGTATTATGCAGAAATTCTGCTCGACCAGCAAAACTTCGTCCAAGCCTACGAGGAAGCCCGCAACGCGGTGGAACAGGCGCCCGAGCTGATGGACACGCACCGGGTGTACGCGACGGTGCTGGAAGCCAACGGGCGCTATCTTTCCGCGATTCAAGAATACAAAGAAGCCATTCGTCGCGCGCCCAACTTGACCTTCCTCTACCTGCGCGTGGGCTTCAATTACCGCCACCTCGCAGGCAAAGCGCAAAGCAAAGCCGCGCGGCAGGAGTATTATGAGCTCGCGCGCACCTACTTCGCCCAGGCCATCCGCATCAACGAGCGGCTGGGTGTGGTGGACCCTGTGCCCTATATCGCGATTTCGAAGACGTATGTACAAGAGGGTGAATTTTTCGCGGCCGCGCTCAACGCGGAAAAGGCGCTCATCCTCGATCCGGCCGATCCGCTAACCTACGCGCAGCTGGGCGTGATTTACATCAAAAGCCGTAACTACGAAGGCTCTATTCCAGTGCTACAATGCGCGGTTGAGGGATGTGGGCCCGAGGTCAGCGGCCAAATCCTCAACGAGATTCGCGGCAAGTTCAACCTGGAGCCTGTGGATAACCCACCGGAAGTGGAGCCGCTGCCGCTGACCAACACCACGGTAGCCTATTACTACCTGCAATATGCGTCGGTTTTGGCCGCGCTCAACGTGTGCGACCGCGCTCTGCCTATTCTGGCCCAAGTCGAGGCCCTTTACGGGAGTGACCCGGTTATCGCGAACATCGTGGCTGAGAATCGAAACATCTGCCGCTTGCTGCAACAGCGTTCGACGCCCCAACCCACCCCGCGCGCGACCGGCACGCCAACGCCAACTCCCGCGCGGTAAGGCAGACGAACGATTAGCGCGACCCAGGTACTCTCTACGCGGCGAGCTCGGTGGGCACCACGCGCGCGGGGCCGCCCACACGCGCGAGCAAAACCTGCTGCACGCCAGGCATCACGCGCAGCTGTTGGGCCATGGCCTCAGCATGCTCTGCGGGGCACAGGACGTGTACGTTTGGCCCCGCGTCCAGGGTGTAGGCAACGGGATGGCCGGCTTGACGCCACGCGCGCACCTGATGCATCACACGTACACTCTCGGGCGTCCAATAGAACAACGGTGGCGTGGAGGTCTGCATCACCGCGTGCATGAGATGGGTGTCCAGCTCCACCACATGCGCGAGGAGCTCGAAATCGCGCGTCCGGACAGCCTGACGGATAAGCGCGAGGCGCCGGGGCGTATCGGCTATGCGCGCGGCCTGCAGGGGACTTGTGTCCGCGAGGTCGTGCCCCGCGCTCGAGCCCACGGCTTTGGGCTTGGTCTGCACCACCGCGATGCAATCCGCGAGGGGCCAGTGCTCGGGCGGCGCGAAGGTGTAGGCAAAGGAATCGCGCTCGTCTGTGCCTACGCGCCACTCGACGAAACCCCCGGGCACTGAGCGCGCGGCCGAACCTGAACCCAGGCGAGCCAGGCGCGAGAGCTCGGGCTCGGGGAGCTGCAGACCAGCGGCCGCGGCGGCTGCGACCGCGAGGGCTGCAAAGGCCGAGGCCGAGGACGCGATGCCCGCGGCCATGGGGAAGTTATTCTCGCTCACGACCTCGGCTCGCCAGGTCAGCCCTGCCCGGGCACGCGTCGCGTCCAACACCCGCACCACCCGGCGCAACGCGTCGCCTCCCTGGCGCTCCCCGTGCAGCCAGAGCACATCATGGGCCAAATCCGGCCGAAAGTGAACCTGGGTGCGCGTCCACAGCCCTGCGAGGTTGAAGGAAAACGAACCGTTGGCCGGCCAACGCCAGTAGGGGTCCCGGTTGCCCCAATACTTAATTAGTGCGATGTTAGGATGAGCGAGGGCGGTCGCGCGGTAGCCGCGCTCATCGGGTGGTGAAAGTGCAGGCATGACGAGTTGCCTCCGTAACGTGGAACGCGCGCTGCCAGGCCTGGACCTGGGGCACGGTGATATCGGTGAGGATGTGCACGCCCTGCTGACCGAGCCAATAGGACCACACAATGGCCGCGTCGTGGGGGTACAAAGCCTCGCAGCTCTGGATGAGGAAGGGGCCCCAACGCTTAGGGTACTCGTTCCGGGTGACCTGGGGCGCGAACAAGGCCTCAACCACGTACGTGCGCGCGGGGGCTGCGCCCTGGCGGGCGAGCAACGTATTCAACATATCAATCCACATGTCAAAATCAACCATAATGTAGCCATCAATAGGCACGTCGTAATGCTCAATAAAGGCCTGGCGCAAGCGCGGGGCCCATGCGGGGTCCGCGCGCCAACCTTGAGGCGGCATTGGCACCCGCACGCCTTGAGGCGCGCCGTTCAAGTAATTGAAGGTCACCCGCAACCGTTGCGGCGAGACTGCGGGCCGGGTTTCGATGAGCCAAATGCTATAGGCCAAGGGGACTTGGGTCGCCGCGATGCGGTCCACGATGAGGAATGCGAAACGGCAGCCTTGGCCGCTTTGGCAGGACGTCGGGGTCGGCGTGGGTGGGCGTATCCAAGAGGTAACTTGGGCGGCCATCCAACGCAAGCCGAGCCAGACGAAAAACCCCAACACCAAAGCTGCCGCCGATGCAAGGAGCAAACGGCGTTCATCTGACATGCAGTCCTTCCCCAGGGGCGACCACGCGAGCGGCGAAGGTTCGCTCCCTGTAACGCGGGACGATGAGTATTAGGCTTCGCGGCGCATATCGAGCACGGCCTCACCTACAACTCGGCCGGCTTTCAGGTCGGCCAGGGCTTCGTTCGCGCGCGTCCAGGGGTAAGGTTGGACCGTGGCTCGCACGGGGATGCGCGCAGCCAGGTCCAAAAATTCGACGCCGTCCTGATAGGTTGCGTTCGCGACGGTGCGCAACACGCGCTCGCCGTAAATCAGGTGATACGGCATTTCGGGGATGGGGCTCATGTAGATAGCGTTGATGGCCACCGTGCCGCCAGGCCGCACCCGAGCCAAGGCCAGGGGCACGATCTCGCCCGCGGGGGCGAAGATGATCGCGCGGTCCAAGAGCACGTTGGGCTTATCGTGCGGTCCACCGACCCAAACCGCGCCGAGTTCACGCGCGTGGGCTTGCCGTTTGGGCGAACGGGTAAAGACGTAGACCTCCACGTTCCAATAGCGCGCGACCTGAATAGCCAGGTGTGCACTCGCGCCAAAGCCGAAGAGCCCGAGCCGCTCACCGGGTTGCACGCCCGCGACCTTGAGGGAGCGATAGCCGATGATGCCCGCGCAGAGCAGGGGCGCGGCCTCCAGGTCAGCTAGGCCCTGAGGCAGGGGGAGGACGTAGTTCGCGTCCGCGATCATAGCCTCCGCGTAACCGCCGTCGACATGGAAGCCGGTGAACAGGGCGTTCGGGCACAAGTTTTCCTGCCCCCGGCGGCAGTATTCGCACGTACCGCAGGCTTTATAAAGCCAAGGCACACCCACGCGCTGGCCGATGCGGTTGGGATCCACGCCCGGGCCCACGGCCTCGATAACACCGACGACCTGATGCCCTGGCGTGATCGGGAGCTTAGGCGGGCGGATATCGCCTTCCACGGTGTGCAAATCGGTATGGCACACGCCGCACGCGTGGATGCGCAAGCGAACCTGGCCGGGGCCAGGTTCGGGCAGGGGGACGGTTTCGAGTTTGAGAGGGTGAGCTTCCGCGGGGGCAAAGGCGTACAAACGCCACGCGCGCATGGTCGCGGTCATGGGGGCACCTCCGGCGGGATTGTCACATTCGCGGCGAACCGTCGTATAGACTTTTAAAGGCGTAGCCGGGGCGCCGCGGTGTGGGCGGGGTGGGACTCGAACCCACGGCCTCCTCCTTGTAAGGGAGGCGCTCTAACCAGCTGAGCTACCCGCCCAACAGGCTGGTCTACTATTATACGCCTCCCCCAAGAGAGTCGCAAGATTTCTCACGAAACTTTCCGTGCATGAACGACGTAAAAAGACTATAATGGAGACAAGCAAAAAAGTTGTTGCTAGGTGCTTGTAGTGGAGGAGAGGGGTATGCTACATAAACATCAAACAAGGAGGCGTTTGCGGGGCCAAAGCTTACTAGAACTTGCGCTTAGTCTCACAGTTATGTTGATTATCTTCAGTGGCCTTGTTGAAGTTGGTTTTTTGATTGGCCAATATTCACTGCTAGTTCAAGCTGCTCGGAACGGCGCCCGCTACGCTATTGACTTTGAACACACCGACATAGAACCGGCATGTACGCCCGTGCGAACGCCCGCGTGTACGGACGCGGTCTGCGTGCGGGACTTTTACTGCGCGACAGCGGACACCGTTGAACGTAATTTGTCCTACCTTGGTGATACATCGACACCTTTAGACCCGGCCCGCGACGATATCATTATTTCCGTATTTACCATTAGCCGCGGCTTGGGGGTGGTTGCACGCTATCCAACGCCTACGGGCTGGTCATACTACGGCAACGAAAGATCCCAGTTTACCAACGCGGATGTGGAGCGCATGATCAACGAACGTGGACTGGCGTATATGGATATGGGTGCCGTCCTTGTCGAGATTGTTTATCATTACCACCATCGGTTGGGGCTTCCATGGATTGCGCCCTTTATTCCGAACCCTAAGCGATTGCACGTGTACAGTTTCATGCCCCAAGATTCGGCGGCCCCAGATCCAACACCAACACCCTAAACGAACGATTCTTTAAGGAGGGCTGACCATGGGGCACAAAGGGCATAAAAAGCGGGGGCAAATTCTGTTGATTTTCGCGGGTTCCATTCTGGCCTTGTTAGCCATTACCGGGCTCGCGTTGGATTTTGGCCAGTACTTGTTGCAGCGCGCTCACGCGCGCCGCGCGGTGGATGCAGCCGCTCTAGCCGCAGCGGCCCACTTCCGGGGCCAATACACTGATGTGGCTACAATGCGCGCGGGTATGGAAGCGGCCGCACGGGAGGTGTTGGCCCTTAATAACATCGATCCCCTCTCAATGCGCTTAATCACCACATTGGATATTGACCCTGACACAGGTCGACCCATATGCAACGACCCTGTCAAACGTCACCAAGACCCTTATCGTCATGTCTGCATCCCCCTACAACGCAAGAAGGTCTGGGTACAAATTGAAGCCAGCGCGCCCATGGCCTTTATGCGCATCTTCGGCTTTGATGAGATCCGCTTCCGCGTGGACGCTACGGGGGAAGCCGCCGCGCTGGACGTAGTGCTTGTATTGGATATCTCCACGTCCATGGTCGCGGAAAGCCAGCGGCCAGGCGAATCCCAAGCAGACACGGTTCAGCGCTGCAATCCGACAAATTCATGCTATCCCTTTGAATATGTGCGCGCGGCCGCAAAGCGCTTCGCGGAACGCATTTTGGATCTGCCGTGCAACGACCCCAATAACCCAGCCGACTGCATGGAACAGGACCGCATGGCCTTGGTCGTGTTCTCTACCGGCTGGGAACGGAATATTACCGAATTCCGCGGTACGGGCTTTGTCTCCGTGGATAGTTCGGGCCGCGTAATCGACCGAGCAAAATGGTTCCACATCTACGATAGCAGCGATACCAGCTCACCCGAGAACATCAACACCGCGCTAAGTAAACTCAAGGTCTATCCTGACGCGACATCGGAATGCGCCGATGCAATCCGAAACTACGACGATACCTCGTTGTGTCCCAATACCAACATCGGTGGTGGACTCAAACTTGCTGGCGATATCTTTAGCCCAACGACCCCTGAAGGGTTGGCTGGGCGCCCCGACGCGCTTTGGGTCGTGGTGCTCCTGACCGATGGCGCAGCGAACACAACCTTCCCCACGCCCGAGGACCTTATTAGCGGCGGCGACGCGGACCGCAACGGCATCCCCGACCGTCCCCTAGATACATTGCCTTTTGGCTACTGTCCGCCGCCGTTGAACAGCATGAGCTGGTACAGTACCGGTCGTCCTCCCTGCCGGGATGCCGATGCGGACACTGTACGTTTAGATCCCACGGACCCCAACTTTGATGCGGATGATTATGCTCGCTACCAAGCCCACTACGTAGCTTGTTCGCCAACCAATCCGGATCCTAGCTGCGCGATGCCAGGTCAGGGCGCGGTCATCTTCACCATCGGCCTCGGTGAAGCTGTAGAGCGCATCCCCAGCTACGACGACAAGCCCCACGGCGCCGCGCTCTTACGCTACATCGCCAACCTGGGCGACGATGGTCAGCTGGATACGGGCACGGCCGACCCGTGCTTCGGCGTTCCCTATAACCCGTACGTCGATAAACAATGTGGCAACTACTACTATCGCCGCTCGGGCTCCAATTTGCAAGCAGTGTTCGAGGATATCGCCCGTCGTGTATTCACACGTTTGTCGCATTAGTTGTCCGAATGGAAGGGAGATTTCGTCTTTGTTGAGGGAGGTTGTGCTATGAAATGGCCACGCCTGCGTACACGGCCCAATGCCCAGGGCCTCATTGAGTTCGCAGTGGCATTACCCGTCGCGTTGTTGTTGATTTTGGGCACGTTGGAATTTGGCCGTTTGTTCCACGCGTGGAACGCCTTGACCCACGCAGCCAATGAAGGCGTACGCTACGCGGCATCCGGCGAATGGATGGACGAATTTTGCACGACGCCATGCGTCAATGCTACGGGCGACCAGCTCAACCCGAACGCGATTAACCAGGCACGCGTACCATCCATCAAGAAAGTCACCACGGATGTCGCTTATGCCAGCGGCTTAGCTTTCGATCCGAACAATCCCGAAGGGCCAGGCTGGAAAAACCCCGGCTACTTTAAGGTTACGGTGTGCCGCTCGCGCTATGGTCCCGGAGACCCAACTTTGTACGTCGGCCCAACAGATACGGCACCGCCGCAGTGCATTCCCGTTGAAGATGCCGGCGATCCTTGGTTGGGTATCCCGGTCCAAGTGATTGTATCGGTTGTCTATGAACATCGATTGATCACGCCAGCCGTCAATCGCATCATACCTTCGGTAACTCTGTACGTAGAGCGGCAAGCGCCTCTGGAAATTTTCCGTGTCTCGCGCTCAGTCGAGGCCGCACCTACCTTCTTCATCCCGACCATCACGCCAACACCAACGAATACGCCGCCACCTACAGCAACGCCAACCAATACCCCAACCCCCACCGATACCGCCACACCGACCCCGACACCGACGCCGGGGTGCGACACGATTGACGTGACCATTAAATTCTTCAACTGGGATAACGCCCTCCGGCTATACGTGTACAACACAAGCGGTTTGCGTTTGCACATTGATGAAATTAAGCTCTACTGGGATACCAACGGTCTGAACAACGCCTATTTCGATCGCATGCTACGCGGTTGGTGGCCAGTACTCAACGATACGGATACAACCACATCCCCTATTCAGGTGAGTTTCTCGCCACCACAAACCATCAGCAGCATGGTTGTCTATCGCTATATCTTCCGCGACCAAGACACGAACCAACAAATCACAGCGACCACATTGGGCTCGTATGAATACACCGCGGAGTTGCAAACACGTTTGGTTGGAGAGGACGGATTTGAGCTCTCATGTCCCATTACTGCGACATACGAGCCCTTCCACATTCGCATTATCAATCCACCAGTTGACCCACCAGATAGCGGTTCGTTGATCCTGCGCAACTTTGATAGCGCCGAACGCGACCGAACTCGCTTTGAAGCCGAAGCTTGGGATCCCATGGTCGGCACCAACAACGGCGATGGGGTTCGGGCCGTGCGTTTCTACATCTACGGCTCATGGAGTGACTCTTGGCTCTACCGCCGCACATGGGAAACCACCCCACGCTTCTGCGCATTCGGCGGCGATGCAACTTGCAACGCTATGGGCAATACTTTATGGAATAAGCTACGCCGTGAGTATCCGAACGGTGCTTACCGCATTACCGCTGAAGGCATCCGTTCATCCTCGTGGTGGATCAGCCAACCCGTTGAACGTATCTTTTGGGTTGACAAGCCTGCGCCACCGTGTGATATGAGCGTCCGCAGCTTCAAAGTAGACAAAAACCAGACAAGGAGACTGTACCTTAAACTGCGCATCCGCAACAATGTAAGTTCGTCGGCAACCTACGCGCCATGGGAATTGGGGGAAATTTACTTCTGGTGGGAGGATGTCGTCGCATGGGATGGGGATCCTACCGCGGTGTTCGGTACGCGACGTTTCTACTGGTGGCCGCGGATGCCGGGCTTGAGTTCTACCGTTAAGAGCTTCGATCCCGCGCCGGGCGATACCACACCACCCGCAGAAGCACGGGACATCCAACGCGGCTATTACCTTGGTCAAGGACAAACGGGGGCTCTAACCATCCGCATGGACCGCCAAGGCGTCAACGACGACCGAATCCTGGGTGGCAAATTCCAGGCCCGCGTCGTGTTCTATAGTTACGATGCGCAGGGCAATGTGATTGCAACGTGCACAGTCGACGCGGCTATGGAGAAGGCCACACCGACACCCACGCCCACCGCAACGAACACACTGACACCGACCATCACGCCCACGCCGAGCAATACACCAACGCCGTCCAATACCCCCACGCCGTCGAATACGCCAACTATTACCCCGACGCCAACGATCACACCGACCCCGACCATTACGCCGACAGCGTCCAATACGCCGACACCGTCCAATACACCAACACCGAGCAACACGCCGACCAATACCCCAACGCCAACCAACACGGCCAAACCGACCGCGACGCCAACGCCGAATTGCAACAGCATCCGCATCCGCAACGCCTACGTAACCGGTGACCGGGTACACGTGGACATTGGGAACTACAACCCCGTGCCCGTCGAGCTGACCTACGCGGAGATTCACTGGACGCCCTACTACCCCGACCAAATGGTGCAATTCTTCACCTGGGCAGGTCGACGTTATACCTCGTACTTGAACGACACCACGTCGCCCACAAGTGCTACGTCACGGAACCTGTACATCATGCAATGGAGCACAGGCTCCTGGGAAGCGAATTTCGGGCGAGCGAGCAATCCGACCGCGCCTATCTACGGCACTTTTATCGTCAATTTGACGCTCAGTGGTTGTTCGTTGAGCACTACCATCACCGTGCCGACCCCGACACCGACCTCAACGCCGCGACCGACCAGTACACCAACGCCAACGGTGATGCCATCGCCAACACCGACCGTACCTTCGGATTTTGATGGCTAGCCCCTCGGCCTCGGGCTGGGGGTCGTACAAGGCCCCCAGCCCAACCCTTCCGGAACCAGGAGCATAATTCGATGCGAAAAAAGATTATCTTTTGGGGTTTTGTGTTTATCGTTAGCAGTATCTCAGGTTTTGTTTTGGGATGGATTTGGCTCTCGCGCGAAACCTTACAGGCTCCGGTGAGCGCCATCGCCTCTCTACCTGGGGGCACTGAAATACCAGCAACTGATCTTTCGTTTCGCCAACTGGAGCTCGCGAACATGCAATTGCGCGTCGCAGAGCCCCAAGGTTGGCATTTTTTACCTTTAGATCAAGGGCCGGTCTTTTGGGCTTGGTTGGCCGTCCCCGAGCCCGAGTGGGCCGAAGCCCGTTGGACTGATGAGACGGATGACCTGATGTTGGACGAGTATGAGCATTGGTGGTGGGCCGTCTTTGGGGAGGAAGAAACCGGCGAGGGCGAAGGCGCGACCCCGTCAGCAAATCCAACGCCAGATATCCAAACCGGCCCACCTGGACCCGGGATTTACCTTTTTGTAGGGCCTGTGGACCGCGTCCCACCGTACGAACGGGCGGACTACTGGTTCGCGTTTTGGGTTGAACGCTCCCTTTGGGATCCGGATTCCTTCCGGCTAGATATGGACGCCATCACGCAGGTGCCCGACATGCCCCTCACAACCTGGCGCCTGCCTTGGTCGTATACATTAAACGGACGGCCGTTTGAAGCGGAAATGTGGATTATGGAGGGCGGGAGAGGGCAGGATGTCGTCCTAATCGCGCAAGCACCGAAGCCACTGTGGCTCCAGGTTCAACAGATCCTTCACGTGATGGGGGCCCATCTCCAAATCACACCTCGGACCGAAGGGGGTGGCTAAATGCCTCTCGTCTGGGATAGATCATCGGCCGTCGTGCCAACAAAACCAACTCAACCGATGGAGGGTGTTATGTACCGTATCGGCGTGTTCGTTGATATCCAGAATCTCTTCCACACGGCCCGCATCCTATGGCCGGACAAGAAGATCAACTACCGCGTGCTGCATCAGTTCTGCCTGGATGCTCGGGCGCACAAACCCCAACCGAATCAGGTCCTGTTCCACGCGTTCACCGCGGTCAACCCGGAGGACAAAGGACAGGATCAATTCGTGCGGGCCTTGGCGCACTTGGGTTACCGTGTGGTCACCCGCCCCGTCCGGCGCTTGCCGGACGGCGGCCTCAAGGGGAATATGGACCTCGTCCTCGCCATCGAGATCATCCGTATGGCCCCAGCCTTGGATGAGATCGTTTTGGTCACGGGCGATGGCGATTTCGCCCCCTTGGTCGAGTATCTCGTCCAAGAAGGAAAACTGGTCAAGATCATCGGCCCTGGCCGCTTGACCGCGCAAGAGCTCATCCTGGGTGCACACCGCTATTGGAGCCTGGACGACATCGAAGGCTTGCTGGTCGACGAAAGCGAAACATTCGAAGCCCCGCGCGTCGAGCCTGAGCTCTTCTGGGGCTAATCAACCAGCAACGACATCGCCCCTCCCGCTTCAAACAACCCCGCACCCAGCCCCATGGCCCCCAGGTCATGGGGCTGGGTCTTTTGTTTTTTACCTCTGCTCAAAGCAACATTACCGGGGCCGCACACGGCGGAAGACGTAGAGCTTCAGCGGCGCGTAATCCCCGACCGCGGGAGGAAGTGCTGAAGATAAAAATTGCACAAAATGCGAATTCCGCTTGAAGGGTGCATCCGGCGTGAAGGTGCGCGTGACCACCGCGTGCAAGACGCGGCTCACAAAATAGTGGGTAGAAAGCATGTTCGGCTGGGGTTGATACGTGGCCGTCCGGAAAGGCTCGAGCTCGGGATGCGCAAAAAAGTCATCCGGCAAATACAAATTATGATGTGCAGGAGGAATGGGATCCATACCGAACTCCGCGCGTGCCTCGTTCAAGCGCGCGAGGGGCGTTTGAAACGATTCCCAAAAGAGCAAATAGCCACCAATGCCATCCGCGTCCGGCTCCCGCACCGCGTGGATCATGTTCGCCAACGCGCGACGTTGGTCCTCGGCGTCCAAAAGGTTGATAAGCACGCGCTGGCTGATGAGCACATCGGGGCGCAAGCCTTGATGAAAGTCTGGGTCGCGCACATCACCAGCGAGGATGCGTACCTGGGCGTCATCGGCAAAACGGGACGCGGCCAACGAGCGCAGTGCGTCGACCTTCTCCACCCCGACCAAACGCAAATGCGGGAACGCGTCTCGAAGCACGGACAACGTATACCCATTGCCACAACCCACATCCATGACCAAGGGAGGGTCCGTGAGTCCTCGAGCCTGCCGATCGGCCAGCACGGCTTCGATAAAGCGCAAAATGGCCTCGGTTTCCCGTTGGCGGATGATCTGATCCGCCATGGTACTCTGAGGCGAAAGGCCTGCTTCGCGAGCCACCCGCTGGTAGTGCTCCTGAATGATGTGGTCGTATGCCTTCATTGCCAGCCTCCAACCTTATAACTTTCGGCTTAAGCCGCGAAGATGCGCAGCCAATTCTCACCGAACACCGCGCGGATATCGGCTTCGGTGTAGCCGAGGCGAGCTAGCCGGTCAGCCAGGCGGGGCAAGTCCGCGATGGTATCGATTTCGGCTGGCACGCTTTGGACGCCAAAACCGCCGTCAAAGTCAGTACCCAGGGCCACGTGTCGCGCATCTCCTGCCATTTGAGCGATGTAGTCAATGTGCGCGACCACCGCGTCCAATGTCACCCGTTCCTTAGGCATGCCAGGCTCCCAATCCGGCACCAGAAAGCGGTTGTAAGGCACAATGCCGATCACCCCATCCCTGGCCAGCAGGCCGCGGATCACGTCATCGGGCAAAAAGCGGTTGCTTGGCCGTCGGGCCACGGCTTGCGGATTCGCGTGGGTCGCGACGATAGGGCCATCGTACAGGTCCAGCGCCTCGCGCGCGGCCGTCACGTCCATGTGGCTGAGGTCCAAGATAAAACCGAGCTCGGCCATCGCGCGCAACAACGCGCGGCCTTCGTCGGTTAAAGGGCCTGGTTCGCCCGTACCGCCACAAAAGCGAGTGCCTGCCCATGCGGGGCCAATGATGCGCAGGCCCTGCTCGCGCCACCAAGGCAAATCGTCCAGGGTTTGGATGGCCTCCGCGCCTTCCATGAGCAAGATAAGCCCCACGGGGTGCGGCCCGTCTTCGGTTTGCCAGCGCTGCCAATGGGCGCGCACCGCGTCCGCGTTGAGCAGCAAGCGCCAGTGGTCGGGATGGGCCTCGGTCCAACGTTGATAATAGGCCAGCTGACCCTGATAGACGCGCGCGGCCTCTTCGGGCGTCGCGTAAACTTGCGTATCCCAGGGGCCGCCCCGACGCCGTTCCGGCGCGGCGAACAACGTGGCCAGTGCAATCGCTACACGGCCTTGCTGATACTCTGGCCAGCCAAGCAAGGTATCGCCATTGACCTGGGGCGCGATGGAGCCAGTCTCGTGCTCAATCCGCCGAGTTTCATAAGCCGAACGGGTGTACTCCCGCCCGAAAGTCAAGGCGTTCCAGGCCAGATCTTGATGCGCGTCAAATAGAAGCCAAGCCTTGTTCACGTCGACCTCCTTCGTCGCGCGCGGCGGGCGAAACGTGTCCCAGCGTCACGCGAGGGTTCATCCGGCGGCGCGCCAGGGGTGAGCAAGAAGTGCAGAAACCCCACCACGGCGAGGGTACCTAAAATTCCTCCGCTCAATGAGAGGGGGCCCAACCGCCCCCAAAACCAATGCTGGCGTAGAAAAAGGCTATGCCCAAGCCAAAATCCGAACCAACCCGCGAGCACATAGAGCAACAAACGGCCCGGCCGGGGCGCCCAACGCCACGCGATGAGTCCCGCGAGCCACCACGCAACCACCGTGCCGAACCAAAACGCGGGCCACGTCATGCTCAGCCTCCAAAACGCACCTGAACCTGCTCCCCATCGCCCGGCGTAATCACCGCGTGAAAGAGGGGGTCGCCAGGACGCCATCGAATAACCCGCGGGAGCAGCACATACAAATCGGGCAACAGAGGATAGCGAGAGAGCGCATCCGTGGGGACCCACGCGAGCTCGCCCTCGTCAGACGCGCGCAAGGTGGGCGGCGTGTCATGGGGCCAATCGCCGCGGAAGATGAAGAGCATCACGCCTACCGGACGCACATCAACCACAGCCGTGCCACACATGCGCAACGGCACATCGACGATGCCAGCTTCTTCGGCCAATTCCCGCCGGGCCGCGCTGAGCACGTCTTCACCCGGTTCAATATGGCCGCCCAGACCGTTGTAACGGCCTGGCCCCACGGCTTTGGTTCGCGCGCGGCGCAGCATGAGCACCCGGCCATGGTGGAAGAGGAAGAGAAGTATCCGCGGGATTACCCGATACCGTTCAGGCGTGATGCCTTGGTCCATGAGAGCCTCGAGCACGAAGGGCCGGGGTGAACCCCGGCCCTGGGTATTAGTCCGCCAAATCGCGCGTGTCTTCCCCAACCACCCGCGCATCCACATAATCGGCCATGCGCGGGGCCACAACCACGGGATGGATGTAGGTATCCAGCAGCGGACGGGTGTTGGTCAAGCCCAACAAACGGAACAAACGGCGGAATTGCTCTTCCCAATCCTGATAGATTCGGGCCTTAACCTCGGTGGGCATCCCCCAAATGGCCTTCTTGAAGGGGCCCAAGGCCCGCTTGCGGGTCTTGTAATAAAACTGCTCATCGGTCCAATCGGGTTTGCGTTCATGCTGGTGGTGTTCATCCAGATAGGCGTAAATCTCTCGACGCAGGTCATCGGGCATATGTTTATAGAGGATGTTCATGAAATTCGTCGCGAGATGGACCTCCGCGGCCTCGGCCTCGACGAACTTGCTGAAGGCCTCTTCGGGCAGGGTGGAAGCGCCATGTTGTACCGCGCCGGCCAGGCCGTATTCTTCGCGGGCGATGCGGCTAAGCAAGCGCAAGGTTTCGAAATCGACCTTAACGCGCGCGAGGCTGCCATCTGGCAAGACCACACCGCCGTGCTGCGTGCCGGTTTGGATGCTGATCTTGCTCAACCCGGCCGCGTCTGGCGCGATCTCGGCCAGGGTCGCGTTGTAGCCGTCCATAAACGCGCGCAGCTCCTCGGGCGTGGAATTGTGCCCGCCCACTTCGCCGATCTCGCCACCCGTGGAGATGGTCACCCCATCTGGCTCGAGGCTGCGCACGTACTGGGTGAGCTGCGCGGTCAGGGTGTAATTGAGACGCTGCTGTTCTTGTACCGTGGGCTGGCTCAGGTCGACCAAGGTAGACGTATCAATATCGATATTGAAGAAGCCGGCTTTAATGGCCTCCGCGATAAGGTCGCGTACCGCTTGCAATTCGGCGTCGGGGTCCTTGGCGTAGCGTTTGGCCGAAACCTGGAAATGATCGCCCTGGATGAACACGGGACCGCGGTAACCCTCAACGATCGCAGCGGCCAAGACCTGAGCTGCGTACTCCGCGGGGCGTTGGTCGGTATAGCCGATCTCGGAGCGAGCAATCTCAAAGATGACCGGCCCCGCGTTGAGTTCACGCATAACCCGAAACACAGCACGAGCGGCCAGGAAGGGCAGCGCGCGCAAGTTAATAGCCGGCACCGTAAAACTCGGGGGCACCTCGCCCCGGCCACGGGCCATGTACAAATCATGGATAGAGGAGGGAATGATACCCAATGCCTGCGCGGTTGCCCGGATGAGATATTGTGCCACGCCTTTCTCAGGCTGGTTGGCCAGCGCGGCCTTCTCGGCCAACGCGGGAATGTGGGCTTGCAAGGCCTCGGGGTCGACCACGGTCAGTTGACCATCGACCCAACGCACAGCAGGGCCGAGGCTGGCCAGCAAGGAATCCAGCGCGCCCATGGTAGCCTCCTCCGTTTGGTTGCGGGTGTGCGGTTACGGGCAGGGGAATTATACCAGGCGGGGCGCGATGGTGCCTCAAGCTTCGCGAATTACGAAAACGCACGGGGCTTGGTGGGTATGTTTCCCATCATGATACACAGGAACGCCCAAAAGTTTCTGTAAAAGGTGCTCATCCAAACGGCACAGCTCGGGGTAATCGGGCACCAGAGCGCGATAGGGGCATTGACTGATGAGGATGCGCGGGCCATCTTGATGCGCTTCCCAGCGTGGGGCATAGCGCCAACCTTGCAAGATGCCCAGCGCAGTGGTAATGCGCTCGCGCAACGAGCCGCGCAAGGGGGTGGGCAAGTGGGCGCACATGCGTTCCGCGATTTGTTCCAAAACCTCATCCATAGGCTGACCTTGCTCACGGACCCAATCCAACAGGGCACGCGTCAATGGCTCCAAATACATAGGCTGTGCGGCCTTCGTCAGGCGAAAACGCTTGGGTGGCCGGCCCCGCCCATAGCGGAACTTTGGTTGGTAGGATTCCACCAGCCCCTGGGCGCTCAAAATCGCCAAATGATGCCGGATATTGGCCGGGGTCATGCCTAACGCCTCGGCCAAATCGCGCACCTGCGCGCCCGGATGTTTTCGCAAAAAATCTAGGATGGCTTGTCGGGTTGGATGCTGCATGTTTTTATTGTAACGCGGAATAGGGTTTGCGCAAGGTTTCAACTTTCTGGGGTGCAAGCAAATCTTGTAGCCCCGGCCCCCGGGCGGCGAAACCCACCCGCTATCCTCGCCGCCGCGCGTTGGGCCGGTCAGCTCGCGCGTAACATTATGCCAACTAGCCGCGGGCTTCCAGCCCGCGGCGGGGAGGCTCAACGGTGACAGCCCTCTACGCCTTCCCCTCGCTACGTGACATTTCTACAACCTTTGCGTGCACCCTGGCGGCGACCTGCTTGACAGCCCGCGAGGGGCTTTGTATAATAGAGGCGCCTTCCCCGGTAGCTCAACTGGCAGAGCGGGCGGCTGTTAACCGCTAGGTTGCAGGTTCGAATCCTGCCCGGGGAGCA
>JAADFA010000063.1 GCA_013153135.1 Chloroflexota bacterium
GTGCTCGCGCGTTAGGCCGGGTAGGCGCGCACCAGGTTATCCTAGCCGTGGCCTTCCAGCCCGCGGCGGCTGTGGCGACAGCCTCCGTGGCCTCCCCCTCGTCGTTGGGCCGTTTCGACAACCTCGGCGTGCACCCGCGGCGGTGCTGGGGCACGATGACCGCTCGCGCGGCATGGTATAATCCCGCCAGCCTGGGCGATGGGTTCAGGGGGCCTGATTCTTTTGGTGAGTGGAGGGCGTGATTGAACTTCAACCCCCTGCGTTGGCTGTTCGGCCTGTTCGCACTCGATATTGGCATCGACCTCGGCACGGCCAACACGTTGGTATACGTGCGGGGTAAGGGCATTGTCCTCAATGAGCCATCTTGGGTTGCGCTTGATAAACGTACCCGCCGCCCTCTGTACGTCGGGAGTGAAGCCAAGCGCATGGTCGGCCGCACGCCCCAATCTTTGCAAGTAGTTCGCCCTGTGCGGGATGGGGTCATCGCGGAGTTCGAAATCACCACCGCGTTGCTCGAATACCTGATTCTCAAGGCCCATGAACAGAGCTTCGTGCCCTTCCCGCGGCCTCGGGTGGTGGTGGGCATCCCCGCGGGTGTGACCGAAGTGGAGATGCGAGCAGTGTACGACGCGGCTTTAACCGCAGGCGCGCGCGAAGCCTATCTCATTCCTGAGCCTCTGGCCGCGGCTTTAGGCGCAGGTCTGCCCATCCAAGACGTCGAAGGGACCATGATTGTCGACATCGGCGGGGGAACAACCGAAGTTGCTTTAATCTCCATGGGTGGCATCATCGTCGCCCGCTCGCTGCGCGTGGCCGGGGATGAAATGGATGAAGCCATCATCCAGTATTTTCGAAACAAATACAACCTACTCATCGGGCCGCGCATGGCCGAAACGGTCAAGATGGAGATCGGCTCGGCCGCGCCGTTGCCCGAGGAGCGCACGATGCAAGTGCGCGGGCGTAGCCTGGTTACCGGCTTGCCCGAGGTGGTCGAAGCGTCGTCGGTGGAAATCCGCGAAGCTTTGGCCCGACCTTTAGAGACCATCATCCAAACGGTCAAAGACGTGCTCGACGAGGCTCCTCCCGAAGTTGTCGCGGATCTCATCGAAACCGGCGTATGCTTGGCTGGGGGCGGTGCGCTGCTCCAAGGGTTGGATCGTCGCCTAAGCGACGAGTTGCGTTTGCGGGTATGGGTCGCGGATGATCCCATGGCCGCTGTGGCCCGGGGCGCGGGCATGGTGTTGGAGGACTTCGATAACCTCAAACGTTTGTTGGTCGATGTGGAGCATTTCCTCTAGGCTAGGGTCCCAGGTGTTGGACCACCAGGCCCCAAACGTTGAACGTTCACCATGAAACGCCCATCCCTCCCTCGTCTGGCCATTGGCTTGATGATGGCCGGGTTAGTTCTGTTGGCCCTTGGTGGCTATCTCACGCCGTGGTTGGGACGGCTTGTCCAGCCTGTGCTCCAGGCACAAACCGCGGTCGTGCGTTATGCGCGCGCAGTAGCTGACTACCTCGCCGCGCCTACAGACGTAGAAACTCTGCGTCGCCGCAATCGTGAGCTCGAAGCCCAGGTTGCGCAATTGCAAACCCAGCTGGCTATCCTGCAACAACAAGTCGCGGAGCTTGAACTTTATGCCGCACTACTCGACCTCGCGCGAGCCCATCCCGAACATGAATACAAAACTGCCCAGGTCATCGGCCGAGATCCCAGTCCATTCATGCATTATATCATCATCAATGTGGGCAGCGATGACGACATCCGGCCAGGGATGCCCGTGGTAAGCGCGCAAGGCCTGGCTGGTCAAGTCGACGCGGTGATCCCGCGCGCAGCCCGAGTCCGCTTGATCACGGATCCCGCCTCCAAGGTCAACGTGCGCGTTACACCTGCCAACGTAGACGCGCTGCTGGTCGGCAGCGTGACCGGTGACCTGCAGCTGCGCATGGTCCCCCTGGACGCGAAAATCAACGTGGGTGATTTGGTCGTGACCTCGGGCTTGGGCGGCCAATATCCTCCGAACCTGTTGGTTGGCCAAATCGCGAGCACGCAACGCCTGGCCCATGCGCTGTTTCAAGAGGCCACCGTGCAACCTGCAACGGATTTCGCGAATTTAAAGGTCGTGCTGGTCATTACCAACTTTCGACCGGTGGATATCACGCCCCTTATCCCCACTCCTATAGGCCCTGCGCCGTGACCACGCGACCAAGACCGAGAGGCACGGCGTATTCTTCCTAGAGGCGCTCGGCCGCCAAGGAGGCAACCATGTTTCGGGCCTTTGCCGGGGGCGTTTTGCTCTTTATCTTCGCAGGCGTGCTGCAAAGCGCGCTTTTGAGCCAATGGCATTTGCTCCATGGCACCGCGGACGCGGTTTTGCTCGCGTGGGCCGTATGGGTGCTCTACGAACACCGGTATGCCCCCCCTTGGGCATGGGCTCTGGTCGCGGGAGCGGTGGTTGAAGTTTACTCCGCGCTGCCCGTAGGCATTCCTTTGCTCGGCTACGGCTTGGCCGGTGTGGCCGCGCATTATATCTTGCAGCGCATCGAGGAACCGCGCATTCCCCTCTTGTTTGCGTTCGTGGGGATCGGTACAATCCTGGTGCAGGGCGTTGCGTTCCTCGGTCGGTGGGCGTTCGATGGCGTCTCCGCGCCCATATCTTTGGTCCTTGTTCAGGTTATTCTCCCTTCCATGCTACTTAACACTTTGCTGGCATTACCCTTCTACGCGATTGTGGGCGAGTGGGCCGATTGGACCCTGCCCCCACGAGAACTAATTGCTTAAGCCTGGCATTGGGATGGGGAAACAATGAACGAGAATCGCATTGCCGTATCCCGCTTGTATGGCTTGCTAGCTGTGTTGACAGGCATTTTGGGGCTTTTTATTGCGCGGTTGTTCTGGCTGCAGATTATTCAAGGCCCTCTATGGGTCGCGCGAGCTCAAGAGAATATGGTTGAAGTGCTCAACCTTCCTGCGCCACGCGGGGTGATGTACGATCGACGTGGAGTCATCCTCGCGCGTAATTTGCCTTCGTATAACGTGGTGGTTACCGCGGCGCAGCTGCCCGATGACCCAGGCTATGTCGACGCGATGTTGCAAGATCTGGCCGAGCTCTTGGATATGCCTTTGAATTTAAACGACCTGGAGACCACGCCTTACGTCCCTTGCCGATCGGAGCTGGGGCTACGGCAGCTCGTTGAATATGGTATCGTGTCCCAGCCCTATCGCCCTGTGCGGCTCAAGTGCAATGTTCCGCGCGAGGTTGCGCTCATTATTGAAGAAAAGAACTGGCCTGGTATCGGCATCGAAGTGGTCCCCGTACGGGACTATCCCACAGGCGAGACCACCGCGGCGATCGTGGGCTTCTTGGGGCCCGTCCCCGAAGCTCTGGCGGATTATTACAAGGAGAAAGGTTTGGACATCAACCGGGATAAAGTGGGATACGCAGGTTTGGAAATGTATTACCAGGACGAGCTTGCAGGGCAAAACGGACGTCGCACTGTCGCGGTGGACGTCGCGGGCCGAATCCTCTACGATCTCGAACCACCTCAGCCCCCACGTCCTGGAGTCAACTTGCGCTTGAGCATTGACGTGCGTTTGCAAAACGCCGCGTTTCACATTGTGCGCTACAACTTGGATTGGTGGAATTCATACTTTGGCTATACGCGTTTCCGCAATGCAGTTGCCGTCGCGATGAACCCCAAAACGGGAGAAGTGTTGGCCCTGGTCTCCATTCCAACCTACAACAACCAGCGCATGGCCCGCTTCATCCCCTACGATTACTACAAGGCTTTAGAAGCAGATGAGTTTAAACCTCTGCTCAATCATGCCATTTCCGCAGAACATCCGCCGGGCTCGGTCTTCAAGCTGGTCACCGCGACGGCAGGGCTGAATGAAGGCATTGTACATCCGGGCATGATCATCGAAACGCCGGGAACCATTGAGCTAGCTCAAAAATACCTAGCGGGTGAACAGGGCAAAACCCGAACGTTCTACGACTGGAATTGGGAGAAAGGCGGTTTTGGGCAGTTGGAGTTCTTGGATTGCATCGCGTTTTCAAGCAACGTGTGCTTTTACAAGGTTGGCGGCGGATATTTTGACGAGATTCCCAATGGTGGTGTGGGCATTTGCCGCCTCAAGTCGTATGCGGAAGCATTGGGATACGGCTCGTACACAGGCATTGATTTGCCTGGTGAGGCGGACGGGCTGATCCCCGACCCGACGTGGAAGCGCATCTACCGGGGAGAAAACTGGTCCACAGGTGATACATACCTGGCCAGCGTAGGCCAGGGCTACGTCTTGGTCACGCCCATCCAGATGGCTGTGGTGGTTTCCACGATTGCGAACGGCGGCAAGGTGATGCAGCCGACGCTCGTCTACGAACACCTTGACGCGGAAGGAAAAGTTGTGCGGCCCTTCCAGCCCGTGGTGCGGTGGGATGTGACGCAAGAACCCAAGATCCAGGTCTTCGAAAACCCAGGTGGCATCGGACGCTGTCGACCCACGGGCGAGGTCAAAACCATTGAGCCGCGTGCGCTAGCTTGGGTACGTGAAGGCATGCGTCGGGCGGTGGAATATGGCACGTTAAAGAAAGCATTTGAAGGCTTCCCGATCCCGGCTGCGGGTAAGACGGGCTCTGCTGAATATTGTGACAATCGAGCCCAACAAGCCAACCGCTGTCGCCCAGGCGATTGGCCCTCTCACGCGTGGACCGCGGCATTCGCACCGTATGACGATCCCGAAATAGTCGTGGTCGCGTTCGTATATGATGGAACTGAAGGAGCGAAGACCGCTGCGCCCATTGTCCGGCAGATTATGGATGCGTATTTCCAGCTCAAAGCTGCGGATGCGGAAAAAGCTGCCGTACCCCAGACGCCTTAAGGCTAAGGCCAAGACAGCATAGCTATCCGGATCTTTTTTACTTTATAATCCCCCTCGACCGCCGAAGGGCGTAGGTGCATCATGCGCATTTTGTTCGTCGCATCTCGCTTTCCGTATCCGCCTATTCAGGGTGACCGGGTGCGCAGCTATTATTTGTTGCCCCACCTGCGCGCACGGCACGAGATCACCCTAGTCACGCCTGTGTCCGGCCCGCCGACCCGCGAGCAAGAGGCCGTGGCGCGCGAGCTCAGCCACCATTGGTATCCGGTCGTGGTCTCGCGCTGGCACCGGGGGTG
>JAADFA010000119.1 GCA_013153135.1 Chloroflexota bacterium
CTTGCCATGGGAGCACCTCCTGGCTTGGGGTTTACGTTTCTTTCTACTTTGCCAGAGGTGCTCCCTTTTGTCAAAAAAGGCCAAACTTCAGGCCGCGGGCTTCTAGCCCGCGGCGGGGCGGCACGCGAGCGCAGCCGTGACCCCATGCCGCGGGCGGCGGAACCCGCCCGCTATTCTCACCGCCACATGCCCCGGCCTGCCGCCCCCACGGCCGGGTTCACGCGGCCCTGGGATGCATACCGCGCTTATCCACCCACGAGGACCGCGGCCGCGAACGCGACGAACCAGCCGATGAACCAATGCGCGAGGATGGGATAGAGGACCGATTGCCCACGCCACGCGAGGATCGCGAACCATACTCCGCCCAGGATGGTCGAGAACGTCTCGGCCACAGGCTTGCCCACGTGCATCAGCGCGAAGGGTACCATCTGCAACCACATTGCAGGACCCACGCCAAACGCCCGGGCATACGCGAAGAGCAGATAGCCGCGGAAGACGAATTCCCAACCCACCATGTCGAGCAAGACCACGCCCGGATAGGTCGGCGACCATAACGGCCGATAGTACGCGCGCACCGTGGGGTCGAGCGTGACGCTGGCCAGCTCGACGCCCGCGGCCACCAGCCACGTGAGCCCGACCAGGGGCAATCCGTGGCGCCAGTCGCCCAGAGCGAGGCCGTAGGCTTTGGGGCCTCGCCCGAGCACGGGCAAGGTAAGCAAGGGAAAAATAAGATAAAGCACCAGGCTTTCCAGGGCCTCGCCGCCGGGCAAGCCCAGGTTCCGGAGGACGTTGTACTCGTCCATGAGCATGAAGGCCGTGCTAAAGATGGTCGCCCAGGTGACCTCCCGGGGGAAGGCAGGCGGCGCGCCGCCCCAGATCCAATGCCAAAGCCGTCTCCACATAAGCCCTCCTGTAGGCCGAGACGGGTTAGCGCCAATCTACGCGCGTGGTTTGGCCATCGCCCGTAAGGGGTTGCACGCGTCCGGTCACCGTGTCCACCAGATACAGGTTGCCCTGGTGGATGAACGCGATGGCTGGGTTTCCTGATTGCGGCAGGGGCGCGGGGGACCAGGCGACCCGTTGGGGCTCCAGACCCATGTCGCCTGGCTCGGTGGGAAAGAGCCGGCGCCGATCCGAGCCATCCCGGTCCATGACCATCAGCGCGTATCGGCTGAGGTCGCTTTGATGGGGCATCAAAGCCTGCAGATACGCAACCCAATACCCCGCGCCGTCATCGACCCCGGGCAAAGGCGGCGAAGCCACGGGATAGGCGAACATGCCCACGTCTTCGGCCAAGATAAGCGCGCGGCCCAGGCTGGGTACATAAGCGATAAGGTGAAAGGTGGGGTCGGCCTCATCGCCGTCGGTCACGCCCGGTAGCCCATGGCTCACGGTGAACAGCACATCGCCGTGGGGACTCCAGCTTATCCCGGGCAGCCAGGCCCAATCCGCTCGGGTGCGATATGGTGTGAAGGCTACCCAGGTTTCGGGTTGCTCCGAGCCCAGCCGAAAATACCGGATCCCATCCGGCTGAGCCAGTGCGAGGCCCTGGGCATCGGGGCGCCAGGCGAAATCCGTGCCCCACCATCCGTAGACCCCGCCCGCGTTGGGCTCGAGGAAAATCTTTGGCCCAAGCACCTTACGGCTCTGGGGCGCGAGCTGAATTAATGCCAGCTCGTTATTGGCCTGCCATCCGGGCGGCGCGTCGCGTGGTTCTACCGTAGAATAGCCAATAATTTTAGGTTGTTTCGGCGAGAAGTCCGCGAAGTGGATGACATTCGCAATGCCCAAATCCCACAAGTCTGGCGTATCTGCGTCTACGTTCGCGAGCCAGAGCTCGTTGATCTTACCTTCTTCGTCGCTGCGGCGGGTGAAGAGCAACCAATGGCCATCGGGTGAAAGGCGAAAGACCCGACCGTCGAGGTCGCCCGTGAGCACAATGGGCCGACGCCGCCCTGTATCGCCATCCATCACCCACGCGTTGCCCGCGTTCAGATAGGCCAGCCGGCCTGGGATGGGTTGGGGTACGAAGGGCGAACGTACCCCAACCATAACGATTTCGGGCACGGCCTCTTGCAGCACAGTCTCGCTGACCACCTGCCGCGCGACCAGTTGACCATCTTCATAGACCAGGCGATAAGTGACGCGTTTGCGCCCGTTGACGCCCTGTTGCACAAGCCGGGTCTCGCCTTCGGGCAGGGCTTCGTTGCGTACGGTTTGCCGTTCGAAGGGGATGACCTCTTCGTGGGTCTCCAATACCTCGCGCACGCGAAGGACGCGCACATGCGCGCCGTCGGTCAGGACGGTGTATCCCGCGGGCTCCAGCCGGTCGAGGGGGTCCAGCGTGATGTTGGCCAGCTCGACCGCCTCGCGCGCGGTGGTGCCCGCGGGCACGCGAAGGGTATAGGTCTGCCCGTCGGCTTCCACAGTCACGCGGATGTCGCTGGCCGGTCGGGTCGGGGCTCGACACGCGGCCAGGCTCATCAGCGCGAGCGCAATCAGCCAACGGGCAAGCAGCATCCGGCTAACGGACGCGAGCCTGAACGATGAGCCAACCATCCTCAATACGCACTTGCTCGACCACGTAGCGTTGGGTCCACTGGTCGAGGTAGGCTTGCAGTTTTTCGAGCCACGGGTCGATCATGCTGCTCGGCATGGGCAAGGGCCCGAGGGTTGCTTCTGCAACGGATAGCTTCACATGGCCGTCCTGCGCGTGCACGTTGAGCGCGAGATACGCGTCCATCGTTCCCAGGTCCGTATCCACTTGCGCGTACACCTGAATTTGGCCTTGGGCGAAGATGACGCGCACGTCGTGCACTGGCAGAGTTTGCCCGGCTTGCGCTTGTTGCGCGAGCAGCTGGGCGATGGTCTCGTTGACTTGACTCTCATGAAGCCGCAGGGTTACCGTTCCCTGGGTGCGCAGCTCCTGCTCAGCTTGGCGCAAAGTTTCTTTGAAACTTGGCATCGCTGTTGGGGTGGGATGGGGTGTTGGTGTTGGCCGTGGGCGGAACCAACCACAACCGCTGAGGAAAACCAACGCGGCCACCATAAGCGCTCGCCAATGTCGCATCATGATCCATCCTCCAAAGACCTAAGTTCGGGATGTGCTCCAACAGAGGAAACGCAAGGACTTCCCCACGCGTAACACGCCGTCCGTGATACAATCCGGCCGCGAACTTCTGACGGGGCATTGTACCATGAGCGAGGCTGAGACCTTTCCGGGGCCGTTGGATGCGGGGTTAGAGGCGCTGCTCTTCGCGGCAGGTGAGGGCGTGCCTATTGCTCGGTTGGCACGTGCGCTGGACGTGTCAGTTGATAAGGTTGAGGCTGGGCTGTTAATGTTGGAAGAACGCCTGCGCACGCGCGGGATCCGCGTGCAACGTCATGGCGATCAGGTTCGTCTGGTGACCGCGGCGGATTGGGCGCCATGGGTGCAGCGGCTTTTGGGCCTCGAAGCCCAGGCTCGTTTGAGCCGGGCCGCGTTGGAAACCCTGGCTATTATCGCATACCGGCAGCCCATCACCCGGCCAGAAATTGACGCGATCCGCGGGGTCAATAGCGATGGGGTGATCCGAAGCTTGCTTGAGAAAGGGCTGATTCAGGAGGTCGGCCGCGCGGACGCGCCGGGCCGCCCCATTCTCTACGGGACGACCGAGGCCTTTTTGCAGCACTTTGGTCTGACCTCGCTCGATGATCTGCCGCCGCTGGAATCGTGGGAAGACGAATAGCCGGCGCGGGCGTGGACGTACGCGCCCGCGCCGGCGAGGGACGGGATTAGGCCCCAGGACGTTGCTCGGCCCGGACGGGATTGCGTAGCACACCGAGCCCCTCGATTTCGATCTCCACTACGTCGCCATCGCGCAAGGGGCCCACGCCCGCGGGCGTGCCCGTGAGGATCACATCGCCGGGCTCCAGGGTCATGATGGACGAGATAAACGCGATGAGCTGAGGAATGCCGAAAACCATCTCGCGCGTCGAACCGGTTTGACGTACTTCATCGTTCACGCGCGCCATGATGAGCGCGTCGCTTGGGTCAAATTCGGTATCCACCCATGGCCCTAAGGGGAGGAAGGTATCGAACCCTTTCGCCCGGGTCCATTGGCCATCCCGGCGCTGCAGGTCGCGCGCGGTCACGTCGTTGGCTACGGTATAGCCCCAGATGTACTCCCACGCGCGGTCGACGGGGATCCAGCGGCCCCGGCGGCCGATGACCACCGCGAGCTCGGCCTCGTGCTCCACGCGTTTAGATTGGGGGGGCAGGACAATGGCCTCACCGGGCCCGATGATGGCTGACGGCGGTTTGAGAAAGAGCAGCGGCGTCGCGGGGACTTCCGCGCCGTGCTCGGCCGCGTGAGCCGCGTAGTTCCGGCCGACACAAACAATTTTGCTGGGGTTGACGGGCGCGAGCAAGCGCACTTCGTCCAAGTTCCAACGCAAGTCTTCGCGCTCAAATTCGTCAAAAGGCGAACCGTGCACCCGCCCGACGCGGCCTTGATGGACCCACCCGAGGCTGACCTCGCCTTCGGGGGTCCGAAAGCGAACCCAACGCATGTTAGCCTCCTGCGGTCATGTGGATAACTTTGACGTTGTCGCCGTCGTTCAGCTGATAGGTCTCCCATTCTTCGCGGGGGATGATTTCACCGTTGACCGCGATGACCAATCGCGGGAAAGTAAACTTCATTTCGTTGAGCAAATCCCGGATGGTCATACCGGGCCGCCAGCGAACGGTGAATTTGTCGTTTACGCGGATCATGGCTCACCTCCTGAACGTGGCGGCGCCGGGCGCGTGGGTTACGACGCGCGTGGATGCCCGTATAGGTACCAAAAACGCTCCTTGGGGAACGCGGGCTGGAGTTCATCATCCCAGACGAAGTCCCCAGGCTCGAAGCGCAGCCGCAGGCGCTCATCCGCGTTGCGGATGAGCAGCTCGACTGGGGGATGGGGCGCGGCGCCTTCAGCCAAAAGCAGGTCCACAATGGTACGGTTGCGCACTTCGGTGGGGTAAAAAGCCGCTTCAGAGGGGCTTTCGGCCAGGTCGTCGAGATAGCGGGCCCACATTTCCGCGCGGCTTTCGGCCTCGCGTCGGGCCTTGCGTTCCCAGTTCGCGCGCCAACGGCGTTGGATGCCCCGCATTTTCTCTTCCAGAATCTCGCGGCGCTCGGCCAGGTCCAGGGGCAACGGGCGCTGTAGCCGCTGTCGCGCAAGCAGCATGTTCCCTAACGTGAGCTGAGGATAGTCAGGTTCGCCCTCGGGCGGCGCGATGTCCATAGGCCAATAGAGCTCGGGCGCTTCGAGATAATCTTCCAGCACCTCCAAAGCAGCTTCCCAATAGCGCAAGTCGTATTCTGGACTGGGCATGAGGTCTCCTCCTATTGGCAAAGCGTCCCGTTGCGGGCGCCCTCATTATATCTCGACTTGGACGCTGTACGGACCTTTGTCCTGTATAATCCCCACTATGCAGTCGAAGCCGGACGTACCGTACAGCGTTTATATTCACATCCCCTTTTGCGTGCAGCGGTGCCCGTATTGCGATTTTAACGCTTATGCTGGGCTTGACGCGCTGTTTGACGCGTATGTGCGCGCGCTGATCGCTGAGATCCGTTGGGTCGCTGTGCATGCGCCCGCGCGGCTCCGGGTGCATACGGTGTATTTCGGTGGTGGCACGCCATCCCTTTTACCCCCGCGCGCGTATGAGGCGTTGCTGCTGGCGTTGCGCGACGCGTTCGCCCTGGCTGAGGACGTAGAGATTACCCTCGAGGCTAACCCGGGCACCCTCGACTTGGCCAGGCTGCGCACTTTGCGCGCGCTGGGGTTCAATCGCTTGAGCCTGGGAATGCAGGCCGTACATCCTGATGACTTGCGCCTGCTTGGGCGTATTCATACGTTTCCGGACGTTATTCGTGCCGTGGCTTGGGCTCGCCGCGCGGGCTGGGCAAACGTGAACTTGGATCTGATGTACGGCCTGCCCGGGCAACCTATGTCTCGCTGGCAGGCGACGCTGCAGTGGGCGCTGCGTCTCGCGCCCGAACATATTTCTGCCTACGCCCTCACGCTGGAGCACGGTACGCCCATGGCCGCGTGGGTCGCGCGCGGGTTGGTCCCGCCCATCGATGACGACCTCGCGGCGGATATGTATGAATGGACCATGGACGCGCTAGCTGAGGCCGGGTTTGTGCAGTATGAAATTTCTAATTGGGCTCGCCGCAGTACGCAGGGTCAGCTGTGGGCCAGCCGGCATAATCTCCAATATTGGCGTAGCGACCCGTACCTTGGCTTGGGGGCCGGAGCCCATGGTTGGGTTGCGGGCTATCGAACGGTAAACGTGCGCAGTCCCCACGCGTACATCGCGCGTTGGCAACAGCCGCCGTCCGAACCGCCGCGGCCCTTCCCCTGGACGCCGAGCCTGGTGCATATGCACCGCCCCAGCCCAACCGAGGCCCTGGGCGAATACATGATGATGCGTTTGCGCCTAACGCAGGAGGGCGTCTCATGGGCCGAGGTGCGGCGTCGGTTCGGCATTGAGCCCGAGCGGGCGTTCGCCGACGCGTTGACCCGCTTGCATGGGTGGGGCCTTATCGAGCCCATCCCCGGCGGGATCCGATTGAGTCGCCGGGGGCGTTTGCTCGCGAATTGGGTGTTTGAAGCCTTTTTGCCGGAGTAAGGCCATGTTCCGAACTCGAGGCCAAGGTTGGGCTCTGTTGCTATTGGCTCTGGCTGCCCTGGGCGTGTGGATGGTGCTCAACGCGCGTTGGGCGCGGCTGCCCGGCGGTGAGGACCTCGCGACGTTGTGGGCGTCCGCGCGCGTGTTGCTCTTCGTCCCCGAGGGCGATCCGTACGGTCCTCTGGCAGCCGCGTACGCGCAGCGCACCGCGCGCGCGGCTACGCCGTTGCCCTTGCTCGTGCCCTTATATAGCCTTTTCCCCGTGTTTCCTCTGGCCTGGGTGCGGCCCTTTTGGGTGGTGCGCTGGATAGGCCTCTTGGCCGCGCAAGCCGCGATGGGCCTCGCGCTGGTGCTCTGGCCTACCCTCAGCCGCTGGCGGGTGCGGGGGCCGTTGCTCTTGATATTCGTGTTGAGCCCGGTAATTTGGCCGTTCGCGCGCTGGTCTTTGGCGCGTGGGGGTGGTTCTTGGCTCGCGTTGCTGGTGTGGCTGCTTGTGTTTACTTTTTTGCGCCATCGTCGCGATGACCTTGCAGGGGGCGCGCTCGCGCTATTGAGCCTCGACCCGCTGCCCCACGCGCTCGCGGGGCTCTGGGTGCTGGTTTGGGCGGGAAGCCATGGGCGCTGGCGTGTGGTGCGCGCGTTTGCACTGACGTTTGCGGGTTTGCTCCTTGGCGCCTGGTGGCTGCGTCCCCATTGGTGGGAGGGTTATTTGATCAACGTGGGTCGCGAGGTGATCCGAGGCGCGTGGCCGCAGTTCCCCACGTGGTTCGCGGAACGGCTGCCAGGGGTGGGCACGCGCGCCGGGTGGACCGCCGCGGGCATCGGCGCGCTCCTGTTGCTCGTGGAGATGGCGCGTAGCTGGGCACGCGAAGATCCGCATTTGGCCTGGGTAACCGCGCTCAGCCTGAGCCTCGCACCGCTCTTGGGCGTGCCTTTGGAGCCTTTTAGCATGGGCACGTTGGGTTTGTTCGTTTGGTGGCAGGTATGGAGCTTGTGGGATAAGCACTGGGCCTACGGCCGAGCTGTGGTCGCGCCCATGGCGGGCCTGTGGTTTGGTGGGATGGCTTGGCTCGCGTGGCAGTGGGGCTCGGATGCCGCCATCCCCTTGGCCTATCTCAACGCGTTTGTGCAGGTGCTTGCTCTCTACACCGTGCGCGATTGGGCCCTGCGCGCGGAATCTTGGTCCACATGGTGGATTTAGGCATGCTCGTCGCTGTTGGGCTCTTCGGCCACGGATGGTAGCAGCGCGCGCAGCTCGGCTTCGAGCCGTCGCCGTTCTTCTTCGCCCGCTTGTTGGATTTGTTCCCATAGGGCTCGTATGCGGGCTTGCAGCTCGCGGCGAAATTCTTCGCCCTGGGCGGGAGCGAAAAGCAACGCGACCAGCGCACCCGCGAGCGCACCGAAACCGGCACCCGTGATAAAATGAAAGAACCGACGCATAGGACCCTCCCAATGATGCGATTTGGCCGTGTTTGATTGTACCAAGGTGGCGGGCGATGTCGACCTCTCGGGCCCCTATCTCTCCATGGTTGGTTTTGTTCGGCGGCATTTTGGCTGTATCCACCGCGTCCATCTTCATCCGTTGGGCCCAAAACGACGCGCCGTCCTTGGTCATTGCCGCATATCGTCTTGGCTTGTCGAGCCTGGTTCTCGGCCCATGGGTCGGCTGGCGCTATCGTCGGGTCTGGCGCATCCTGGATGCGCGCGCGTGGGGGTTGGCGTTGGGTTCAGGGGCGTTCTTGGCCGCGCACTTTGCGACGTGGATCACGTCGTTGGAATATACCACAGTGGCGAGCTCGGTGGTGTTGGTAACAACGACGCCCTTGTGGGTTGCCTTGGTCGGTGCGTGGTTGTTGGATGAGTCGTTGACGCCAGGGTTGGTTGTCGGGCTGGCTTTAGCCTTGGTGGGCAGTGTCATTATTGGGTTGGGCGACGTGTGTGCATGGGATGGCGGACTGCAATGTCATGAGTTGGTAGGTTTCGGCGCGCGGGCGCTGTGGGGCGATATCCTCGCGCTCATGGGTGCGTGGGCCGCAGCGGGCTATTTGCTCATCGGCCGCGCGTTGCGCAAACGTACGCCGTTGTTGATGTACATTACCCTAACTTACAGCGTAGCCGCGGTGCTTTTGCTCCTCACAGTAGCCGTGTTGCGTTTGCCCTTGATAGGTTACCCCGCGCGCACCTATGGCTGGTTCCTCGCGCTGGCTTTGGTACCCCAGCTGATGGGCCATTCCGCGTTTAATTGGGCGCTGCGCTACCTGCCCGCGTCGGTGGTGTCCGTGAGCCTGCTGGGCGAACCCGTGGGTGCGAGTTTACTTGCGTACATCCTCTTGCACGAAGTGCCATCTTGGCTTACCCTGATGGGGGGCGCGCTGGTGCTTACGGGCATTGTCCAAGCCGCGCGCAGCGCGCCTGAACCCGCACAAGAAGCCGTGGAGGAGGTGTTGGAATGATCCGGTGTGCATACTGTGGTGCACCGTTGCCCCTCAACCGTAAGCTGGCCGAGGCCGCTCTCAAAGCCATGGACGAGGAGGGATTGCAGCATTTTGACCTTGCCTGCCCTCGGTGTCGCAAAGTCAATAAGCTCCCCCGGCAGGCTTTGTTGCGATTCGCACCCCGGGGCCGTGCTGCGACCAATACAACGGCTGAATAAGGGGGCATCATGGGCGAGCGGCGTGGATTGATCGGGCGCGTGGTGAGGAGGCTCGTGGTGCTCGGTTTGGTGTTCTGGGGCGCCGCGTGTACGCGCGCGTCCCGTACGCCCGTGCCTCCGTCGCCCACGCCGTACGCTTCGCCCACTTTTCCCCCACCTATTACGCTGAAGGTGCCCCTGCCTACGCCCACGCCGACCGCAACCGCGACACCGGTACGCTCGCCGACCCCCACGCCAAGCCCTCGGCCATGGACGCCCGGCGTGCCCACACCAACCCCGCGTCCCACGGGCGAGGGTGTGATCGAGGGCGTGGTTTGGCGTGATGAGTGCATCCTGACCACGGGCGCCGGACCAGTACCGCCAGGGTGCCGCGTGTACGACAAGGGTATGGCCGGTGACGGCTATCGTCACGGTGAGCCCGGCATTCCAGGCGTGCGCGTGCTCTTGCGCGCAGGGCCATGCCCCGGTGGCGAGATCCTCGCGGAGACGATCACTGACGACGAGGGGCGTTTCGTGTTCACGGGCCTGGCGTCGGGTTACTATTGTGTCGAGATCCCCACGCCGCAACCGGCTTTGGGCCCGGGCTTTTGGACCGCACCCAAACTTGAGCAGTCCTTTGTTGACGTGCACATCACCTGGCGCAAGGACCAAAAGACTGTCGCGTTCGGTTGGTTCCCCAGCGACCAAGGCTACCTGCCGACCACGTGCACGAACATAGCCCTCTTTGTGGAAGAAAATATGGTGCCTGCACCGTATACGGTGTACGCAGGCATGGCCTTTACCAAGCGATGGCGCGTGCGTAACGGCGGGACATGCATCTGGACTCCCGAGTACCGTTTGGATGTAGTGCGACACACCTGGCCCGAAATGGCTCAGGATATCCCTATCCCCAGGCGCGTCTACCCGGGCGAGGATTTGGTTATCGAACTGCCAGGTGCCGCACCCACCCTTCCGGGTTTTTACGAGGTCCGATGGCGTTTCCGAGCGCCCAACGGCCAGCGGTTTGGTTTGGGGTACCAGGGCGATGGCGACCTGCGCCTGGCCATCTTTGTGCCTGAGATCGCTGCAACCTTTACCCTGGGCGAGCCCCTATGGACAGACCTGGATGGCAAGATCGCGTATTGGGTCGTGCCGCAATACGATACCTGCGAAGTGCAGGACCCCAACTATCCCGATGACCCCGAGCGAACCATCACCATCCGCTGTGTGGGCATCATGGCCCGGGATGGGCACTTGCTCGTCCGGGTGTTACATCCCGCGGTGCGGGACCGTTGGTTTTTGGCCAATTATCCGCCTGTGAGCAACGGATATCTGGAGGGAACTTTTACGCTCCTTTCTTCATGCGAGGACGACGACCGTTACGGCTTCATCGTGCGTGCCCCGTCGCCAAATGAAGGCATTATCGTCCAGGTTGCATGCAACCGGCGTTATCGTATCTACCAGTGGCAAAAGGGCACTTTTGGCCTTTTGCGGCCCTGGACGTTCACGGGCGTGCTGCATCCGGGCGGCAAGACCAGCAACCGGCTTGGCGTTTGGATGAAAGGTGGACGGCTGCGGTTTTATATCAATCGCTTTTTGGTGACGGAAGTCGGCGGCACGTGGTTCTTCCAGGGCAAGTTCGGCGTGCTTATCCACTCCGTCCAGACCAACGATTTCCGCTATTTGCTGCACGACTTGCGCTTTTGGACGATTCCGGATGCAACCACGCCGACCCCTGGCGAAGATGAAGGGGGAGTGACAAATGCGACCAACAGCAACTCCGCCACCCTCGGCCCCTGAGCCGCAGGACCGCGCTGCGCGGCCGCAGCTGAGCACGGCGGATGGGGAGGACGCGCGGCTAGGTTCCTTGTCTGTACGCTACACCCTTGCCCTTTTGGCCGCGCTCGATGCCCTTCTTTGGTTTATTTTCCCTGTTCTCAGCTTGATTTTGTTAGGACTAGCCGCCTTCCTCCTCGCGTTCGCCCATATTCAGGCCAAATCTTGGGGCCTAACGTGGTGTTGCGTGGCCCGGCGACGGGTTACCATGGGGCTGGTAGTTCTGCTTGGTAGCGTGTGGGGGTTGATCGCGTTGCTCTTCCTTGGGTTGCTTTTGGCCGACTAACGCCAGAACGTGAACGCTAAGCTCCTGTTTTCTTGGGTCCAGCGTTTTAGCCGGGCTTGGTAGAGAACCGCGCGACCTTCAGGGCGGCGGGTGTAAATCAGCTCCCCACCGCCGACAAAACGGTTCCAGGCTCGCAGAAAGGCTCGTGCACGGCGCGCGTCGCGAGCGAGCACCGTAGGCACGGGATAGTACACCGGATCGCGTTCGGGTCGCATATAACGCCGCGCCAAGGCCAAAAGCCCGCGCTGCAGGCGCTTGGGCAAACGGTGGTCCATTCGACGAATGAGGTAGCGCTGGTTGACAATAGGCGCGAAAAGATCGTGGAACGCTTGGCTAAAAATCTCAGCATCCTTACTGGGAACGTATTCTAGTTGTACCGTGTAATACATATCCTGCCAGGTGACGACGCGAATTTGATCCATGCTCACATTCGAGCTGATAAGCCCCGATTCTTGCAGCGCGACAAAGACCGCCCGGGCCATGTCGAGCAAAATCGCATCGATAGGCTCCTCGTGGACCAACTTGCGCCATAGACGTCGCAACTCGCGTGCATGACGATACGCAGACCACGCGCTAGCAGCACCAAAGGCGCCTAAGCCCACCAAGAATCCGAAGCGGACCGGATTGGGCAGGGAGGCTATCCAACTCTGGACGGATAACCAGGCGTCAATTCCCAGACCGAGGCTAGAGAGTATCAAGTTTGTTAAACGCCGCCAAGCGCGCTCCACCGTGTCCGAGAGCGTATAAATCGTGCGGATGTGCATGGAGGGCCTGCGTAGATAATATGTCTGGAGGGTGACATTTGTGTACGGCTCCCCGATGCGCCAAGCACGATACGTGCGTTCGCGATCCTGTGCCAGGGTGAGCATGAGGCGGGTGAAGGCTTCGAACGGGGCTTTGGCCCATGCTGGGGCCTTGCCACCTCGAACCTTGAAGGTAATGAGCGGATCAACGTGTAAGGGCCCCCGAACGACTTGGCCATCGAGTTCATCTTGAACCATCTGAAGCCATAGTTGGACGTCGGTAAGGGCTGGTAGTGCAAATGTAAGCAAACCATGGCGTTGATAGGCATCAATTGGCGTTTGAACAACCCCCCAGAGCCGTTGATGGCGCCGGAGCCAACGTTTCAGATCGTGCGCACCACCTTCGGGATGTTCAGGTGCGACGCTAATGACATCCCAATTATGTGCGACTTTATGAGGCCAATCGGGGTCTTTGCGCAACGAACGTCCACGTAGTTGCTGTACGCCCACGCTGGTTGTTACGGTGGTCAAATCGATGAGGGTGTTCAGGCGGAGGGCATCCCAGCCTTCGCCAAAAAGTCCGCGTGTACCGACCAAGACTTTGGTCAATCCGCGTTCAAAGGCTTTGGTCACCACCGCGACATATGTGCGCGAGCCCCAATCGCGCCCGCGGCCGCGCACTTCCCAAAAATCGCCGCGATCAAGAAAGCGGATCTCGAACTGCCAGCCGTGTTTTTCCTGTTCTGCGCGCAGAAAGGCTTCGAACACCGGCCGGAATTCTTTATCGATCCACAAGGTGCGCCCCGTGACCAAGACCGGATGCAACGCGGTGAGGGCCTCTTGGTGCGCGAGGTAGCGGAATACGAACCGCGCGCTCCCGGCCTCTTCATCTAAGGGGATGCGCCAAGGCGTTCGGCCACGACGGTAACGTTGTAAGCTGCCCGTGCGCCGTTCGAAATCCACCACAACCACCGCGCGCAGCCGGTCCCCTAGGGCTCGATATTCGTGTGCGAGGATCGAGGCCGTCGCGACGGCCTTATTCGCCGAATATGAGAGCACCAAGTCGCCAGGAGTGCGACTTTGGCGCAGCCCGCGTGGGGTTAAAGTGAATCCAAACGGCCGAAGGCGTTCGCGTAAATCGCGATAGCGGGCGCGGTCCTCGGCATGGGGTGAGGGTAAAAGACGTTGGAGCGCGTAGGCTTCGACCAAGGTGAGCCGATCGTCCAGAGTGGGCTCTTGACGCGCTTGCTCGGGAAGGGGTTGTTGCGCGGGCCATTGGCCCAGATGGTGAAGCCAACGCAAAGCCGCCAGGGCTAGCACGGGATTCTCGTCCGCGATGCGCTGCCATTGAGGCACGATGGTGGTTTCCAGCCACTGACGTACGTCTGCGTCGGTCAAAATGTGGTCTACGGTTTGTTTAAAGGCCTCATCAACTTGGCGGAGGAAATGGGCTTCGGCTTTCGTCAAGGGGACGAAATAAACCAAATCACGATAAGGTGCGAGGTTGCCTTCTTTCACCACCGCGGGTGTGGGTACTTCAAAGTCGACTTCGCCCAAGATCGCGGTGTAATTTTCATATTCTCGTTCGTCTTCAGGGCTTGGCAAGGTCGCGGTGAGGCCGATAACCCGCGGCTCTCGCAAGCGCGAGAGGAGATAGCGAATGACGACAGCCCAGTAATCCAGCAAGTGGTGGCACTCGTCGAGGACCACAGTGCCGATATCCCATGCAGCCAAACGCTCGATGAGCGCGCGAGCATTGGGATGGAGCACGTGCTCAATGACCTGGGGCTGTTCACGTAGCAAACGCCGTTTGATGCGAGGGTAGCGACGCCGAATTTCACGGCGGTAGAGCTTGGGATTTTGAGTCGCAAGGGTATGTAGGTAGGCTTCGGCTGCGGCGACGTCCGGTACATGCCCTGCGTCGACCAGATCCTGGATCCATTCCCGCCGCGCGGCATGCTCGGCAAAGGGCATGTCGGGGTCTTGCACAGCCAAGCGCTGGTATGTCAAAATCATCACCGGCGCGTAACGGGTGGGGTCCAGGCTTACCCAGCGTTCGATATCTTCGTCGGGTGGTAAGAACAGGCGCACTCGCTCGCGCCATTGCATTTGAATGGTCGTTGTTGGGGTAAGAACCAGCGCGGGGCGGCCAAGTCGACGGATGAGTTCCAAGCCAAGGATGGTTTTGCCTGAACCTGGGGGCGCGACAATATGGTAACGTCGATCGTCCTGGGCAGTGTCCAAAATGCTCTGGATTTGGGATAAAACAACGCGTTGATACTTGCGAAAAGGATGTTGAAATTCCCAACGTTCAAACATGCTTCTATTATACTCCGACTAAGAAGGATTATGCGCCCTCTTAAACGCGACGTTGCGCCGGGTTCCGTGCCCGGCGCAACGTACAGGAGGGAGGGATGAGGGAGGGTTAACGACCCCACGTTAGAATAAACAAGATGGTGAACAGGATCGTAACCGCGGTTTGACGCAGGCCGATATGGATGGCGCTCCAGCGAATCGCGGGCCGCAAGGTGCCCCAGATATTCTCAATCCACTGAGGCACGTAAGCCAACCATAGCCATGGTGAGAGGTAGCCCAGGGCTCCCATCAGGGCTACGAAGAGCAAGTTGAACGTCGCGTACGCCATGGCTCGAGCGCCCGCGCGTAGCCGTTTCGACAGCGGGGGCAGGGTGCGCCAGGTGCGTTGTTCGAGCCGTAGAAAAGCGAACACCACCGAGGCTGCTTCTTGCAACCAGATAAGGAGCCATAGCCACCAATAGTAAGGCTCATATTTGCCGTGCGAAATCCAGACGAGCGCGGGCGCGGTCAAGGAGAGCACGCCCACGCCGATCACCTCCGCACCCAACTGACGTCGCTCCTGACGTCGGTACACCAAATACATGTGCCACGCGAAGACCAGTAGCCCCGGCACGGCCAAATGCAACACAAAGCCATAGCCCATGCGCACTAGCGCGACAAGGCCGAGCACCACCACAAGACCGTACAGGGCGAAGTAACGCAACGCCGGGGCCAAATCCGCGCGCGAGCGTCGGCCCGCCCAAATCTTCACCAAGACCGAGGCCGGTTCACGGATGAGAAACGCCGCGACCGCTGTCAAAATCAACACGCTGGTCCCTGGCGTCCACCGAGGGGCCAAGGCTAAGCCGATAATCAGCGGGCTTAGAAATAAAATCCATGCCCCGTGCTCGCGCGGCAGGGCGATGTGACGCGGGAACCCTCGAGATATCGCTGTCACCCGGTCTCCTCCACACACCTTTCCGGGTTCAACCGGTGCGGTCAAACCTGCCAGACTCTAGGATAGCCAGAACGCTTTAAAAAGTTGGGAAAAAAAGATGAGAAAACACGAAAGAAGAGGCGTGTCCTTATGCTATACTCCCGGCCAGGAGGTGCCCATGGAGGATTGGCCACGCGCGCTGGACCCCATTTTGGAGGCTGGCCTCGACCGGGTGTACACGGCCGCGGTGGTCGAGGTGCGTCATCGTGGTTGGCCGGTCTACCAACGGGCGGTCGGCCATCCTGATCCCGAGGCCGCGCCCGAGCGCCCGGCCACCCTGGCCACGTTGTTTGATTTGGCCTCTATCACCAAACCCTTTGTCGCGACCGCGTTTCTGCGGCTGTTGGCTGAAATGCCTGATCTTACCCTGACCACGCCTGTGGCCGAAGTGCTCCCCGAGTTCTGGGGTCCGCGCCCGGTTCGGGGATTCGCGGCGTTGGCCAGACCGTCCGCCTTAGAGCGCAGCCTTTGGGAAGGTATTGCCCGGGCTGAGGAGGTCACGTTCGCTCAGGTGCTCAGCCATGCCGCAGGCCTCGCGGCCTGGTTGCCGTTATATACATGGTTGCGCGAGGAAGTGCGGCCGCGCGTCCTTCGCGCTGCTTTTGCGTATAAACCTGGTCGATATGTGCTCTATTCTGATATTGGCTTTATCATCCTGGGTTGGGTTGTTGAAGCCTTGACCGCACAGTCCTTAGATCGGGCCCTGCAAGCTTTGGTGCTCACGCCCTTGGGTTTGACCGCTACGGGATATCGTCGGCGTGGGCACGCAGCGCCCATCGCCGCAGGTGAAGTGGCCGCGACGGAATACTGTCCGTGGCGCGGGCGTCGCATTCGAGGCGAGGTGCACGATGAGAAGGCATGGTATTTGGAGGGCGTCGCGGGGCACGCGGGCGTATTCAGCACCGCGAGGGACGTGGCCGCGTTCGGTCAGGCGTGGCTCGACGCGCTCCGAGGACAAGGCCCCCTCGCGGCGCTCCTCGGGGCAGATCTCCCATGGCAGGCTGTGCAGCTCCAGGCCCAAGCTGGCCTTGTGCGCCGCGGTCTGGGATGGGCCTTGTGGTCGCCGGCCCCGCGCAGTGTGAGCAATCCCTTAGGCCCGCGCGCCTTTGGGCATACGGGGTTCACGGGCACTTCGTTGTTTGTGGATCCCGATTGCGATATCGTTATCGCGGCGTTGACCAATCGGGTCTATTTTGGCCGGGAGCGAACGGCCACCGCGATCACGGACTGGCGTCTAGCCCTGCATCGGGAGGCGAAGCGGCTATGCTCATCGCTGGGGTAATGTCAGGCACATCGGCGGATGGGGTTGACGTGGCCCTGGTGGATGTGCGCGGCGCGCCTCCGCGGCTGCAATGGCGTGTGGTCCACGTCGCGACCTATCCCTATCCGCCCGACGTGCGTGCGGCCATCCTGGCGGCCATGCAGCCTGGCACGGGCACGGTGGATCGGTTATGCGTGCTCAACGCGCGCCTGGGCGAGATCTTCGCCCAAGCTGTGCTCCAGGCCATCGACGAAGCCGGGTTGCACCCGCGGGATGTCGCGCTCATTGGCTCCCATGGCCAAACGGTGTGGCACGCACCCGAGGCGGACCCGCCCGCGACCTTGCAGCTGGGCGAAGCCGCGGTTATCGCGGAGCGCACGGGCATCCCCGTAGTAAGCAACTTCCGCGCGCGAGATATGGCCGCGGGGGGGCAGGGCGCGCCCCTGGTCGCGTACGTCGACGTGCTCCTCTTGACCCATCAGACACGCGTCCGGGCCGCGCAAAACATCGGGGGCATCGCGAACGTTACCTTTTTGCCCCCCGAGGGGCAGGACGTGATGGAGCCCTTCGCGTTCGATACCGGCCCGGGCAATGTGCTGATCGACCTCGCGGTCGCGCGCGTGACTGCAGGCCAGCAGACCTATGACCGGGATGGTCAGCTCGCAGCTCGCGGCCGGGTGGATGACGACTTGCTCGCGTGGTTGCTTGAGCATCCGTATTATCAAAAGCCGCCGCCCAAGTCCACGGGCCGAGAGGTCTTCGGCCCTGCGTATTTGGACGAGATTTGGCGTGAGGCCCAAGCGCGCGGGCTGCGCGAGGAAGACGTGATCGCGACCTTAACCGCGTTGACCGCGCACAGCATCGCGCGCGCGTATCGCGCGTTTCTGCCCCGTTACCCCGATGAAGTTATCGTAAGCGGTGGGGGCGCCCATAATCCCGTTCTGATGGCCCATCTGATTCGGCTTCTCGCGCCCGCGCGGGTGCGCACGTCCGACGCGTTGGGCCTGCCCATTGATGCCAAAGAGGCCATTGCGTTTGCGATTTTAGCCCACGAGACGTGGCACGGTCGCCCCGGGAACCTGCCCGCGGCCACGGGCGCGCGGCGAGCCGTGGTGCTGGGCGATATTACCCTCGCGTAACCATGCCGTGGACGCTGGACCTTCTTCCTGAACGCTTCGCGTTGATCCGTCGCCCGGCGGGGGCGACCATTCCCTCGTGGGTGTGGCGGGGTCCGTTGCAAGCTGTGGTACGTACACCCATCGAGACGTCCATCCTTACCCTCGAGGCGGCTGTACCCGAGGACGTGCCCGCGAGCCGCGGCTGGCGCGCGTTGCGGGTGCGTGGCCCCTTGCCTCTAGATTTGATCGGCGTGCTCGCAGAGCTGACCGCACTCCTGGCCCAGGCCGGGGTGAGCGTATTCGCGGTATCGACCTACGACACGGACTATCTTTTGGTTCAAGCGCACGCACTCCCGCACGCCGTGGCCGCTTTACACGCCGCAGGGCATGTGGTTCACATATTGCCGCCGTTGTCCGAGCCCGGCCCGTAACGCGCGAGCAGGCGTTGGTAATCTTCGGGCGTGTCCATGTCGTGCAGGATGGCATCGTTTGGGCTGGGGACGGTGTATCGGGGGATGGCGTAATGCTGAATGAACGCGCGTAGCGTGCGCTCGGGAGGCCAGGCGAGTAGGGCAGGCCACCAGCGTCGGGGCAGCAACCAGGGATGTCCGCGGCGGCCATGATAGCTGGGCTGCCAAATGGCCTCGGCCGCGCGGGGCCAGGCCGCACGCACCGCCTGCCCCAAGCTCGGGGGCAAATGCGGTTGATCGCCCAGGAAGATCAGCGCGGCTTCGGCCCAGGGGGGCGCATGACGCAATCCAATCTGCAGGGAACGGGTCATGGACCCATCCGCGTACTCCGGATTCCACGCGAAATGCACGGCATACGCCGCAAGCGCATCCCGTACGGCTTGGGCCCATCCCCCGGTGACTACCACCACAGGCTCACACGCGGCCGCTTGCGCGAGCTGCACCACGCGCGCGATGACCGTTTCCCTCCCCCAAGGCAGCGCCAGCTTGGCCCGGCCCATACGTCGCGCTTGGCCCGCGGCTAAAATGATACCTACCACGGGCGACGCGCGTCGTCCATGCTCCCAAAGCAGGAGGTTGTGCCTCATGAGCAGCTCCCTTTCGTGGCGAGCCTTAGGGGCCGGTTTGGCGGCTGCGTCCATTTGGGGCGGTATGTATGTGGTGAGCAAAGCCGTGATGAATACCGTACCCCCGCTCACGCTGTTAGCTAGCCGCCTTATCTTGGCCATAGGCTTGCTTGCATGGTGGCTCCCCTCACGGCCGCGACCCGCGTGGTCCCTATGGCCGCGCGTGCTGGCTGTGGGTGCGGTGGGCTATGGCCTCTCCCTTAGCCTGCAGTTTGTAGGCACGCATCTTTCGACCGCGGCCAACGGCGCGCTGGTTACCACCGCAACGCCGGCCTTTGTGTACGTGTTCGCTCGCATCTTATTCCGTGAGCCCATTCCCCGCCAGCGTTGGCTCGCGTTGGCCCTGGCTACTGTGGGCGTGCTGGTGGTGATGGACCCCCGTCAGGGGGACTGGGGATCCGAGCGCTTTGTAGGCAACGTGTTGCTCGCGGCCGCGGCCCTGACGTGGGCGTTGTATTCGGTCCTTATCGGTCGGTTGGCCGGCCGCGCGGACCTGTTTTGGGTAAGTGTGCTGGCCTTTCTGGGCGGCTTGTTTCTCGTGTTGCCCCTGGCTACTTTGGAACTATATCGCCAGGGAGGTTTATCCGGCCCCTTGACGCCCGGCGTGATCGCGGGGGTGCTTTTCGTCGGCTGGGTTTCCACCGCGCTGGCCATGGTGTTGTGGAATTACGCGTTTGCCCGTCTGCCCGCGGGCATCGCGGGGCTGACCTTTTTCGCCCAGCCCGTGGTGGGTACCCTGTTGAGCACATGGTTTTTACACGAGCCCTTGCCTGTGACGTTTTGGCTCGGCGCGGTGTTCATCGCGGCCGGTTTGATGTTGGCTGTGCGCGCGGGGCCTTAGCCCGGCGGGATGGCTTTAGACCGCGGCAGCTTGAGGCTCCGCACAGCGAGCGAACGCGCGGCGCAGCACCCTTTCCATGAGCACGTAGGCTAGATGTTGGCGATAGGCTTTGGTCGCGCGCAACCGGCTTGTTCGGAAGTGAGCTTCCTGCAGCAGCTGGTCGTACGCGCGAGCAAGCACGTCGTCGGTCAGGGGCTGACCGCGCAGCACCGCCTCGGTCGCACGCAGGCGCCGGGGGACCGGACCGCTCGGGCCCAGAGTGAGGCGCACGTCGGCTAGGCGATCGCCTTCCCGGCGCACCCACGCAGCCGCGTTGAGCACGGGCAGCGCAATGGTTTGCGGTCGCATCACCCGCGCGAACGCACTGGCCGTATTCGCTTCGACGAGGGGAAGGTAGAAACCGACCAGGATCTCGTCTTCGGCCAAGGTGGAGCGGCCAGGCCCGGCAAACAGATCTTCAAAGGCCACGCGCCGCGTCCCTTGGGGACTGGCAACCTCGGCTATCGGGTCGAGCACGGTGAGCGCAATGGTGCCATCGGCCGCGGGCAGCGCGTGGGCTACGTTGCCCCCAATGGTCGCGACGCGGCGCACTTGCGGCCCCGCGACGTGGCTGCTCGCTTCGGCCAACGCGGTCGCATGGCGACGGATCAACGGGGACTGCGCAATCTCGTGATGGGTTACCCCCGCACCGATGAAGAGCCGATCTCCTCGCACCTCCAGCGCGCGCAGCTCGGGTACTTGACTCACATCGATCAGGGTATGTACGGGCTCATGGCGGCCTTGCTCCAAGTCAAGGAGCAGGTCGGTCCCGCCCGCAATGAGCGCGAGGGGCCGCGGGGCTTCACGCAAGAGGCGTAAGGCTTCGTCCAAACTATGAGGGATGAGGTAGTGTTGCCAAGATGGGCCCATGCGTCGTTCTCCTGGATGGTTTCCTTTTCAAGGGCTTGTTTCAAATCTTACCATATCCTCGCAGCGGGGATGGGACACCCGTGGCCATGGGTTCACGCAGATGTTTGTAGAAATGTCAAGCGGCGAGGAGGAGGCGTAAGGAGGCTGTCGTGGAAGCCCGCGTGTCGTGGTCGCGCTCGCGTGCTGCTTCGTCGCGGTGGAAGCCCGTAGCTAGTTGGTATAAAATTGCGCGCGGATTACCCAGCCCAACGCGCGGGAACGCTCAGCCGACGGCGAGCATAGCGGGCGGGTTTCGCCGCCCGCGGCATGGGCTTCTACGAGATTTGCCTGCACCCGCGACCATCAGCACGAACCGAAGGCGCGGTGCATCGGAGGGCGGCTGCGCGCCGCGTCAGCTCAACGGCTAACCTGAAGGCTGACGGCAGGCTCCGGGTGCGCGCTATTAGTCGAAGGGGCATCGTCCGAGGACACGTCCACCT
>JAADFA010000023.1 GCA_013153135.1 Chloroflexota bacterium
ACGAGCTCTTCCTCACCGGAACAGCCGCGCAAATCACCGCGGTCACGCGGGTCGACCACCGGCCCGTGGGCACGGGCGAGATGGGCCCCATCACCGCGCAACTCCGAGAGACCTTCTTCCGGGTCGTGCGCGGGCAAGAACCCAAATACCGCCACTGGCTGGTGCCGGTGTATGAGAAGTAAATGCACCCTGAAGGATGGGTAACGCGGCGTCCGGGTTCGAGGGACGCCGCGTTTTCTTTTCGGGGCAACAATGGTGTTCCCCCGGGATCTGAGAAGTTGACGTTGCGCTATTTGCTGCTGGGTAGACGAAGCCAAAAAGCGCTGCCCCGGGGGCGCGGGGTGTAGCCCAGATCGCCGCCCAGCTCTTGGGCGAGGGCGCGCGCGACGTGGAGCGCGAGCCCCCAACCTTTGTGGGCGCGCACCCGTTCATCGGGCGAGCGGAAGAAGGGTTGAAATAGCCGCTCCTGGTCCTCTTCCGCGACGCCAATGCCGGTGTCGGCCACGATAAGGTCGATGGTCCCATCCGCGTTGCGACGCGCGTCGAGCCACACGCGCCCCCCTTCGGGTGTGTAGGCCCATGCATTTTCGAATAGCCGGTGCAAAATCCAACGCGTGTATTGGGGGTCGGCTTTCACCCGCCAGGAGCGCACTGCGTCCGGCAGGCCGACGTAGGTAAGCTGCTTTTCCGCCCACCGATTGGCCCACGCTTCCTCGACATCTTCCACCAGCTCTTGTAACGTCATGGTTCGCTCGTCAAACGGCAGACGGCGATGGGCGACTTTGCTCAACATGCTGATGAATTCCAACAGCCGTTCCAGGCGTTTGACGTTGGATGACATAATATCCAAAAATTGGGCCTGTCGCTCGCTTAAGGGCCCGCCCAAACCCTTTTGCATCAGGTCCGTGTAGCCTTTAATGACGGTCACGGGCAAGCGCAGCTCGTGGACCAGCATGTTGAGGAAGGGCTTGTGTTCCACATAACTCTCGCCGAACTCGCGCACCAAGTCCCGAGGGCGTAGCACAGCCCAAAAGCCACCTGCCTGCCGACGAAGCAGGGCCAGATCGTAGCCACCCGGTCCCGCGATGGTGAGCCCCTCGGGTGGGACTAAAATCGCTGTATCGGGCTGTAACCATGCCTCGAGCTCGGGCACTTCGTCTGGGGGTGGGAAGTTGGGATGTTTCTTTACCAATTCACCCCGGGATGAAAATTCGGCCCAGGGCAAACCCAATAACTCGAACAACGCGGTTGGTTCCATATCAATGGGCGGGGTCATGCGATGCCTCCCTCCTGGGATTGGGCTGGGGCCTGGTGCGACGTGGTTTGGCTTTGGGCATAATCGCACAGGTCGCGTACTGGGCACGATTCGCAGCGGGGCCGCCGGGGGTGACAGTAACGCCGCCCCAGCCGAATGAGGTTGATATGTGCGTCGTAATACGCTTCGGGCGGGAAGATGCGTTCCATAAGCGCGTGGGTCTTCTCAATATTGAGGTTGGGGGGGCGCAAGCCCAAGCGCCCGGTCACGCGATAGACGTGCGTGTCGACCGGGAAGGCGGGTTTGTCCAGCGAAAATAACAACACAATGGCCGCGGTCTTGGGTCCTACTCCAGGAAAGCGCAACAGCCATTGCCGCGCGTCCTCGGTATCCAGATGGGCCAGAAAGTTCAGGTCCAGCGCGCCGCGCTCCTTGGTGATTTGGCGCAAGATGGCCTGGATGCGCGGCCCCTTTTGGTTGGCCAGCCCCGCGGTGCGGATGGCGGCCTTGACGGCCTGGGGGTCGGCGTCGCGCACGGCTTCCCAGGTGGGGAAGCGCGCCCGTAGTGCGGCGTAGGCTCGGTCGCGATTGCGATCGTTGGTGTTTTGCGAGAGCACAGTGAGCATGAGCTCGTCCAGTGGGTCGCGACGGCGCCGGGGCGCGGGACCGAAGTGCTCCAAAAGGCGTTGGTGTACGGCCAGGGCCTTGGCACGCCAACGCGCAAGCTGTTCTGGTGTGAAGGCGTCCGATGATGCGGCCATGGTCTTCCCTTTTTTGTTGATTGGATGCGTGAGCATTGATAGCGTGACCATTAATCCAGATCTTGCCACAAAGTTGTGAGCACTTCATCGGGCACGTCAAACACGCTGTTGGTTGGAGGGAGGGGTTCCTGGGTCATCCACTCGGGGATACGGTCGTGTGCGGGCGTGAACCCGGCCGCGCGGTTGAACGCGCGTTCCAGACGGATGGTCTCACGGCCCAAGCGGAGCAAAATATCCTCAGGCACGTCCCAACCATAGCGGCCGCGCAGCAGCGCGGGGATGGTCTCGGGTGCCTTCGCGAAACCAAAAGCCGCGAAGATGCACACGCCTAGGGTATCGTAGCCGGCCATGAGCAGCTGGGCCTGGCGAGAGACTGGGCCCTGGACGTGAGGGTCCAGGTGGTCGATCTGAGCGCGGATGGTAAGGCCTGCGGTGTGATCCGCGCCTTGGGGGCTGGTAGCGTAGGTTACGCCCGTGCCTTTGATCGCGCGTGGGTCGTAGGCAGAGATGGCCTGGCCTTTGACCGCGGGCACCCGACGCACACCAAGCACGCGGCCCGTGATGGCCGCGCCGTTCCCCAAAAGGCGGCCGAGGGGGGTATTGTCGTAAATTTGTTGCACCAGTGCCAGGGCCTGGTTGGCCTGGCCGAAGGGCCACAGGCCGGCCTCCGCGGCCACGCCTAGCGCGGCACCCAGGTCAATGGTATCGAGGCCGAGGTCGTTGGCGTAGAAGTTCAGTTGGGCGATCGCGTCCAGGTCCGCGATGCCCAAGTTGCTGCCCATAAGGGCGATGGTCTCATACTCCAGGGGTGAGACGAGGGGCTGGCCGTGGGCATCCGGGACGATGTTCGAGCACTGGATACTGCATCCGGCCATGCATGCGTGCGCGGTAGCGCCCTGGCCATTGCGCTGCAGGATGAGTTGGCGCAGGGCTTCGCCGCTGATGCGCTCCGCGTGTTCAAACTGGCCCTGGGAGAAATTGCGTGTAGGCAAGCCGCCCAAGCGGTTGCACATGTTGACCATCGCCGCGGTGCCGTAGGTTTCATAGATGTGCGTTTGGGGATGGGCGAGTAGGGCTTGCAGGTAGGCCTTACGCGCCTGTTTGAACACCTCGGGTTGGGCCAGGGGGATGGCCGGGCTGCCCGCGGGGTCGACGAGGATGGCTTTGATACCTTTGCTGCCCATGACCGCGCCCAGGCCGCCCCGGGCCGCCAGCCGCGAGGGCACGCCATCCTTATCGATGTGCGCAATGCCCGCGGCGCGCATCTGCCGCTCCCCCGCGGGCCCAATGAGCGCGAGCGCGGCTTGCGGGCCAAACCCATACCGTTCCCGCAAGCGGGCCGCGGTTTCGTACGTACCCAAGCCCACCAGGTCGTCTGCAGGGTCGAAACGTACGCCATCCCGCGAAATGTGCACGACCCACCAGCGCCCATCCCGCGGCTGATCTTCAAATAGGATGGCCTTGTACCCCAGCCGCGCGATGGCCCATCCTGTGCGACCGCCCGCGTTGGCTTCTTTTACGCCCTGGGTTAAAGGACTCTTGCCGCCTACAGAAATCCGGTCCACGCTCGAGAGCCGATGCCCGCCCAGCAGGCCCGGCGCGAAGATGAGCACGTTGCGCGGGCCTAAGGGGTCTGCGGTAGGCGGTACCATATCCAGCAAAATGCGTGCGATCAAACCCCGCCCACCAAGAGGCTGCCATGTCGGAGGCGTGGGCTCGACTTGGGCCGTGCGTGTGCGAACGTTCACCCGCAGGATGGGCATCGGGACCTCCTTTGTGCAGACTAGGGGGCCTCGGTGGCCTCAGGCGTCGCGGTGGGGGCAGGGCGCACTTTGCACATGCGCAAGCCCTCCTCCGCGTTGTAGACCGCGATCTCATCGCCGGGTACAGTCGCCAGAATTTGCTGGAACACGGGCACGGCTTCGTCGCAGCGGCCCAGCTTGGCCAGCGCGAGGCCGTACACGTAATAGAACTCGGTTACACGACCATAGTCCAGGGGCATTGGCTCTACGCGTATCCCATCCTCGGTTTCGCCCCCATGAACAACCAGCGCGAGCTCTTTGACAGCTTCCTCGAGCTTGCCGTTTTTGTAATACATGACGCCCAAGTTGCCATGCATAAGGGGATTCGCGGGGTCTTCTTGCACGGCTTTGATCGCGAATTGCAACGCCCGACCGAATTCGCCATCGGCTGCATAGGTGCGGGAAATGTACAGATCGGGGTATGGGTTGGTGGGGTCGTAGGCATTCGCGTCCAGGAAGGCTTGCACGGCCTCCCGGTAGCGCCCCTGGGCTCGGTAGAGGATGCCCAGCATGAGATGCAGGTCTGGGATGTGGGGGTTGATGGCCAGCGCGGCTTTATATTCGGCAATGGCTTCGTCCAGGTTGCCCGTCACGTAGAGCACATAGCCCCGCGCGCGGCGGGCTTCAAGCAAGCCGGGGGCGCGCGCGACGGCCTGTCGCGAGGCGCGTGCGGCTTCGGGATAGAAGCCCTCATCGGCCAGGACTTCGGCTTGCAAAGCCAGGGCCAGGGGGTTGCCCGGGTCCAGTTCCAGCGCGCGTTTGAGCGAGGCCAGGCCCTCGACCGTCTGGCCCAATTGGTGCAGCAGCCAGCCGCGCAGCGCGTGCGCGTCCGCGTAGTTGGGGTTGAGCAGCAACGCGTTCTCTACCGAAGTCAACGCGGCTTCGTATTGACCGATCAAGGCCTGGACGCGCGCGAGCTCAAAGTGCCACGCGGCGTTATCCATGTCGAGCAGGATAGCCTTTTGCCATGTTTGAATCGCGGCCTGGAGCTTGCCCTCTTCAAACAGCCGTCGGGCTTCATCCGCGAGCTGCTCGGGCGGCGGGGTAGGGGTCGGGGTCGGACGCAAGGGCAGGCCGACCTCGGGCAAGAGGAAGTATTGCACATACGCCGCGATGCCGATCAAACCGAGCAGCAAAAATACTCGGTCCCAACGGCTGCGACGTCGTGGAGGTTTACGCATGGTCCAGCGGGGGCCTCGGAGCTCCATGGTTCGCCAATAACCTTCCCTCGGAAATTGCTTGCCCTGCCTTACGACACGGTCGCGTCAGCTGCGGGGGCCTCGGCCGGGGGCTCGGCCCGGTT
>JAADFA010000043.1 GCA_013153135.1 Chloroflexota bacterium
GGGCTGGAAGCCCGCGGCGAGTTGCCATAAAATTGCGCGCGAGCTGGCAGGCTCAGCGCGCGGCATGGAACGGCGAAGATAGCGGGCGGGTTTCGCCGCCCGCGGGTCAAGCGCGCGTCCAGCCGCTCGCGGCATGGGCTTCTTCGACAAGATTTGCCTGCACCCCGCGCTGAAGCGGGCTCGGTGAAATGTGGGTGTTTGGGCTCCCAAGCTGTCATGTCGCAGACACCCCGCGGAGGACAGGGTGTTGTATAATGAAACCGGCCCGCGCGTGGGCCAGCAGTCTGGTTGTTGAGGGCGAGTTATGTATTTTGAACGCTTTACGGAACGGGCACAAGAAGTTGCACAACGAGCTGCGGAAATCACCCAACGTTATGGGCACACCCAGGTCGACCTCGAACACATCCTCCTGGCTTTGTTGGAGCAGGAGGATGAGCACGACCTCGTGCTCAACGTGCTGCGCGAGATGCGCGTCGACATCGATGCGTTGCGGGAGCGGGTCGAGCACGCGCTGCGTACCAATCAACGACCCAACATCTATGGCCGGGGCGGGCAGTTGTTCATTACGCCCTTGGTGCGCAAGATGATCGACCAGGCTCATCGCGAAGCCATCACTCTGGGCGATCAATACATTTCCACTGAGCACTTGATGCTCGCGCTGCTGCGCGAGCCCACAACCCCGGCCGGTCGCCTGTTGCGCGAAGCCCATGTGACCTACGCGGACTTTTTGAGCCACCTGCGCACCCTTCGCGGGGACCAGCGCATTACTGATCCTCACCATACGCCCAAGATGCGCTATTTGCATCGCTATGCGCGCGACCTCACCGCGCTCGCGAGAGAAGGCCAGCTCGACCCTGTCATCGGCCGGGATCGGGAGATCCAACGGGTAATCCAAATCCTCGCCCGACGGCGTAAGAACAACCCCGTGCTCATCGGTGACGCGGGCGTAGGCAAGACAGCCATTGTCGAAGGCTTGGCCCAACGCATTGCGGAGGGGCGAGTGCCAGAGGCTTTGGAGGACAAGCGCATCCTCGCGTTGGATTTGGGCGCTCTGGTCGCGGGCTCGCGCTTCCGAGGCGAGTTCGAAGAGCGGCTCAAGGCTATTTTGGACGAGGTGCGGCAGGCCCAGGGTCGGGTGATCCTCTTCATTGATGAGCTGCATACCGTGGTCGGCGCGGGGGCAGCTCAGGGCGCGTTGGACGCCTCAAACATGCTCAAACCCGCGCTCGCGCGCGGAGAGTTACGGCTCATCGGCGCGACTACCCCAGAGGAGTACCACAAGTACATTGAGAAGGACCAGGCCCTGGAGCGCCGTTTCCAGCCCGTCTTGGTCGAAGAGCCCAGTGTGGAAGAGACCGTGGCTATGCTGCGCGGTCTGCGCGCACGCTACGAAGAGCACCACGGCGTGCGCATCACCGACGAGGCGTTGGAGGTCGCGGCCAAACTCGCGGACCGCTACATCACTGACCGCAAGCTGCCGGACAAGGCCATTGACCTCATTGATGAGGCAGCTGCCGCGCGGCACCTTGCGCTGCACGACTTGCCCGAGGACCTGCGCCGCCTGCGCCAGGAGATTCGGCATCTGGCCGAGGAAGAACGTCGGGCTGATGAGCAGGGCCTGTACGAAGACGCGGCCCGTATCGCGTCCGAACGGCGCCATATGGAGCAGGTCTACCGCCGCCGCCGGGAGGACTGGCTCGCACGACAGCGCATCTCGCCTGTCGTCGATGCCGAGGCCGTCGCGCAGGTGGTCGCGCAGTGGACGGGCATCCCCGTCGCCCAGCTCCTGGCCAGCGAGCGGGAGAAACTCCTGCACATGGAAGAGCATTTGGCTCGCCGGGTGGTGGGCCAAGATGAAGCTATCCGAGCCCTGGCCGATGCCATCCGTCGGGCGCGGGCGGGCTTACGTTCGCCCAAGCGGCCTATAGGCTCGTTCATCTTCATCGGCCCCTCGGGCGTGGGCAAAACCGAGCTGGCCAAGGCCCTGGCCGAGTTCCTCTTTGACGATGAGAACGCACTGGTTCGGGTTGATATGAGTGAATATCGGGAGGAGCATTCCGTCTCCCGCTTGTTTGGCGCGCCCCCAGGCTATGTCGGCTATGAAGAAGGCGGCCAGCTCACGGAGGCTGTGCGTCGGCGACCGTACCGGGTTATTTTGTTCGACGAGATTGAAAAGGCCCATCCCCAGGTATGGAATGCGCTCTTGCAGATTTTGGACGAGGGACGCTTGACCGACGGCCAGGGTCGCACCGTGGACTTCCGTAATACCATTATCATCATGACCAGCAACCTGGGCACTGAATACGTGCGCAAGGCCGGGAGCCTGGGCTTTTTGAGCCTGCAGAGCCCGGAGGAACGGCGCGACTATGAAAAGATCGAGCGCGCGCTGCGGGAAACCTTCCGGCCCGAGTTTTTGAACCGCATTGATGAAATTATCCTCTTCTCGCCCTTGGATGAGAACGCGATGCGTCGCATCGTGGACTTGCGGCTGCAAGAGCTGGCCGCGCGGTTGCAAGAGCAGGGCATTGGCCTGCACGTGACCGACGCGGCGCGCGCATGGCTGGCGGAGCGTGGACACGATCCCGCGTTCGGCGCGCGGCCATTGGCTCGACTCATCCAAAAGCACATTGAAGCGCCCTTGGCTACGGCCTTGCTCACGGGCGAATTCCGTAGCGGGGATGTGGTTCGGGTGGACGTAGCGCCCGACGGCCAGGCCTTGCGCCTGGAGCACGCGGGCGAACCCTTTCCCGCGCAGCTTTCCTCCTCGGTCGTGAGCCAGACGTGATGCCTGGCTCGATGTTCCCAGGCAGGTTGCTATGGCGCATCTCAGGGCGAGCTTGGGGCTCGCGCCGGAGGTCAACATATGGCTGAACGTGCGGATTCTCCCATTGGTTTTGTGGTGGGCGGTGGCTTGCGTGGGGGTTTGCACCTGCGCCTGAACGTGCCGCCAAGCCGCTTGAAGGAAGGGGCCTTTGTAGTCGCGCGCGTGCCCGCGACCGAAACTGAGCCTGAATGGTCCTTCTACGGCTTGATCACGGACTTGTACCTCGACGCGACACAACAGCGTCTGGCGCGTGAACCGGCTTCAGAGCGCTTCGGTGAAACCCTGGCCCGCCTTCTTCACGGCCAAACCTTGTTCGCGATGGCCGAGATGACCCCCGTTCTAATGCAAAGCACCGCACCCCCGTCCGACCCCACGCGGGCGAGCGCGTGGCAGGAGGACGCGAGCCGCAAGCCTATGCCGGTCAAATCCATCCCGCCGCACCACACGCCCGTCTTTTTAGCCACCCAGATGGACATCGACGCCATCTTTGGCCAGCCCGACGCGGCCGGGCGCTTCTTCACCCTGGGTTACACGCCTGAGCAAGGCCACGCAGTGCGCATTGACCTCGCGAAGTTCGTGCGCCGGCCCGCAGGCGTCTTCGGCGCGACGGGCGCGGGCAAGTCCTTCCTCACGCGCTTGCTCATGGCCGGGCTGATCAAGTACGGCCAGAGCTCGCTCCTGGTCTTTGATATGCACAACGAGTACGGTTTCGATATCCAGGACCCGGATAAAGACACCCGCACACGGGTTATCGGCCTGAAGAGCAAGTTCCCCGCGCAAGTACGGGTGGTGGCCTTGGGGCCGGGCACCCTTATCCATGGCCATCACCAGCCCCACTACCATTTGGTTATTCCTACCAGCGCGGTTCAGCCCGAGGATATCTTGCTCCTGAGCCGCGAGCTCAACTTGCGGGAGACGACCCCCACCATCCTGGACGCGCTGGTGCGAGATTTCGGCCCCGAGGCGTGGTTTCGGGCGTTCCGCGACCTGGAGCCGGGCAAGCGCGAGACCATTGTGGACGAAAACGGCAAAGAGCGCACCGTGCCCGCGGAGGACAGTGTCGAAGGATGGGCCCGGCGCAACAACATTCACGAAGGCGCGGCCTTGGCCTTGCATTCCAAATTGCGCCGCCTGTTCCATCGACCCTACCTGGTCGACGACCCAGCCCAGGATACCCTGGATATCCTCATCCGCGATTTAGAGGAGGGTCGGCACATCATCCTGTCCTTTGGCGACTACGAGACTGACCTGGATTACCTCTTCGTCACCAACCTGCTCACCCGACGTATCCGCGAACATTGGGTGGAACGGACGAACCAATTCCGTAGCAAACAAGGGTCGGAGCCGCGGCCGTTGGTCGTGGTTGTGGAAGAGGCGCATAAGCTGTTGAATCGGGAGATGGCTGCACAGACCACGTTCAACATCCTGGCCCGGGAGATGCGCAAATATTACGTTACGCTACTTATTGTGGATCAGCGGCCGTCGCAAATCGACGACGAAGTGATGTCCCAGCTGGGCACGCGCATTTCGGGCTGGCTGGGCGATGAGGATGACATCCGTGCGGTGCTCGCGGGGCTCGCGGGCCGGGACGCGCTGCGCGGGATGCTTGCCCGATTGCAGCTGGGTGAGGAGGTGTTGGTCATGGGGTATGGCGTGCCCATGCCCATTGTGCTCCGCAGCCGACGCTATGATGAGACGTTTTGGAAGGAATTGCTCGCGGAGCACGAAGACCCGACTCGTGTGACCGAGGCCTTGGACGTGTTTGACGTATAAGGCATACCGAGGGCGCAACCATCTTGTGGGAAGGAGGATGACCCATGGACGAACTGGTCAAGATGCTGCAAGAGAAGGTCGGCCTGTCGGAGCAACAGGCCAAGATGGTGATCGATTTGGTCTTGGACTATATCAAGGCCAAGCTCCCCGATTCGTTGGCCTCGCAGGTTGACAGCCTGCTCAAAGGCGAAGGGCCGGACCTGGGCGATTTGATGAAGAAGGGCTTGGGTGGGCTCTTCGGCTAAAGGAGTGTGGCATGGGCCAAGGCTCGGACGCGCGCGCGTACCCCTCCCGGCCGTGGGTGGGTGTAGGCGCGGTGGTGCTGCACCAAGGTCGGGTGCTGTTGGTGCGCCGCGGACGTCCGCCAGGTCGGGGGGTGTGGGCCTTCCCCGGAGGTGCGGTAGACGTGGGCGAGCGCGTGTTGGACGCGGCTCGTCGTGAGCTCATGGAAGAAACCGGCCTGCACGCGGAACCGCTGGACGTGGTGGATATCTACGAATACATTGAGCGCGATGACGCGGGGCAGGTCCGCTATCACTACGTTATCCTCGAAGTGTTGTTGCGGCTCACGGGTTCGCCTCATGCCCAGGCTCAGGACGACGCAGCCGCGGTGCGTTGGTTCGCGCCCTCGGAACTCACCGCGGCGGATGTCGGGCCGGGCGTGCGCCGAGTGGTCCAACGAGCCTTGGCCTATTTAGCTGCCCATGACCCCACGCGCGGGGCCGGAGCCTGAACCAGGCCCCGGCCCCGTGCACCCATCCCGCTTGGAGGTTCATCACGGCCAAGGTGGGCTAAACGCCAGCTTGCCCCCCTTCTTCCGCGGTATCCCAAGGGATTTCTTCATAACCCACGAGCATGGCCTTGATGTTCGCGAAGATGGTGCGGCCCGTGGTGGTCATGTAGATATGCACGATAAAAAACATCAGCATAAGAAAGGCCGCGATGATGTGCACCGTGGCCACGCTGCGCAAAGACCATGGGATGCCCCATTCGGCCCAACGGTCCGCATACACCATGAGCAAACCCGTGGTTACAAAGATGGGCGCGATGAGGATCTTGAAGCCCAAGTAGGTCAGCCGTTGCAGCGGGTTGAGCTTGGAAATCTCACTCTTTTTGTAAGGATGGGGCTCGTTGCGAAACATGCCCTGGGTGTAATAACGCAACATCACGCCGACCCGCTCAAAGGTCGGGATGTACTGCTTCCACTGACCAGTGGTAAAGTGCCAGAACGCGGCGAAGATGATGAGCGCGACTAAGGCCCAACCGAGGCGCACGTGCCACATATAGGCCCGTTGAAAGCCCAGAAGCGTATAGGTGCCGTGCACCTCGAACCCCGTCACCCCGAGCCCGAGAATGAGCAGGGCTTGGGTCCAATGCCAGAAGCGCTCAAACCGGCTATAGAGGTACACACGACGTACGTGCTTCATCCTTGCCTCCTTGCAGAACGATGGCCCCTGGGGACTCACGACTTACGTCGGCTGACGAGGCGTAAGCCCGCGTGCACAAGAACGCCCAACACGGTCAGGCCGGTTAGGGTCCAACCGATGCGATCCACCCATGGATGGCTGCTCTGCGCGGGGATGTAGACCGTGTCGGCCAGCGTGGCCAGGCGGCCCTGCCGCGTGTGGCACGCCTGACACGAGAGCGCTTGCTCCGCGGGCGCGACCATGTGCGTGATGGGCCAATACATGGTGGTTTCGATCCAGTCGTATTGACCGCTATAAGGCAAACCGGCCGTCTTCATACCCACCTCAAAGGCCGGACCCCAATCGAAGCCCTTCCAGAAGGCGGTGGTATCCTCGGGGTTGAAGGGAAAGAGGTGCGGCACCAGGAGGATGCGGTTGACGGGATCATATCCCTGCTTGCCGCGGAATTCCTTGAAGGGGTAGATACGGCTATTCGGGTCATCCGGCGAGCCCTGGGGTTGGTTGATGTAGACCGGTTGCTCAGGGTCGATGGGCTCGCCCAGGGTCATGACCTCCATACGGCCGTTGAACCAGCGGTACACTGGTACCACATCCTTGCCCCAACGGAACTCGCCCTTCATGAAGTTGTACACTTCCCAGCCGTGCTCGTCCTTTTCTATGCCGCGCGCTTTATCGCCGGCCACGGACCAATCCCACCACAACTTCGTCGGCTTGTTGCCTCGGGCGAACGTGGGGATGTGGCATGTTTGGCACGCGACGCGGTCCACGTGGTCATTGATCTTGGGCATGTCGTGGGGTGTCAAGCCGTGACAGGATTCGCACGATGTAGGGAAGCCATCGCTTTTGGGTAGATCTTTGCCATGGGTATCTTTGGCGACCATGCGGTAGCGGCTCCCTGGGATTGCGTGGACTTGCGGCTTGTGACAATCGCCACAAGTCATGTTCGCGCCATCGGGCGACATGTGAACATCGACATCCTTAGGCGGCTCGGCCAGGGTGGAGTCCATATCCCCGTGCTTGACGCCATCGCCGCCACCGCCGTAGAAGTGGCACGCGCCACAGGTGCGCCGACTGGTGGGGCCGACGTGCTGCGCGATGTACGAGAGATCGGGTGGCTCCCAGATGTTGCCGCTGCCCGGCGGGAACTCTTTGGGCTCATACACAGGGTGCCCTGCACCTGCGGGGAACTTCTTGTATTGTCCCGTCGTGTCGTGGCATACCAGGCAATCTACGGCGAGCTCGTTGGTGAAATCGAAGCTGTCATCCTTCCAACCATAGCCTACATGGCAGCTGGTGCAGCGAGGCCAGTTGGAAACTACCGCGACGCAAAAATTATTGATCACGTAGCGCTTGCCCCAGGTTTCTGCCGAATCGGGGTCCTGGTAGACCCAGGTCCAGTGGGTCGTTGCCATGACCTGCTTAGCGGCCTCGGTGTGGCACGAAAGGCAAGCCTTGGTCACCTCGGGCGCGGTTTGGAAAGGCTGCTTGAGGATCTCAAACTTGGTATGATCGGCCGTCGAGACCTCGACGGCTTCCGTGGGGGCAGGGGCTGCGGTCGGCTCGCTGGCCGCCTGGCCACGGCCGACCCACACGATGCTCCCGAGCAGGATCACCAGCCCACCCAGCCACCATCCAAAACCCGTGTGTCGTCGTAACCTCATCCCTCGCCTCCTTTGTACGTTGCGCGGGCACGATGGCTTGCTATTCACATACTACGCTGGGCCCATCAGGCTGTAAAGTGAAAATGGTCACAAATATGGTTGGCTACGATTGGGCATTTGCTCCAAATTGGGCTGGGCGGCAGATTGCGTCCTCTTTACTTGTCCGACCTTTGAAGCGCGTCCACGTATCGCGATTGACCGCCCTTGGGATATGGGTTGCGGCCCGGCTTGGAATGCCCTGCGGCGCGGCGAGATCAACCCTTATGCACGGGTGAGTTCCATCCCGCGCAACGATGACTGCCCTACCGCGCCAGGCCAATCTCGCGCGTCACCAGATAACGCTTCCACATGGCTCACCCTTTTCTGCTCATTTATCTGCGCGCTGTAGGGATAACTCGTCACGCGATTTGGGGCGAAGATGGGCAAAATGGTGTGACAATTGCGTATGTTTTGATGCACAAGCAAGATGTGATATACTTCCCAAACTCAAAACTTCGAATCTGATGCTTAAGGCTGATGGCGCTGCAAGGCCGCGCATCGCTGGGGTGCAGGGATAGGCCCCGGCGCAAGGATTGGGCGCGGTGCGAGTGAGGTGTCATGTTTTGGATCAGCCTGTACCTCGCATTTTGTTGGATTTCAACCTTTGTCGCCCTCGCTCTATGGCTGTTCACGTGGCAACGACGCCATCGGCTCGCGTATGCGGCCCCTTGGTACCTGGGCATGATCACTGCGAGCCTGCTTTGGTCCCTTAGCGCCATTTTCAGCCTGACGGCTCCGTCTCCCTATTTGGCCTATTTGAGTGAACGCATCGGCGAAGTCGGGAGCGGCCTTGTGTCGCTCTTTTTCGTTTTGACGTTGATGTCCCTCTGGCCCAAGTATCACCTTTGGGCGGTACGTTTGGCCGTCGGGGGCTTGCTCTTTCATGCATTTATCCACGTCTACCTGTCCTTCCTTCCCGTTACCGCAGAACGCCTCACGTTGGGGGACTACAGCTGGTGGCGCATTATCCGGGACGACCCAACATGGGAGCGGGTGCTGTGGGTTTTGCTTGTGTACGTGCCCGCGGTCGTTGGATTATGGCTCTATCGCCGCGCGTATCATCGCTGGTGGTCCGCACGGCCGCGTTGGGTTCGTATCGCTCTATCTGGCATCGTGACCCTCATCCTTGTCGGCGCGTTGCTGAACATTTTGGACGTGGGTGTTTTCGGCCTGTTGGAGATCTTCCCGCCCAGCTTGTGGCTTTTGTTGCTCCTCGTCGGCGTGGGGATTTTGAGCTTGCATTATGAAATGACCCCTGCTTTATCCTCCGAAGCCGTGCTCCGCCGCATTCGGGAAGGGGTCATGGTATTTGACGCGTTCGACCGGCTGGTTTGGTGGAACGAGGAGGCGGAGCGCGCGCTCCACCTTGAGCCGCAATCCCATCAATACTATCCGGCCGAGGTGGTGTTACGAGCATGGCCTGATTTGCTGCACGTGTATCACGCGAGCACGGGTCAGCCCGTGCACCTAACCTTGGTGATGCAGGGTCAGCCCCGGCATTGGGAAGTGGTCGCGCTGAACTTGGTAGGTTCGCAAGACGCGCCCCTGGGCCGGGTGTTGGTCTTTTACGACCTCAGTGAATACCGCCGCATGGAGCGCACCCTCGCCTTTCGCGCGGAAACCGAGGCCTTGTACCGCAACCTTATCCACTTGGGCCAGGGCGAGGTCTTGGATGATGACGATCTCCTGCGCCGCGCGGGCGCGCTCATATACCATCGGCTGCACGCGTTTGGCCTGCAGGGTCTGGCTGTGTATCGCGCGAGCGGCGAGCGATTGGCCGCCTGGGGCGAGCACAACCTTTGCCCCCCGCGCTTGTCCGACGACGTCGCGCGAGCGCAAGATATGCCCATCTTGATGCTAGAAGAAAACGGACAACGTTTTGGCTGGCTTTGGTATCGCGAGGCAAGCGGACCTGAAGGCTTCCCGCAACGGCCCGTGTTGCAACAGGCAGGCCATCTTCTGGTCCAGCGCCTGGCCCGACAACGCGAGGAGCGACGTCTGCGCTTGCTCCACGAGGTTTATATGCAGATGAGCGACGCGGTCATGGTCTTCAATGCCCAAGGCCAGTTAGTGGATATGAACCATGCTGCGTCGCTGCTGTTGGGTGTACCTTTGATCCCTTCGCCTACCGAAATCGGGTTGCGCTTAGACCAAATCCTTACGTTGTCCCCTCAGCAGCGCTTGGAGATGGAACGCAGCCTTATTCAGGATGGACAGTGGCAGGCTATTCTGCCGCTGCGCACGCCCGAAGGGGAAGAACGCACGGTTGAAGTCAAACTCTCCCGCTTGCGAGGCGGTCCCTTGGGTGTGTCGACCGTTGCCGTGCTGCGCGATATAACTGAACAGGAAGCCCTGCGCACAGCATTGGCGCATCAGCGCACGTTGCTCGAACACTTATTGCGCATCGCGCGGGCTGTGCTCGAAGCACCCCTGAGCGTGCAAGATATGTTTCACGAGGCCGTACGCATCGGCCGAGAGGTCACCTCCGCGCGCGATTTTGGTTTGATTCTGTTTAAGCCTGACGGTACGGTGCGCGATGTGATTTTAGCTTTGAAGGATGCGGAGGTATCCCACGACGTCGCGAGGGCATGGGCACACACCCTGTTGCAGGGCGGTTTACTCGCGCGCGTGGTGCAACGCCCCCGCCCGCGCTATCTGCGGGATTTGGCTCGTTGTCCTTGGCGTGAGCCTGGACATTCGATGCCGTGGCGCTCGTTGGTCCTCATCCCCTTGATGACGGGCAGCCACGTCCTGGGCTTGTTTATCGCCGGTCATGCGGCCCCACGCGCCCTCAAGCCCGCTGATCTCGCGGTTTTGCGTGGCACCGCGGAGATTTTGGCTTTGGGTTTGACGCACGCACAGCTCTATGAGGAACAGATCCGTCTGGCCCACGAGCGTTTGTTGGCCAAAGAACAAGCGGAACGCCTGCGTGAGCGCGAGGAGCGGTTCATCTCCAACGTAAGCCATGAAATGCGTACGCCGTTGCAAGCTATCCTTGGTTACCTGGAGTGGATTTTGCGCGATACCGACCCTGAGACGCCTTATCGAGATCTCGCGGACGATTTGCAAAAGGTCGCGCAGGCTGCCCAGACGCTGAAAGATTTTATCGATCAATTGCTTGATTATCAACGCGCACGGCAAACCCAAAGTTTGCACATTGTGCCAGTGCGTGTGCACGATGTGGTGAACGAGGTTGTGGACCTGGTTCAACCCCTAATCGCTCGTGGTCAGAACACGTTGGTGATTGACATTATCCCTGTAGATTTGCAATTGCGCACTGACCCCGACAAGCTTCGGCACATCCTGCTGAACCTATTGAGCAACGCGGCCAAGTTCACTCGCAATGGGCACATTACGGTACGCGCGCGTGCCCAGATGCGCCGCGGTACGCCTGGCGTGACCATCACCGTTGCCGATACGGGCATCGGCATTCCAGCTGAGGCGCAGCAGTGGATTTTCGAGCCTTTTGCCCAGGCAGATGGCGAGATCGCGCGGCGCTTCGGAGGTACAGGCCTGGGATTGGCCTTGGTACGCGAATATACCCAAGCCCTGGGCGGTGAAATCAGCTTGACGAGCCAGGTAGGCAAAGGGAGTGAATTTACCGTGTGGCTACCCGATGGAGGTCCGGAAACGAGGGCAAAAACTTCGCGGTCGGGCCCCCTCCCCGACCGCGAGCGTTAAGACGTGGCCGAAATCTGGGCTTTAATCTCGTCCAGCATGCGCTTGATCTCCATCTCCATCATGCGCTCGACCAGCGAAGGCCGTATCCCCGCGACGCGTTCCATGGCCTGGATGTAGTTTTGGAAGTAGCCTTCCGCAATCAGCCCGGCAATAACGTCCGTTAGCCGCTTGAACGCGATAAATACCCGTTCTGCCTTCTCGACGTCGAAGGCGCGCAAGCAGCGATACAAAAACAACTGCTGCACGCGGCTCATCATGCCCAGCATGTACGTGTTGGGCACGTGCCGAGCAATATGGACCAATCCCACATACCACTGCGTGCGCCAGAACTGGGCGCTTACGCGCGCGTGGACTACGTCCAGATACCAGGCGCGTAAGGTCTTCTCCCGCATTGGGCGCTCGTCCGGTCGGAATACTTTCGCCGTGGGTTCATATGAAAACAACACATCGTAGAACGCCTTCGCGATATCGTCGGCCCACTCCGAGGTGACAGGCGCGGTCTCACGGAGCAATTGCAGATCCTCCTCCCGCAAACCGGTGAGCACGGTGAGGTCTTTCAAGGCCTGTTCATCCATAAAGCTCCTCCTCTAAGGTTTGGTGTTTCTCACCAGGGCCGATTATACCGCATTTTCCAGGCGAGGGTTAACCCTAGAGGATGATATGATGATATTGGCGAGCATCTCTCCTGTACCCTTGGATCAACGACGCGCGCACGGCGTCATGGGTAGGGTTCAATTTCCCACACGTGGACGTGGCCCTCGTCAATGGGCTGGTTGAGGTCGCGAATGAGCACGTTCAAGACCTGGACTGGCTGCGGCGCGGCCCAACGTAGGGTAAGCCAAGGTTGCTCGGGGCTGCCGCGATGTTCGACGGTCCAGGCTTCTTCGTTTCCCTCAGGGCTTGTAAGCCGCACGTACACCAGGGCCTGGGCGCCGCCGAGCTTGAGTCGTAGCCCGGCCAGGGTGACGGGGTTGTCCCAATGAACGATGAGGCGCATGGGGTTTGCGCGAGCTGTACGGATGAGGGTATTGGGGTTGCCATCGAACGCATCCCCAATCCAGCCGATATCCAAGGGTGGGTAGGTCACCCGCGCGGGATGGCCGAAGACCTCTAGGCGTGCGGATTGGGGTTCTAACAAGGCTGCTCGCTCTTTTTCAACAATGCGCTCGAAGTCATCCGCATATTCCCACCAGATAAAGTAGAAACCCGGCGTGCCGTCAGGATAGGGCAAAATCCGGTCCACTTCAATGCGGCGAAACTTATGCCGTTGGGCTTGCACTTGCGCCCATTCATCGCGCGTAATGACGTACAGGTACTGTGGACCCTCAAACACGCGACGTTGGAGCGCATCGCCCAGGCCGAGGATGGGCACCCGGGCTTGTTCCTCAGGCGTAAGGAAGTACGCGTGCAGGAGGTTAACCCCATTGGCCCAGTTCGGTGAAAGATAGATCGCTTCTAGCGTGGGATAATCCGCAAACGTATCACGGATAGCCCAGAAAACCCACGGCGCGCCATATTGCATCCCGTACAGGCCGTAGTTACGGAACCACAGAGGCCCGACCGTGAGTGCAAGGGTTGCGATGGTGAGATTCAGACCGCCAAGCAGCCCGGCCACAAGCCGGGCTTGCCGTTGGGGCGCGCGTAGCCATGTCCATATTCGGGGCAGATCGCGCTCGAGCATCGTGAGCAGTCCGTGCGTTGTCCATATGGCCAGGGGGATGAGCGCGAACATCGCGCGTGTAATGGTGACATCGGCGAGCGCGGCGCCGAGCGGCGCGGTCAGGTACGCGAGCCATACCAATCGCGCGCTCGCATCTTCGCGTGCCCGTTGTGCGTAGCGCCAGGCTCCGTAGGCGGTTAGCGGCGCGAACCAAAGCCCAACGTGCCCCCAGTGGTCCATAAGGTGCCGCGGCAGATCCGGGGGATGCATGCTGAACCAAAACCGGGGGTCCAGACCTGCGAGGTAAATCCTCCCAAAACGCAACAACTTTTCGTGTAGAGGAATGGGCGCGACCCAGTACGAACCCAGTCGCGCCAGATGTTCGCTTACGGTATGCGGGTATAGGCGCACGAAGCGCACGTAAGGCCAGGCGAGCAGTCCCGTGAGGAGCAAACCGCGTGTAACGGTACGGATGTGGCGTCGATGATGGTGTGCATCGAGCAGAAGAAGGGCCAAAACCGTGGCCGGGACCACCGCGCGGGCCGGGCTGTACGTGTAAAACGTCAGTCCTGCAAAAAGGAGAGCTGCATACAACCCGTGTGGCTTACCGTGGCGGTAGCGCGCGTAAAACCAAAGGGCCATGGCCCAAAAGGCCACGGCTTCAACCACTTCGAACGCGGTCCGGCTGTGCAGGAACCACGCGGGCATGGCTGAGAGTACTCCCACGCCCACCCAACTGTACCGATGGCCATCGTAGGCCTGGGCCCAGCGTGCTACGACCCATGCCGCGAGGCCGCTGATGAGAATGGAGACGCCGCGGGTAGCCCAGATGCGTTTCCCCACGAGAAGGTAGGGCAGCACTTGTACGTAAACGCTGACGCCCAGGTTGTAAAAGTACACATTGCGAAAGAAAGTTGGTAAGAGCTCCCCACGGTCGCCTCGGAATCCGCGCTGTACCAACTGCTCCGCCAGCAAGGTTTGATTTGCCTCGTCACAAAAGAAGTACACCGGATAGTGATAAAGCCCAACAAAGCGCAGTGCCCAATACCCAAGCAAAGCTATGAGCAAAGGGCGGCGGAGCAACATGGTCCCGCGTGCCCGTATCCATCGGACGAACCTCATGCCAATACTCCTGCACACGCGCGCAGATGGTGCGGCCAGCGGCCGAGGAGCTGGATTTCGGGCTCGAGCCAGATGTGAAAGCGTTCCCACACTGTGCGCCGGACGAGGCACATCAAGCGCGCGTAATCGCGCGCGGTGCCACCGCCTAGGTGGATGAAGAAGTTCGCGTGCTGCGGGCTGACCATGACCCCACCGATGCGGGTGCCTTTGAGCCCGGCCGCGTCGATGAGCCGTCCCGCATAATCGCCCGGAGGGTTTTTGAAAATGGAGCCCAGGCTCGCGCCCTGGGGCTGGCTGCGGCGGCGGCGTTCGTGGAGCGCGGCCAGCTGCGCGCGTAACACGTCCGGATCTCCGGCGCGGAGCCGGAATGCAGCCCCGATCACCACGCCCGGCAACGCGCCGGTCTTGAGCGCGCTGGTTCGGTAGTCCATGGCCAGTTCCGCCGCGGTGAGGCGCTCGACGCGGCCGTCGTGCAGGAGTACGTCGGCCCAGAGCAAGCTCGAAGCCACGTCGCCGCCGTACGCGCCCGCGTTGCCCACGACTGCGCCGCCCACGGTGCCCGGGATGCCCGCGGCCCAGGTAAGGCCATCCAGCCCCTGCGCGATCGCGCGGCGCGCCAGTCCGCCGAAGGACGCACCGCTCTCGGCCCACACTGCGGGCTTGCCCTCGTGCTCGAAAAAGCGCGTTCCCCGGGCCCGGTTGAGTACCACCACGCCCTCGATGCCTTCATCCGCGATAAGTACGTTGGACCCACCGCCCAAAATGCGATAAGGCACGCGGCGCTCTTGCAACCATTGCACCGCACGCGTCAGTTGCGCGCGCGAGGTCACAGTGAGTACCGCGTCGGCCGGGCCCCCCAGCCGCGCCGCGGTCCATGCCGCAAGGGGGACATCAAAGCGCACATCCTGGCCGAAGGTCGCGCGCAGCTCCGCGCGTACCTCGGATGTTAGGGGGGGGGCCGGGTTGGAGCGCGTGGGTGTCATGGCTTCGCATCAGGATAGGCCAAGGCGCGTGAGCACCTGGGGCAAGTCACCTGCGGAGAGCAGCACCACGGCCGCGGGCGGTTGAATGGCTCGCAGGGCGTTGGCCACGCTTTCCAGATCGGCTGCATAGTGCACGCGGGGATGTTGGATCGCGCGGGCAATGGCCTGGCCCGAGACACCGGCTAATGGTGCCTCGCGAGCCGCGTAGATTTCGCTCACGATTACGTGATCCGCGGCTTCGAACGCGCGGATGAATGCATCCCACAGCGCGCGGACGCGGGTGTAAGTGTGAGGTTGCCATACAGCCCAAAGCGCGCGATCGGGGTAACGCTCACGCGCGGCTGCGAGGGTCGCGCGGATCTCGGTGGGATGATGCGCGTAGTCGTTGACCCACGCGATGCCGTCTTGATCCGCGACCACGGTGAAACGTCGACCCGCGCCCGGGAAGGTGGCCAGCCCGCGCGCGGCCGCGTTCACATCCAGCCCCAAGTGATGCACCACCGCGAGCGCGGCCAGGGCATTGGCCACGTTGTGCCGACCGGGGACGGTCAGCTGCACCTGAGCGAGCGCTTGGCGCCGGTGCCGCAACACGAAACGGTAGCCCACGCCGGTCCATTGCACTTCGTCGGCCCAATAGTCCGCGCGGTCATCCCAGCCGAAGGTGAGGACGGGCTGCCGTGGAGGATGGTCATGCAAAAGGCGTTGCACACCGGGGTCAAAGGCCGCGACCACCAACGCACGCTGCACCCGGTCCACAAATCCCGCGAACGCGCGCGCGTACGCGTCCCAGGTGGGGAAAAGGTCCGGGTGGTCGAGTTCCAGGGTGGTGAGGACCGCGACCTCGGGCGTAAGGCCCCAAAACATATGGTCATACTCATCGGCCTCGATGACGAACCACGGGCTTTGGCCCAAACGCACGTTGCCCCACGGGGGAACCTCGCCACCGATAAGCGCGGTAGGGTCTTGCCCCGCGGCGGCCAAGGCCCACGCGAGCATCGCGGTGGTGGTTGTTTTGCCGTGGGTCCCGGCGACGGCCAGGGTGCGGTAGCCCTGGGTCAAGGTGGGCAGGAATTCGCGGCGGGTGAGCACGGGGATCCCAGCCGCGCGCGCGGCCTGGACTTCGGGATGGTCTGCGGGCAGGGCTGAGGTGCGCAGCACCAAGTCGACGCCGCTCCGTAGGTGGGCTGGATCGTGCCCTATATGGACGTTCATACCCTGGGCCCGCAGTGCGTCCAAGGTCGGTGAGGCCTGCCGGTCGCAACCGCTCACCTGCCACCCGCGCGCGTGCAGCAGCCGCGCGATGGCCGAAAGTCCTGTCCCACCGATGCCGATGAGATGGATACGGCGCATGGCCTCCGTCCGCTTAGGTTAGATCCGGGGTCGCAGTTCGCGCACTAGCCACGCGGCCAGCACAGCTTTGAAGGTATCGCCGGGCAAGAAGGGCGCCACGCCTGCGGCCCATACGCGCGACCATCCCACATAGCCCGCGAGCCAGACCACGCCCAGCGCGTACAGCGCGACCTCAGCCAGCGCGAACGCGAGCATATAAGCCCAGAACCCACGGCGGCTCCAGCGTTGCACCAGCCAGCCCGCGACCCATGCCATCGCGAGGAAGCCCAGCAAGTACCCACCTGTGGGGCCGAGGAACGCGGCCAGGCCACCCCCCGAGGCGAACACGGGCAGCCCCAGTAAACCTTCCAGCAGGTAAGCGGCGACCGACGTGACCGCCAGCCTGGGCCCCCACCAACCCGCGAGCAGTAGCACGCCAAAGGTCTGCCCCGTGATGGGGACCGGGCTCCAGGGCACGGGCACCTGCACGCGAGCCAGCGCGGCCAAAAGGCCACTACCGATGACCGCGAGCCAGAGATCTGAGCGCACTAGGGTGCGTTCCCACGCGGGCAAGCGTAATGTCATGCTCTTACCTCCTGGAGAAGTGGCCTCGCGCGTCGCGCGAGGATTGTACCATGCTGCGCGTAGGTCCCATGGGTAGCTCGTCCACAAGTATCGCGGGGGTCCATGCTCCACGCCAGAAGTCGTGCGCAAGCCATCGCGCGCGATCCGCGACGTGACGTACGCGCGCGAACACCAAAGGCACGTCAATCTGCAAGGCAAGGTCCGGCGACCAATGGGCCCGTCGCCCATGTGCGATCCACCACACGCCATCCCGTGTAACCGCGAAGACACGCCCCTGCCGCGGGTCGAGGGCACGGATGTAGCCCAGGCGTCGGATGACCATGCCCTGCCCCATGGTGGATACGAGGGTGGCTTCGGGCACGGGTTGGGCCCCGCGCAACACCAGGTGCCGCGGGAAAGGCAGCCTTGGCCGGGCGGATGGGGGCCATCCGTGCCCGGTGGGGCGTTGGCCCGCGCGCGCGGCCGAGGCCCGATGGTGCGTAACCGGCCCGACCACGCCGTGTTGCACCAGCGCGAGGGGACGCCGCGCGACGCCTTCGCCATCAAAGGGTTCGGGCGCGCCTACGGGCATCAGTGGGTCATCCCATAGATCGAGGATCGCCGCGAACGCGCGCGTGCCCTGGCGCCCGAGCAACCAGCTATGCCCGCGTTGGACCGCGGGCGCGGCCCAGCCCGGTGCGAGCGCGTGCAGCAGGGCCGCGACGGCCTCGGGCAACAATACCGCGGGCACGCGAGGGGGGAGGCGGTCCGGCGTGGCGCTCATCCGCCGGGGGAGCCAAGCCAGCACGTCCTCCGCGGCGTGCGCGAGGAGTGCTTCGGCCTGGTCTGGCCAATGCCACCCGGCGTGGCTCCACGCCGCGGTAGCACCATCCCGGGCCACGGCGACGGCCACGCGGAAGAAGGTGCCTTGATGCCCCAGCGGCGCGGCGTCGGTCGCAGCCCAGCACGTCCGTCGCGCGTGCAGGTGCCATGTCGCATGGACCTGGACGTCTGTCCGCGCGGTGTGTCGCGCGAGCGCTCGCCATGCCGCGCGAAGGCGCGCTATCCCACGGGGCTGGATCAGCTCCTCGTCCCACGCGTGCACCCTGGGATAGGGACCAATGGGCGGTCGGGCGGGCGGTGCTCCGGCCCGTGGGTACAGCACGCGGCGGGCCTGGTCGAGGGCTGTGGATGGAGGCAGGGGCCACGGAAGTACCGCGAGCCCGCGTGCGGTAGGGGTGTCGACTACGATATCGACCCGCGCGTGCCAGCTAATGCTGTGTTGTGCAGGCTCGCGTTGCCCTTCAAGGTGCTGGATGTGATGGACCTCGACGAAAACCTCCACACGTTCGGTGCTATGGGCGGCTCGAAGCACCTCAGCCGTCCAATCGCAGAGTGTGGTGAGGGGTGGAAGTTCGTTCATCGTAAGGCGAAAGCCTGCCACGGGGACGGTGGCACAGGGTGCAGCGGCACCATCCCTCCAGCAACGAAGAAGAACGCGGCCCGCGCGGCCGCGCGTACCTGCTGATTGGCCCAGCCCAACAGGTCGCGGTAGGCGCGTGCGAGGCGTCCTTCGGGCACAATGCCCAGGCCGACTTCGTTGGATACGAGTAACATCAGTCGGGGCTGCCGCGTGTGCACGGCTTCAAGCAGATCTTGTACCTCGCGTCGCGCGGCCGCGGGACCATCGTCCAATAGGGCGTTGGCCACGAGCAACGTGAGGCAATCGAGCACGATGACGTCGTGTCGCGCGCGGAGGACGGCGCGAGCGGCATCGCGCGGGGCTTCCAGGGTTTCCCACGCCGCGGGGCGTTCCGCACGGTGGCGTTGAATGCGCGCGGCCATTTCGTCATCTAGGGCCTGAGCGGTCGCGATAAAGGTAACCGCGTCGCGGCCTACGGCCCGGGCCCACTGTACCGCGGTCTGGCTCTTACCGCTGCGCGCGCCGCCGAGTAGCAGAACCAATCCCCCGCTATCCGTGGTGGGGATGGGCATGGCCTTGCTCCGCGTCGGGGGCTTCACGCAACAGCTGTACCGCATGGGGCAGCACGTCCGCGATGACTGCGAAGTTCTCCACCGCGGCCTTAGGGCTGCCAGGCAGGTTCACGATGAGCACACGACCCCGGATGCCCGCGACCGCGCGCGAGAGCATCGCGTGAGGGGTGATGCGCAGACTCGCGGCGCGCATGGCTTCCGCGAGACCGGGGGCCTCGCGCTCCAGGATGCTGCGGGTGGCTTCGGGAGTGACATCTCGCGGCGCGAACCCCGTCCCGCCGGTGGTCAGGATCACGTCGGCTTCATCTTGATCGCACCACGCGAGCAGTGCGGCCCGAATGGCCGCGAAGTCGTCGGGCACGACCCCGCGCGCGACAACCTGCCAGCCGCGTTGGGCTACTGCATCGGCCAGCGCGGGACCGGCCTTGTCTTCCCGCTGGCCGTGAAAGGACCGGTCGGAAACGGTCAGGATGGCAAAACGCAGGCTCATGGTGCGCCTCCACGTCGTCATTTGTCGCGATTATACCGAAGCCGTCGCGGGTACAGCTGCTCCGTGCCGCGCTTGTTGGATGACGTAGTCCACAATCAGCCCAGGGATATCCACGCCAGTGAGGGGAACCGTGGTGTGGAATTCCATGGTGTGGTTGACTTCGTTGACCAGGTAACCCCCTTCCGGGTGTTCGAGCACGTCAATAGCCAGTACGCCACCACCTACGGCATGGGCTGCGCGCAACGCGATGTCCTCCAGATCGGACGTGATAGGGCACACCGCACCCCGGCCTCCGCGTGCGGTGTTAGTGATCCAATGCTCGGATTCGCGATAAATGGCGGTCACGACGCGATCGCCAATGACGAACACGCGGATATCGCGGCCGGGTTTGGGAATATATTCCTGAATGTAAAAGACCTGGTGATGGAAGGAGCCCAGGACGGCTTTATGTTCGAGCAAGGCTTCTGCGGCTTCCCGGTCGTTGATTTTGGCGACCAGACGGCCCCAGGAGCCAATGATGGGTTTGAGCACCACGGGGTAGCCCAGGCGTTCCATGGCTTCGAGCGCGGCCTCGGGGGTGAAGGCTACCGCGGTCTGGGGCTGCGGGACCCCGGCGCGTGCGAGGGCGGCGCTGGTGGCGAGTTTATCGCCGCAGGTCGCCGCGACGTGAGACGGGTTGACCACGGGAATGCCCCAGCTCTCGAAGACCCGGGCCATGGTCAGCCCACGGGCGTAGCTCAGGTTGCGGGCGAGCACCACGTCGACATCCTGCCAGGGGGTTGGGTCCGCGAGAAAGAGGGGCGTCTGTCCATCGTGAACTTTACGGTAGGATACGCCGCGGCGTTCGAGGGCCTGGAAGATCCATTTTTCCTCAACCCGCACCCGGGAGTAGAGCACAGCCACACGAGGCAAAGTCGAGATGGTATACATGGGCGACCTCCTGGGGTGAGGATAGAAAAAAGAAAAGCGCCCTCCGTGGTCGGAGGGCGCCGAGGGACCAGGCGGCAGGGCAGGTGCCAAACGCGACCTACCCGTCCACCGACCACGGAGGACGGGTCTCGTCGCTGCGCTTCTTCAGGCTGATGAAACGGGCCACGTCAGACATCATGGCACCACCCCTGCAACCAGGGCCAAGTTTACCCAAGGCTACGGTGCGCGTCAAGGCGCAATGACCAGTGGGTGCACGCAAAGGTTGTAGAACGGTCATGGGCGAGAGGGAGGCGCAGGCTGTCGCCGTTGGCACCGCCGCCGTAGGCTGAAGCCTGCGGCTAGTTTGCATAAAATTGCACGCGGGTAGTTCAGCCTAACGCACGGCGGCGAGGATAGCGGGCGGGTTTAGCCGCCCGCGGCATGGGCTTCTACGAGATTTGCCTGCACCCCCTACCACAGGTTGGCCCCCTCTTTTTATCTCTCATCTACAAGATTTGCTTGCACC
>JAADFA010000094.1 GCA_013153135.1 Chloroflexota bacterium
GCGCCTCCCTCTCGCCCATGACCGTTCTACAACCTTTGCGTGCACCCACATAAACCCCGCATGTTGCATAATACCCCCTTCCACTTCCACCTAACCAGGCGACAACCAATCCGACTATAATGGCAGTACATGGACTCTGTTAGTTTTAGGAGGCCACCATGCCGCGCTACGGTTTATTTGGCGGGACGTTCGATCCGCCGCATTTTGGGCATCTTATCCTGGCAGCCGAAGCGCACCATCAGCTCCAGCTGGATCAAGTGTGGTGGTTGCTCACGCCGCAGCCACCGCACAAGCGTGGACAGCGCATCACGCCCTTGGGTATGCGCGCGCAGCTGGTGAGCGCGGCCATCGGTCAGGATCCGGCCTTCGCGCTTAGCCTGATCGAAGCCGAGCGCCCAGGGCCGCATTACGCCATTGATACGGTCCGCATCCTCAAACGCCGTTATCCCAATGATACGTTGGTCTACCTTATGGGCGGCGATTCCCTCGCGACGCTGCCCTCGTGGCATCAAGCGCAGGCTTTCGTCCAAGAGGTGGATGAAATTGGCGTAATGCGACGGCCTTATGACCGCATTGATTGGGTCGCGTTAGAACAAGTGCTGCCCGGTCTGCGCGCGAAAATACGCTTGATTGAGGCTCCCTTGCTGGAAATCGCCGCGCATGAGCTGCGCGCGCGCATCGCCCAAGGACGCCCCTACCGCTACTACATGCCCAAAGCCGTGGTCGCGCTCATTGAAAGTCACGGGCTCTATCGTGAGCCCGACGAAACCGCGCCTTAGGAGGTGCATTATGCACATCGCGGTTCTCAGCGATACCCATGACAACATCTGGACCCTCACGCGGGCCTTACCCCAGCTACGCACAGCGGACATCGTTTTACACGCAGGGGATTGGGTCGCACCTTTCATCCTTAAGCGCCTGGCCGAGGGCCTCGCGGCGCCCATCCATGGCGTCTTCGGCAACAATGACGGTGAGCGTCGCGGCCTGGCTGCCCTCGCGAATCAGTATGACCACGTGCATTTGCACGGCGACTTCGCGTTCCTCGAGTTTGGGGGGTACCGCATAGCTGTAGTGCATTACCCTGAACTCGCGCAGGAACTAGCGCGCACGGGCAGCTGGGATTTGGTCGTCTACGGCCATAATCATCAAGCGCGCGAGGTTCGCCAGGGGAGCACGTTGCTGCTCAACCCCGGCGAACTCTTCGGCGGTCTAACCGGACGCAGCTCCTGGGCTTTGGTGGACACCGTAACCCAAACCGTCCACTGGCACGAGGTGCCCTGGACGCCCTAACCGTGGGGCGCTGGCCCCAACCTCACGCGGCGGGCTCCACCGTCGCACTGAAGCCCGCCGCGTATAATACCCTTATCCTGCACGGTCGCGCGAGATCCTACCTCGCCCCGCGCGGAATCCACAAGGAGGGAGCCATGGACGAGAAAACTCGCGATCTTCTGCGTCGGAAGGAACAAGTCCTTTGGCCAAGCTATTTTTTGTATTACACCGAGCCTATCGCGCTCGAGCGAGGCGAAGGGCTTTACGTATGGGATGTGGCGGGCAACCGCTATTTGGACTTCTTCGGCGGCATTTTGGTCACCAGCGTTGGGCACGGCAACCCCGAGGTCGTCGAGCGAGTCAAGGCGCAAATCGAAAAGATCGTGCACACATCGACCCTGTATCTCCACGAAAACATCATCCGCTTGGGCGAGAAGTTGGCCGAAATTGCGCCCGGTCGTTTGAGCACGTCGTTTTTCACCAACTCAGGTACCGAGGCGAATGAGACCGCGGTCATGCTGGCCAAAGCGTACACCGGTCGTAACGAAGTTATCGCGCTGCGGAACAGCTACAGCGGCCGTTCCGCGCTGGCTATGAACCTGACCGGCATTGCCGCGTGGCGTCCGGTCGGAAGTGAGATCCCGGGCATTGAGCACGCGATGGCCCCCTATTGCTACCGTTGCCCCGTTAAGAGCACCTACCCCCAGTGCGGCCTGGCATGCGCGGAAGATGTCGAGAACGTCATCCGCACCAGCACGTCAGGCCGTATCGCCGCATTTATTGCGGAACCTATCCAAGGCGTCGGCGGCTTCGTAGTTCCCCCGCCGGATTACTTCCAGGCCGTCGCGGAGATTGTGCGGCGTTATGATGGCCTGATTATCATTGACGAGGTGCAGACCGCGTTCGGCCGCACGGGGCGTTATTGGTTCGGCATCCAACACTGGGGCATTGAACCAGATATCTTGACTACCGCGAAGGGCATCGCGAACGGTTTCCCCCTGGGCGCGACCATTACCCGGCCCGACATCGCGGACGAGCTCCCACGCAAAGGCTTGAGCATCAGCACTTTCGGCGGAAACCCGGTCTCAAGCGCGGCGGCCATCGCGACCATTGAGGTGCTTCAGGCGATGGACGCGCCCGCGCATGTGGAGAAGATGGGCGCGCTCCTGCGGGCAGGGCTTGACCAAATGGCTGAGAAATACCCCATCATTGGCGATGTGCGTGGCATGGGTTTGATGCAGGGCGTGGAACTGGTGGCCAATCGCAAAACCAAGGAACCCTCGCCACAAGCCGCAGCCATGATTCTGGATGAGACCAAAGCGCGCGGGCTGCTCATCGGCAAAGGCGGCGCTTTTGGCAATGTGCTCCGCATCGCGCCGCCCCTGACCGCGACCGAGGAGCACATCCACGAGGCATTGGAGATTTTGGACCACGCGTTTGCGGCGGTGCAGGACGCGCTCGGGTAAACGGTCGGCTCGGAACTTCACGCCCGGCGGCCGGGCACGGGTGCGCCCGCGCGCAAGGCTCGAGCTCGCTCGTAAATATGCGCCGCGATGGCCGCGAACTCGCCGCCCAAGCCCAAAGATAGGTATACGATAATCTCATCTCGGTGCTGCCGACCGGGCGCGCGGCCCGCGAGCACGTCGGGCCATTCGACGACCTGCTCCCGGCTGAGCAGCCCTTGGGCCACCAATTGCTGCACTTCGGGCAGTCGCGCGGCCACGTAATCCCAGCGGTCGACCACGACCCGGTCGGCTTGGAGCAGCACTTCGGGCGCGAGCTCCTGATATGAGCCCAGCTTAATGACCAACGCGCCCGGCTTGAGCCACGCGTAGGAAAGCATGGGCTCATTGGCCGTGGTCACCGTAATCACCATATCGGCCGCGCGCACCGCTTCTTCGCGGCGTTCATACGGTACAGCCCAAATGGGGAAGCCCAGCCGGGGGCCCCATTGTCGCGCGAACGCGACCGCGCGCGCGTGGTTTACGTCCACAATCCACGCCTGGCGCAGCGCGAAGAATTCGGCTAGGGTCTGCAAGTGCATCCGCCCCTGCTGCCCAACGCCAAAGATGGCGACCGTGTCCGCGCCAGGCCGTGCGAGGTGTTGTGCGACCACCGTGCTGGCCGCGGCCGTCTTGAGCGCGGTTAGCCAATTGGCCTCGACCAACGCAGCCGGTTGCCCCGCGCGCACGTCCCAAAGCAAGAGCAACGAAGACGTTGCTGGCCGCGTCGGTTGCGCTTGGGGAAAGTAGCCAAAAACATGCAAAAGGGCGATAATGTCACCCTGGCGATAGGAGCCGCTGGGCTTGAGGAACTGCCGTTGCCCAATGGGCAAATAGAACCGCGCATCCACCACGCGGCCCTGGGCTTCGTCCAAAAAGCCCTCGTGAGCCCACTCAACCGCGTCGCGCGGGCTCAACAGCTTTTGAACTTGGTCTTCGGTCAAATAAAGCATCTCAGACTCCGCCATGTTGGCCTCCTCAAAGCGGACCCAAAGCCACGCCTAACCGGCTTCGCCCCGGCGGCGCAGCACTTCCGCGACCACAATGAGCCCCATTTCAACCACGACGATAATGCTGGATACCGCGTTGATGACGGGCAGGTTCTTAGGGTAACGCAAGGCCGACCAAACCCACAACGGAAAGGTCACTTGCGTGCCGCTGACGAAGTGCGTGACCACAAACGCGTCAAAGGACCAATTGAACGCGAAAATGGTAGCCGCAATGACCGCTGGCGCGATGATGGGCAGGGTGACATATCGAAATGCTTGCCACGGGGTGCAGCCAAGATCGCGCGCGGCATCCTCCAGCGTGGGGTCGAACTGGTGCAGTCGTGCGGCCACCAAAATGGCTACCAACGGCGTGTCAAAGGTAACATGGCTCAAAATAATGGTCCAGGCAGACAAGGGAACCCCGAGGAAGTTGAAGAACAAAAGCAGTGCAATCCCCAACAGCAGCCAGGGGATAACAAAAGGTAACGCGATATAGCCGGTGAACAGCGTCCGGCCTTTATACCGATACCGAGCCATCGCGTTGGCCGCGAGCACGCCCAAAACCAGGCTGATGAGGGTTACCACCGTCGCGATCCACAGGGAGGTCCATAGCGCTTGATGCAAATCCTGGCGCTGCAGGACAATGCGGTACCACTTGAGCGTGAAGCCACTCCAGGGCAAGCTCATCACACGCGAATCGTTGAACGAGAACACAATGAGGATGACGATGGGTAGGTAAATGAGCACACCCAACACCGCGTACGTATAAAAGGCCAACGCGAAGCGCAACGCCCGTCCTCCGCGCGCCATAGCCACCTCCTTACAACAGGCGCTCCAACCCGGCCACCTTGAGGACCAACGCGACCAAGATCAAGATGATCGTCAGGAGCACAAACCCGATCGCGGAGCCCAGCCCCCAATTCCCCGCGCTCAAGAATTGGCTCTCGATGACATTACCCAGCATATAGCCTGACGGGCCGCCGACCAACGTAGGCACCGCGAATTCGCCCAACATGGGAATGTACACCAGCACGAAGGACGCGAACAACCCCGGCACGCTCAGGGGCACAATAATGCGCCAGAACACATCCCATCGGTTCGCGCCTAACGAGCGCGCCGCGTCAATCACCTCTTGCGGAATGCCTTTAAGGGCCAGGTACAGCGGGATGACCACGTACGGCAGCCATTCGTGGGCCAGCACCAGCGCGACCGCGAACTTGCTGTAGAGCAAAAATTGCAGCGGCTCGTCGATCAGGCCCAAGCTCATGAGTGCGCTATTGATGATGCCGTTCCGGCCCAGCGCGATCTTCCATGCGAAAATACGGATGAG
>JAADFA010000003.1 GCA_013153135.1 Chloroflexota bacterium
GCCTGGGGGTGAATCCCGGGCCCCGTCGCCTTTTAAGAAACTTCAGGCCCTGACTGAAGTTGTGCCGTTCCGGGCACCCGTTGGAAGGCCTCATCAAGCCGCGACAACGTGGTTTATAATAAGCACGGGTTGGGTTGGTATGTGTTCGCCTCAGAGGAGGTGTTTTATGCCCGGTAAATATTACGAGGACCTCGAAGTCGGCATGAAGATCCAACACCCCTTAGGCCGGACCATCACCGAGGCGGACAACACCCTCTTTTGTGCCATCACCATGAACACGCAGCCGCTGCATCTTAACGCCGATTTTGCTGCTCGAACTATCTTCGGCCAACGTATTGTCAATGGACTGCTCACGTTGGCCTTGGCCACAGGGCTCACTGTGCCCGACCTCACCGAAGGCACCATCATCGCGAACTTGGGTTATGAGAACGTTCGCCATCCGAACCCCATGTACCACGGCGATACGTTGTATGTCGAAACCGAAGTTTTAGAGAAGCGGCCCTCTCGCTCGCGACCCAACGCTGGCATTGTGCGCCTGCGTCACGTGGGGCGTAAGCAAGATGGGACCGTCGTGGTCGAGTTCGAACGGGTTGTGCTGTTCCTGCGTCGGCCCCAAGGCACGTCGACGTCATCCTCAGAGGACAGTGCACCCTAACCTAACGCCTCCCTTCAGCAGGGATGGAGGGCACATTGTAGGGAGGGGCTAAGGACAACTCTAGAGGAGGAGGATATGCTGGGCAGTCGGGCCACCGCGGGCTGGCGTCGCGCGTGGTGGGTGCTGTTGGCCAGTGGATTGTTGAGCCTTGGCGTTTTTGTTTGGCCTTTATCTTCTGCTGCCGCTCTTGACGTCTGGCTAATTACGAACCACAACCGCGTCCTGGTCATCCGCACCGTCGAGCGCACACCGGTCCAAACCGTCTATATTCGGCACGACCCCGTGCCTGACGCGTACGCGCATGATTTCGGCGATTTAGCCTTTGTGGGCGATGATCTCTACGGTATTTCAATGCCCCTGGGCAGTCACGCATTGCTATACCACATTGATTTAAACACAGGCGCGCTTACACCTATTGCGCCCCCACTCCCTTTTGAATGGGGAAACTCCTTGGAGTATCATCCCCGTCTGGAGCGGATGTGGACCACGGGCGCGCTCGAGAGCTACTCGCCCTACCGCCTTGTGCCTGGTTTTTACGTTTTTGACGGTACGGATCCCAGCACGGTGCGTATGTGGTACGACATGCGCGGAGATTATCCTAAGGGCGGTTTTGGCGCGGACTTCGCCTTTATTCAAAGCCACGTTTACGCCATATGGGGCGAGTTCGAGTATATCGGGGGGCGCTGGATTGCCAAGCATTATCTCTTGCGTTTCACAATAGACGACGATGGCAATCCCCTTGCCTATGAAAACCTGGGACAAACGGAGCCCGTAATTGGGGAACATATTTGGGGCCTGGCCACCGATGGCCAGACGTTGTACGCGTCCTCGCCGACTGCTCTCTATCGCGTCGACACCAGCGGCCCGACAGCGTCATATACTCTTCTCGTGCGTTACGACCTGGAGCCGGATGAGAAGGTCAACGGCGCGACTGTGCGTTGGGCTGACGCGAGCCTCGCCGTCGTGGGGCCAGCGTCGTGCCAAGTGGGCGAGGAATGCACGCTAACCTGGACTCTCGCCAACGCTGGTCCGGCCTCGACCGGTGCGCTGGAAGCGCAACTCACATGGCCCGCAGACTGGACAGTTGTGGCCGCGAAGCCTGCGGTTGGCTCCTTTGACCCTACGACAGGCCTCTGGCGCGTGCCTAACTTGGCGCCAGGCGAGCAACGTACGCTGATCTTGACGCTGCGCCCAGCCCATGAAGGCAGCGCGAGCGTGCAGGGCGACATCCGCATCATGGCCAGCGCGGACATCGATAGCCTACCGAGCGTAGGACCGGATCAGGATGACTATGCCGACGCACGACCCGATGACGATGAGGCAGTCTGGACGCTGACCATCGTGCCTCCGCCCGCGCGCCTGCCTGAAACCGGTTTCCCCATGGCCGCGGCCGCGCTACGTCCGCTCCGTGCGGGGCTTGGCCGGGACGACGATGCGCGTGCTGCGTGGCGAGTGACCATCCCGCGCCTGGGTCTGGAGACGGCCGTGTGGGCCGCGCCTCGCCAAGGCGACTCGTGGGATGTGGCCTGGCTGGGTCAGAGCCTGGGTTGGCTTCAAGGCACTGCCTGGCCCGGGCAGGTGGGCAACGCGGTCCTTACAGGCCATGTGTGGTTGACCGAGGGCATACCCGGCCCCTTGGCAGGCTTGGGGACTCTGCGGTATGATGATGCCGTCCTGGTAACCGCGTGGGGTATAACGTATGAATATCGCGTACGTGCCCGTTTCGCGGTTGCGCCCGGTGCAGTGACATCAGTGCTCACTCCGCCCACACCGCGTTACGCGTGGCTCACGCTGCTTACTTGCGACCAATACCAGCCTGAGCGTCAAACCTACGCTCGACGCTGGGTTGTGCAGGCGGTGTTGGTCGCGCAGCGTCCGGGCGTGCAGCCCTAGGAGGTTATCATGCCGCAAGCGCCCCCCGTGGACCATCCACCCGATTCACCGCCTGTATGTGACTATGAAGGAGCGGACTATCAAACGCGCTTTTGGGAGCAAAGTGATCGCGCCTACGAGGATCAGGTCGAAGCCATTGCATTGCAACGCCTGCTGCGCGGGGAGCGCGGTCAATGGCTCTTGGAAATCGGCGCGGGCGCGGGCCGCAACACGCCTCGTTACCACGGCTTTGCGCGCGTGGTACTGCTCGATTATTCCCGCAGCATGTTGCGCGAAGCCCAGACGCGGCTGGGGCAGTCCTCCCGTTACATCTACGTGGCCGCAAACGCGTACCATTTACCCTTCGCGGACGGGTTCTTTGATGCCGCGACCATGATTCGAGTGTTGCACCACATGGCTGAACCCCAGCGCGCGCTCGCGGAAGCGCGACGCGTGCTGCGCGGCGGGGGGCTGTTCATCCTGGAATTCGCGAGCAAACGCCACCTCAAGGCCATCTTGCGCTATTGGCTTGGCCGCCAATCGTGGAGTCCCTTCAGCTTGGAACCCGTCGAATTCCTCCCATTAAATTTTGACTTTCATCCCCGCGCGGTGGAGACGTGGTTGCGCGAGGCAGGGTTTCGCGTGGAGCGGCGTTTGACTGTCTCCCATTTTCGCCTCGCGTGGCTCAAGCGCGTGGTGCCAACGCGCGTGCTGGTCGCGCTGGATGCGCTCGCGCAGCTCACGGGGGATTGGTGGCAGCTTACGCCCAGCGTGTTTGTTAAAGCACGCGCGGTGCCCGAGGAACCGCCTCCCTCTCCGCGGCCGCGGCTGCACTTTCGGTGCCCGGCCTGCGGCCACACGCCCCTGGCCGAACACGAGGACCGCATCACCTGCCCCTCATGCGGCCGGATTTGGGCCATCCGTGATGGTATTTACGATTTCAAAACGCCCATCCATGAGCCCAGGAGGTGAGCCATGCCTGTATATCGCTTGGCATTGCTCGGCTTCGGCAATGTGGGCCGCGCGCTGGCCCGGTTACTCTTAGAAAAGCGCCCGGATTTGCAGACCCACTATAACCTAGATTTTATCATTACCGGTATCATGACCGGCCGCCACGGGGGCGCGCTTGCACCTAAGGGCTTGGATCTGACTCACGCGCTGGATCTCGCGGAGCGCGGCGCTTCCCTCAATGATCTGAGCACCGAGCCCCCGCCAGCAGACGGGCTGGATTTCGTCCAACGGGTGCAAGCGGATGTGTTGTTCGAGTCCATCCCAGTGAACTACGAAAGCGGGCAGCCCGCGCTCACTTATCTTGAGAGCGCGCTCCGCCGCAGGATGCACGCGGTGACCGCGAACAAAGGGCCCGTAGTGCACGGCTACCAACATCTGCGTGCCCTCGCACAGCAACATGGCGTGCGCTTTTTATTCGAGTCCGCGGTCATGGATGGCGCGCCCGTGTTCGCGTTGCACGCGTATGGCCTGCCCGCGGCGCGCGTGACCGCGTTGTACGGCATTCTCAACTCCACCACCAACCTTATCCTCACGCGTATGGAAGAAAAGGGTGAGACCTTCGAGGAAGCCCTCGCCTACGCGCAGCGCATTGGCATCGCGGAGACCGACCCCTCAGGCGACGTAGATGGCTGGGATGCGGCCATCAAGCTCGCGGCCCTAGTCACCGTCTACATGGGCGTGCCCATGACGCCACAACAGGTTCTACGCTGGGGCATTCGGGACCTCACGCCAGACGACATCATGGCCGCGCGGCGCCAAGGCAAACGCTGGAAGTTGGTGTGCAGTGCGCGGCGTTTGACCAATGGCCGTGTGGAGGCACGCGTCGAGCCGCAAATGGTCGGGCCTGAGTCACCCCTCTATGGTGTACGCGGGACGTCAGCCATCTTGCAAATCGAGACCGATACCCTAGGCACCCTCTCCCTGCGCGAGGATAACCCTACCCCTCGCACCACCGCTTATGGCCTGCTCGCTGATTGGCTGCGCGCCATCGGCGTTGTGCCGTAAAGCCAGAAGTAGACGCTCGCCGCGTAGCTCACGGCGGCAATAGATCGGGCTGCACCTCCAGGGAATCGAAGATGCGCTGGCGGATGGTCTCCCAGAGGTCATCGTCGGGCACTTCGGCGTACACGCGGGTCAAAACAATGGTGACGATGTAGGGCGGCACGAGCCCCCCGTCGCGCGGCGCGAGAACGTACAACGTCACGGTGCCGCGGTAGTCTTCGGGTTCACGCGGAGGCGGATCATCACTGAACCACCAAACCATCTGTTCATACCAGCCGCGGAACCGGTCATCGACGTACGCCGTCGTCTCGCTGACCGTGTTCTTGTAAGCCGATCTCGGGACCAACTTGCGTGACATGAGCAAGAGTTGTTGGAGGCCGTACCATTGGGCAGCTTTGCGCGACGCGACGATGTGTATGCCTGAGGTCTGGTAATGCAAGAAGCGTTCAACATCCGACGCCACGGTCAGTGTGACCTGATCCGCGTACTTGAAAAATTCATCCTCAGAACTCGGTTGGTACGTTTCGGCTACGCTGCGCCAGTGACATGGCACCTTCACGCGGATAACCCCATGATGAGTATGAGATACGAGGCACATCTGGAGCCAATCTGGTGTGGGTGAAGGCGTCGGCGTCGGCGTCTGGGTAGGCGTGGGCGTGACCGTCGGCGTCGCTGTATTCGTGGGCGTGGGCGTGATGGTTGGCGTAGCCGTGGGCGTAAACGTCGGCGTCGCGAACGCGCGTTGCAGTATCGTAACGCCACGGCACCCCGCAAGCACACTGCTCAATCCCAGGCCTATCAACACGAGCGCCAGAAACGCTTTCCCTTTCATCATCCCTCCAACGTAGGCCTTTGGTTTGTCGAGCCCCTCACGTGAGAACGAGGGAAAATACTCTAACCGCTCGGCATCTTCGGTCGCGGCGCGAGATCTGCGCTTTACACGGCTCGTGCTATCCTACGTGGTAATCTGATTGGACGATTTGCCTGATGAACGCGATGTTACCCCACTTTCGAGGAGCGCTTAATTGCCTCGGCCGTGCGCAACAAATCTTCGGCTGCCGCGCGTTGGGTTTCCGTACCGCCGCCGAGCATCGCGGCGAGCTCAGCGATACGCGCGTCGCGCGTGGTCAGCGGCTGGACCGTGGTGCGCGTGCGTCCCTGCGCGACCGCTTTGGTAACTTTAAGGTGATGGTCGCCGAACGCGGCGATTTGGGGCAGGTGGGTGACGCACAGCACCTGATGATGGCGAGCCAGGCGCCAGAGTTTCTCGCCCACCACCGCGGCGATGCGCCCACCGATGCCCTGGTCAATTTCGTCAAAAATCAGCGTGGGAACCGGATCGGCCTGGGCGAGCACGCGCTTGAGCGCGAGCATGATGCGCGCCATCTCGCCGCCCGAGGCAATCCGGGCTAGGGGCTTGAACCCTTCGCCCGGATTGGGCGCGAGCAAGAACTCGGCTTCGTCCGCGCCGGTCGGGCCGTAGGCCACGGTGGTGCCATCGGGCCATGGGAGCCCTTGGGGGTCGGGCCGCACACGCAGCGCCACCTGCAAACGTGCACCTGCCATCCGCAGATCGCTCAGCTCGGCCTCAACCTCGTGAGCCAAACGTTGTGCGGCTGCCTCCCGACGTTGATGTAGCTGCCACGCGAGCTCCCCAGCCTCAGCCCGCAGCGCATCCCGTTGCGCTTCCAGATCCGCGATGCGGTCGCTCGCGGTGACGATGGTCTCCAATTCCTGTTCTGCCTGCGCTGCGAACGCGAGCACGTCCTCAATGGTCGCGCCGTATTTACGCTTGAGGTCGTCGATAAGCGCGAGCCGGGCTTCGATCTCGTCCAGCTGTTGAGGTTCGAAGTCGAGCTGGTCCGCGTAATCGCGCAACCGCCGCGCGAGGTCCGCGAGGGCTTCTAGGTGAGCCTGGGCCTCATCCGCGAGCGCACGCTGGTCAGGGTCAATGGCGGCCAGATCGTGCAACGCATCCACAGCTTGGCCCAGGGCGTCCAGCGCAGCCATGGCTTCGGGCGAGCCTTCTTCCAGCCAGAGCAGGGCCTGCCGTGTCAGGTTCGCGAGGCGCTCCGCGTTCATCAAGCGGTTGCGTTCTGCCAGCAGGGCCTCGTCTTCGCCTGGTTGGAGTCCGGCCATACGGATTTCGTGGATTTGATAACGAAGCAGATCAGCTTTGCGGGCCGCATCCCGTTCTAACGCGCGCAGGTTGTCAATTTCCCGCTCGAGCGCCCGTAGGCGTTGATAAATCTGCTGATAGGCCTGTAGCAAATCATCCACGTGTGCGAATCGGTCTAGCAAAGCCAGATGCGTCTCCGGTCGGAGCAAGGAAAGATGCTCTGATTGCCCGTGTACGTCTACCAGCGTGGCTGCGATTTCGCGCAACAAGCGCAGACTGACCGCGCGGCCATTGATGCGCGCGAGGTGACGGCCGCGGCGACGTAGCTCTCGCGCAAGCACCAGCGTATCGGGTGCGTCCTCGTCCAGCAGCTCTTCGCGCGCCAGGCGCTCGCGCACCAGGTCTGCGGTCGGGCCTTCGAGTTGGAACACGCCTTCGATATAGGCTTGATCCGCGCCCTGGCGGATGAAGGTAGCATCCGCCCGTGCGCCCAACAGCAGCTCGACCGCGTCCACCAGGATGGATTTCCCCGCGCCGGTCTCGCCTGTAAGCACGGTCAAGCCCGGCTCCAGGCTTAGGCGCACGTGCTCGATAATGGCCAGATTACGGATGGTCAGCTCAACCAACATGGTACGATTGCCCCTCCCTTACGCGCGTGCGAAGAATAGGCCCTTGGATGCGCCAGGGAGATTCGCGTACGGGGTCGAACGCGCGCCGCGTGCGCCACGCGTCGCCCAGGGGCAAAGTGATGTGCAGCAGGTGCGCCTGGGCGACGGGCGCCTCCGCGAGCAGGGTACCCTCAGCCGCGACGGCCATACTCGCGCCGCCGAAGGCCGCGGACACGTCCATGCCCACGCGGTTGACGCCAACCACCGGTCGCGCGTTTTCCAGGGCACGGGCGCGCAGCAGCTGGCGCCAGTGCTCAATCCGCGCACGCGGCCATGCCGCCACAACCCATATGGCCACAGCGCCCTGCTGCGCGTACACCCGAAAGAGCTCGGGAAAGCGCAGGTCGTAACACACGGCTAGGCCAATAGGGCCCCAAGGCGTGGGAGCCAAAACCGGCCGCATGCCGGCGCGCAGCCAACGCGGTTCGCCCAACGGACCGAAAAGGTGAATTTTGCGGTACGCCGCGACGCGGCGGCCATCCGGCGCGTAAAGGGCGAAGGTGTTGTAGATACCGTCGTCGCCACGTTCGAGGTGCGAGCCGCCTACCCACACGCGCGCCTCGCGTGCCCACGTGGCCATCCAGCCAAAGGGCCCTTCATCGAGGCGGCTAGCCATACGTAACCCCGCAGGGAAATCGTAGCCTACTGCCCATAGTTCGGGCAAGAGGACAACTTGGGCGCCGTGCGTGGCTGCCGCATAAATAGATTTGCCCGCGTACACTTGATTGCGTACTGGATCGCGGTAATACACAGGCAATTGCACGAGCGCGATTTGCATGCCCGGCCCTTCCTCAGACCAAATTATCGCGGCTTGCTAGGGATTATAGCATGAGGCGCCCATGGTACAATCCCCAAGGCTGGGCGTACCCCATGCCCAGAACTGCTTTAGGAGTCGAGGGATGCCTGTACGATCGGCCTCTCAAGTACCAATGCGCCCTGTGAGCGCGGGACGAGGTGTGTTTATCCAGGTGCTTATCCCGCCCGAAGAAGGGCCTCATTTTGCCATGCGACGGTTCACTATCCAGCCCGGTGGCTGGATGCCACAGCACACCAATCAGGTAGAACACGAGCAATATGTCTTGCAGGGCCGGGCTCGCATCGCTATCGGCGATACGGTCTACGACGTCGGCCCGGGGGATGTGGTCTTTATCCCCGCGGGTGTGCCTCACTGGTACAAGAACGTGGGCGAGGAGGATTTCGTCTTCCTCTGTCTAGTACCGAACCGACCCGATCAGCTGACCATTTTGGACCCCCGTGAACCGGACATAACCGACTAGGGAGGGTGTATGGCGTCTCCCACGTGGCAACAGGTGTTGGATATCGCGCCGCGGGTACAGGAAGCAATTGAGAGTCGGCTCCCCGTGGTCGCGCTTGAGACCGCGGTGATCACCCATGGCCTGCCGTATCCAGCGAATTGGGAGCTAGCCATCCGTTTGGTGGATGAGGTGCGCCGGGCCGGCGCGATCCCCGCGGTGATTGGCATCCATCGTGGCCGCATCCGGGTTGGTATGACAGAAGAAGAAATGGAGGACTTGGCCCAACGAAGTCGTGCGCGCCTCTTGCCACCCCCCGCGCGTTTGGCTTCTTGGCCTGAGCCTCCGGCCAAAGTTAGTGTACGGGATCTCGCCCCTCTGCTCATCCGCCTGGGCGAAGAGGCCTACGGAGGAACCACAGTCGCGGCCACCGCGTGGATCGCGCATCTGGTCGGGATTCGTTTTTTTGCGACGGGCGGTATCGGTGGGGTACACTTGCGCCCGTCGTACGATATTTCCGCGGATTTACCCATTTTGGCGCGCACACCCATTATGGTTGTCAGCGCTGGGGCGAAGGCTGTGCTCAACCTGGACGCGACGTTGGAATACCTGGAAACGTGGGGCGTGCCAGTGTTGGGCTATAAAACCAAAACGTTCCCCGCGTTCTTCAGCCCCAAGAGTGACTGGGAAGTACCCCATCCTCTGTTGGATGGCGGTCCCCTCACCCCGGAAGAGCAGGCGGCTCGCATCGCCTATATTCACTGGCATGAGCTGCATCAACCATCGGGGGTGTTGTTGGCCGTTCCACCGCCCAAGGGGCTGCCCTGGAATGAAGTGCGAGCTGCTGTAGCTCAGGCCCAAGCCGAAGCCGAAGCGCAAGGCATTCGCGGAGCCGCGGTGACACCTTTCTTATTAGAACGTCTGGCCAAGATGACCAAAGCCCAAACTGTTGAGATTAACATTGACTTACTATTAAACAACGCGCATGTTGCCGCGCGTGTGGCTCAACAATACTGGGCCTATCACCGCGCGGGGACGTAATTTGCAGTGGAGGGCGAGGGATGCGCGTGCTGCTCACCGGTGCGGCCGGTTTTCTAGGGTCCCATTTAGTAGACCGCCTGTTGGCTGATGGGCATCACGTGGTTGGGATGGACAACTTCTTGACCGGCCAACGAGCCAATTTAGCCCACGTGGCTCACGAACCTCGTTTCACGTTGGTTGAGCATGACGTCGCACAACCTTGGCCCGATTTGGGGCCTGTGGACGCGGTGCTGCATTTTGCCTCCCCCGCGAGCCCAAACGCTGCGTCGCCCTATGGGTATCCAAATCTACCTATAGAGACTATGCTTACCAACAGCCAGGGTACGTATTACGGCTTGGAGTATGCACGTCGTTACGCCGCGCGCTTTTTGCTCGCTTCCACCAGCGAGGTGTATGGCGACCCCCAGGTGCATCCTCAACCCGAGACGTATTGGGGTTACGTCAACCCTGTGGGGCCGCGTGCGGTCTATGACGAGGCCAAACGTTACGCGGAAGCCATGACCATGGCTTATCATCGGCATTACGGACTGGATGTACGCATCGTCCGCATTTTCAATACCTATGGCCCACGAATGCGTTTGGATGACGGTCGGGTGATCCCAAACTTTATTGTGCAAGCGTTGCGACATCAGCCCTTGACCATCTATGGCGATGGTTCGCAGACACGCAGCTTTTGCTACGTTGATGACTTGATTGAGGGAATTGTGCGTTTGTTGCACGTTGATGCCGCGCCCTTCCCGGTCAACTTGGGCAACCCCGATGAGTACACCATACTGGAGCTAGCGCAGACCATCAACCGTTTACTGCAAAATCCAGGTGGCTTGCGGTTTGAACCCGAACGTTATTTGGAAGGCGACCCCAAGCGACGTCGACCTGACATTCAGCGCGCGAAAACACTGCTAGGTTGGTGGCCTAAGGTCCCTTTGGAAGAAGGTTTGCGACGCACTATTGAGGATTTCCGCCACCGGCTCCACGCGCAAAGTCCAGATTAAATTCACCAAGCCATCCATCGCGCTGCAGCGTATAATCAAAATGCACGCCGCCGAGGTTGGGGGGACTCGGCGGTTTTCATCGTCTTTGTAACGTTTCCCCTGTATCTTCGTTGGAAACTACGGAGTTGGTTATGACGCGTAATCATGACGCGGAGCTGGTACGTCAGGCGCAGGCGGGCGACGCCGAAGCCTTTGGCCAGTTGTACGAACGCTACCTGGCTGATGTGTATAAATTCTTTTTCTATCGCACGGGCTCACGAGACCAAGCAGAAGATTTAACAGAAGATACGTTTTTCAAGGCCTGGCGCCACCTCAAGCGCCTCAAGCCGGAAGACGCTGCGAACTTTCGCTTGTGGCTCTTCCGCATTGCCCGCAATACCTTGATTGATCACTACCGTACTCAGCGTGATGAGGCCCCCTTGGAGGCATTAGGTGAAGGGCCGGTCGAGCCTTCAGGGGTGGAAGAAAGGATCTTTCGTATGCAAGACCAAGAACGAGTCGCCCAAGCGTTGCAACGACTGCCCGACCGACTGCGCGATGTTATCATTTATCGTTTTCTGCATAACTTAAGCCACGAAGAGACCGCGCGCCTTATGGGCCTCAAACCCAACCACGTTCGGGTCTTGCAATACCGGGCGCTGAAACAGTTACGTCAGTTATTCACCGAGGAGGCGGCATAGATGTGGCGACGAGAACCCACCCTGGAGTACCTTTTGGCGCAATGTCTAGATGAGATCAAGGCCGGCCGGCGCACCTTCGAAGAATGCTTGGCCGCTTATCCTGCCCATCGGGATGAACTCGAACCTTTGCTTGCCCTTGCGCTAGATTTGCAGCGCTTACCTGATCCCGAACCTTCGCCTAGCTTCCGGCGAAACGCGAAGATACGACTGATGAATCGCATCCGGGCTGAACAGGATCGTATGGCCGCGGTGGTAGCCACGCCGACGGTGGAAAATTCCTCCGCCAAGTCTGTAACGCGCGGGTGGTGGCGTCGTTTTTGGGGATGGACAACGGCAAGTCCCCAATCTCAACCCGGAAGGAGGACAGCCATGATTTGGGCCGTCGTTTTCGCGGTCGTAGCCTTGTTCATTGGCGGAGGTGGCGTGGTATACGCCGCGCAGGATGCCTTGCCTGGTGAGCCCCTCTATTCCGTCAAAGAGACAGTTGAAGAGGTTCAGCTTCTGTTGGCGGATCCCGTTGAGGATGTGCAGCTGCACCTGGATTTTGCGGCTCGACGCCTGGAAGAGGCGCAACAGCTCTTGCAAGAAGGACGAGTAGACCTGGCCGTAAAAGCCATGGAGATGGCGGAAGAGCATTGGCAGGCTGCGCTTGTGGTCGCGGAGCAGCTGCGGGAAACGCAACCTGAAGCCTTCAACGCCTTGGTGGCCGAAGCACAAGCCTTGAAGGCGCAAGCACAGGCTTTAGAAGCCCTGAAAGAGCAGCTCATGACCCAGGCCCAGGTGGGCGCGACGGACGCCCCGGAGCAAGTGGTCGAGCGCTTGAGCCAAGTCGAGGAGCGCATGGAACAGGTACTGGAACGGGCGGACGAAGTGTTTGCGAGCGTGCCTGACCGCGGGACGCCCGTCGCGGCTCATCCCCAGGTTACCGCGACCGAAACGCCCACCGAGACCGCGACGCCTGACCATGATGAGTCCATGCCGGGCGAGCACATGACCGAAACGCCTGAGCCCTCCGAGACGCCCGACGATGATGAATACGATGACACCATGCCGACCGAAACTAGCACGCCCGAACCTAGCGAGACCCCTGACGATGATGATGACCACTACGCCGAACCAACCCGAACGCCAGCACCGACGGAGACCAGCACGCCTGAACCCAGCGAGACGCCTGACGACGACCATGACGATGACCGGGACGACGACCATTACCCCGAACCTACAACAACACCTGAGCCCACCCAGGCTCCAGCACCGACGGAGACCAGCACGCCCGAACCAACGGCCACCGTTGAGCCGACCCACACGCCTGAACCGGACGATGATGACGATCATGACATGACGCCGCAGCCGGGCGATGACCACGATGATGAGGATGACGACGAGGATGACGATTAGGCTGGCGACATAACAGCGTTCAATCCCTCCCCCCGTCCCCACACCATGTTCCCCACCACAGCGGCTGTGCCCCCACTCGGGGGCATGGCCGTTTTAAAGGCTCGCCTTGATGGACCTAACCTCGTGTGACCATCTCATCCGCGCGACGTTATAATACTGACCAGTCCATACCCTGTTTACGTAGGGCATTGAATCGGGCACGGCCTGCCCAAGGGAGCGTGGATTCGCAGCATCTTGGGCTTTTGTCGTGGAGGATCGAATCATGCGTGGCAGCATTCGATGGTTTTGGTGGGCCGGCTTCGCGATAGGGCTTATTGTCGGAATATGGGGCGCGCTGCACGTGAACACGGCCGTGCACGCGGCACCGCCCCGTGAACCCCTGACGCCCTTCCCAACGCCAACCCCACGTGAGGATGGTGCCATTATCTATCGTGTCCAGCCAGGGGATACGCTGTGGCGTATCGCAGCCATCGCTGGGGTTTCGGTCGAACAGCTGCGGGCTTTAAACAAACTTACCTCTGACGTGGTTACGCCCGGTCAAATTCTTATCCTTGGCTACGCGGTCCCCGAGGCCACGCCGACCCCAGCCCAAACGCCAACACCAACCCCCTTGCTCCCCACCCCCACGCCCGAACCGCGCAAGGGAACCATTTGCGTCTTCCTTTACGAAGACGATAACGGTAACGCGCGCTACGATGAGGACCTGGAACCCTATTTGGCTGGTGGGCAGGTGAGCCTGCGTAATCGCTCTAACACCGTCGACCTCACGGGCACCACGCGCGCGGACGAGCCCCTGTGCTTCGAAGACTTGCCCGAAGGGGAATATAACATCGCGATGGGCATCCCCGAAGGTCTGAACCCAACTACAGCGACCAACTGGCCAGTGCGCCTGGAGGGCGGCGACGTGCTCTATGTGACGTTCGGCGCGCAACCCAACGCCGAAAGCCCTTGGTTCGCTCAAGGAGAAGGCGGTTCCTCGGTACCCATTTTCGCCCTTGTCGGTGTAGGTCTCATTCTGCTCGGCTTGGGTTTGGCGTGGTACGCCTATCGTTCCGCCCGGCCGCCTTATTTGCAACGTTAGCCCGCGCCCGGCCGAACGAGGAGGTAGCATGACGTCTTCGGATTCCCCTTCCCTCGCGCGTGCCCAGGCTGGCGATTGGGTGCAGCTCACCGAGGCCAAAAGCCACCGCTTCTTCCTTATCCGCCTTACACCCGGGCAGACCCTGCATACTCACCGCGGGGTGCTTAAACACGATGACATTATCGGCGCGGTCTGGGGTAGCCAGGTGACCACCCATTTGGGCACTCCGTTTTATGTCTTGCCTCCTACCCTGTCCGATATCCTGCGCGAAACGCGACGTCGAACGCAAATTATTTTCCCAAAAGACATCGGCTACATTTTGCTCAAGCTCAACATTGGCCCTGGGAGCCATGTAATCGAAGCCGGGACAGGTTCGGGCGCGCTCACCACGGCTTTGGCGTACGCGGTCGGCGAGTCCGGACGCGTGTATTCGTACGAACGTCGGGCCGATATGCAAGCCCTGGCTCGCCAAAACCTGGCCCAATGGGGACTGGAGGACCGGGTGGTTTTTCATTTGCGAGATATTGCAGATGGGTTCTTGGAGCGCGACGTACCCGCGTTGTTTCTCGACGTGCCCACGCCTGAAATGTACATCGCCCAAGCGCGCGCGGCGCTGCGCCCTGGCGGCTTTTTCGGCGCCTTGGTGCCTACGACCAACCAGGTCAGCCGTTTGCTCCAGGCCCTGGAAGAACACGGCTTTGGCTTCATTGAAGTCGCTGAGATCCTGTTGCGCTATTACAAGCCTGTAGCTGAGCGTCTACGGCCTACGGATCGCATGGTTGCGCACACGGGTTACTTAATCTTTGCCCGACCGTTGTACATGCCAGACGGCCCAGACGCGGCGCCTCCGGCCGTGGATAATGGCTCATGATGGATGACCTATTCCACGCCTCACCCAATGGATTTTTGCCTTGGTTGCGGCGTCGAATCGAGGCCCTGCCCCCGGAACCGCGCGACCCTTTTGGCTCCGCGTTGCCGCGGCCGACAAGGCCTGCCGCGGTTTTGGTCCCCTTGGTCTTTGCCCAGGGAGCATGGCATTTGTTATTCCTGCGACGTGCGGAACATCCGCACGACCCCCATAGTGGCCAAATCGCTTTCCCCGGCGGCCGTACGGAGTCCCAAGATCCAGATGCACGCGCGACCGCGCTGCGTGAAGCTCAAGAAGAGCTAGGGCTGCGCACAGTCGATGTGACATTGCTCGCGGCTTTGCCACCGCATCGTACCGCGAGCAACTATTGTGTAACTCCTTGGCTGGGTTACGTGCATTACTGGCCCTACCCCTTACGTTTGCAGCCAGATGAAGTAGCAGAAACGTTTCTTGTTCCTTTGGCCTGGCTCGCAGATACCCGGCACCTAGAACGTCGCTGGCGTCGTTTGGCCACGCGTCTTGTTCCTACCTATTATTTTCGCCATCCGCGCGCGTTGATTTGGGGTGCCACCGCGCGTATGGTGGTTACTCTGTTGCACGCGTTAGGCTACGCTCCCGCGTATCTCGAGCAAGGCATTCCCTTGAGCAGATCGTTTACCGCCTCAATTCGGTAGGCGTTGGTGTCGCACTGGGTGTTGGGGTCGCGGTTGCGACATAAAGCAATGGGAGCCACCCGATCCGGCCTTCCGCATCTTGGACCATAACCCATACATATGGTCCCGCGACTTGGGTCAAGTGATACACTTGCACTGGTGCGCCCGGGTTGAGCCGGCCGATGATGGGGCCTTCAGGCCACTGGCGCAGCTTGACGCCCATACCATATGTGCGCACAATGAACCCTAACGCAGGGGTGGGCGTTGCCGTGGGAGTCGGCGTGGCAGTGGGCGTGGCCGTCGGAGTCGCGCTGGCCGTGGGGCTTGGAGTGAAGGTGGGCGTGGGGGTGGGCGTATTGGTTGGGGTAGGGGATGGGCCTGGGGTCGGCGTTGGGGTCGGTGTAGGGGGGACGAGGGGGTCGAGCCGCGCGGTGAGGACTTGATTGACCACGATGGCCACGGGGCGCCCAAGCCGAGAAGCAATGGCCTTTTGCAGACGAAGCACTTCGTGATAGCGCAGTGAGCGCGTGGTGCGCACAGTAAGCGTGAGGTGCAATGTACCGTCCTCGGTATAGGTGGGGAGCATTTCGACCAATTCAAGGTGGGCTCGCTGTACCTCCTCCCGCACGACTTGATTAATGCGCCGTTCTTCCCGTGCGTGCGAAACGTAACGCGTGCTCATATAGGCTAAAGGGACGGCCAGTAATAAGGTCAATGCAGCGGAGATGCGCAAGGAGCGCGGCACGTTGGTCCAGGTAGGCAGGCGCAGAGGCGCTGGGGTGCCGATACCCAACAGGAAGAAAACAGACATGGACGCGAAGCCGATGGCGATCACGTTGGTCAGAAAGAGCAACGTCGCGCCACCGGCCACGTCCCATCGATCAAGGGAGAGACCAATGCCCACGGTGCACAAAGGCGGCATGAGCGCGGTTGCGATGGCCACACCAGGCAAGGTGGGTGAGAGGTTGGGCCACGCGAGGGCGAAGGCCGCGGCCGCGCCGCCCGCGAGCGCAATGCCGAGGTCAATGGGTCCGGGGCGTGTGCGCGCGACGACTTCCTGAGGCAAGTCCTGCAACAAGATGAAAGGCAGGCGCAAGTTGAGCTCGCTTAGCAACCACGCGGTCAGGATGGCCATTACCGCGCCCTGCAGCAACGTACCCGCGGATGCGCGCAGCAAGCGCTGATCGGCTGTCAAGGTCGCGAAACCCAGGGCCAGGACCGAGGACATGAGCGGTGCGACCAACATGGCGCCGATAACTGTCGCGGGCGAGTCGATGAGCAGGCCCAAGGTCGCAATGACCGCGGAGAGGAAGACCATGACGTAATACGCCAAGCCGGGCCGCGCGGTCTCGTGCAGGTAGGCGCGCACCTTGTCTTCTTGTTGCCGCGTAATCTCTACCCAAGCGCGCATGCGTTGGGCCCACGCGTCTTTCCATCGGCGCCACATCTGTCGCATGGTTCAGCCTCACGCTTAGCCTTGTATGCCCAACCATTCTAGGTGCACGCGCAAATCGGGTAGGGACACGTTGCGCACCCGTAGGAGCACGTGGCTGTTTAGTGGGACTTCGCCCCGCGCGTGCACACGTTCGATGAGCCCCAGGTCCGGGATAGCCACCGTAACCCAGGGCGGTTGTTGTTCCACTACGATACCTTCGCCCTGCCAATCAGGATTTTCGAGCAGGTAAACCAAAATCCAGTGGCGTCGCGAGCGCCGCTCTGCGAGGCGTACATGCTCGCGCATGGCTTCGGCCATGCCAACTCGTTCGAGCACGGCACTCGCGTCGAGCACCTCACGCCCGGCCAAGTGTGCGCGCAACTGTTGGTGCACGACCAAGTCCAAATAGCGCCGCAAGGGGCTGGTGGCCTGAACGTACGCCTCTAGCCCCAAGCCGCCATGGGGCGCGGGCACGCTCTTGTATTCACTACGATGAAACGTGCGCCGCAGCGCGTACATCCCCGCGAGCCCGGCAGGAACGTCGTCCACCTCACGCGGGGGGAGCTGCGTGGTATAGGGCAAGGGCAGGTTGTGCTGCTGCGCGTATTGGGCGATGGCCTCGCCTGCCATGAGCATGGCCTCGCGCACGAGGTCGCGGCTACGCAGGGGGAGAAGCGGCTTGATCTGGATCGGGCCGTCGGGCATCTGCACCCGCACTTTGACTTCGGGCAGGCTAACCAGGCGCGCACCTTGGCGTAACCGCCGAGCCGCATATCGCCGCGCGAGCTCCCACATACGGGCCAGATCGGGCTCTTGGTCCAAGAGCGTTTCAGCATCTTCGTAGGTCAGACGGCGCACCCGCACCCAGGTAGGTCGGATGACCACATCGAGGATACGCGCGTGCTCATCCAACCGCAGGCCAAATGAGAGCGCAGGTGAAACCGGATGCAGACCTAAGCCTAGACGCTCGCGCGCAGCGTCGGGCAGCATGGGGACAACGCCTTCGGGCAGATATACACTGCTCCCACGTTCCCGAGCTTCCAGGTCAGCAGGGCTATCAGGCGGGACCAATGCCGCGACGTCGGCCACGTGCACCCACAGGCGTTCACCATCCCAGCTGAGCGCGTCATCAGGGTCTTGGCTACCTTCATCGTCAATGGCCCAGGCCGCAAGGTGCGTGAGGTCAAGCCGGGGCTCATCGGGCAAATCGGGCAGGGGGTGCTGGGGTGCGTGAGTCACGATGCCATATCGGGCAGGATAGGGGTTAACGCGCGGGCTCCACACACCCCATTGCAACAGCAGGCGGTGTGCCTCGACCGGGGTTTGACGTACGCCCAGAGCTTCGAGGACGCGGCTGCGCGCACGTTTTCCCAGCGCGACTTGTTCGACCTCGTGGATGAATTCAGCATCAGCCTCGGGGTCCACGCGGCCTTGTTTGGCCCGCGCGAGGAACGCGTGCCAAGCCTCGCGCTGACGTTGGCGTTGCTCCCGTTGGCGGCGCAGGGCTTCGACATCGTCGGGCGTGCGGGCTTGAATGGCCTGGGGCGAACCGGTAAAGTACAGGCCATCCTGCAGGGCCTGCCAAACGGCCCACGCGGTGGCTGGGGTGTAATCGCCGTACGCGAGCGCGGCCAGCTCCGCGAGGGAGAGCGGTTCTTCTCCCTGGAGGACCTCCCAAGCCTCGAGCAGAGGTGGCCAATCGATATCGCCTGGCAGGCGTGGGGGCGCATCGGCCGGACCCGGATGCAGCAAGATCACGTCCTTAGGCCGCACGCGCACCCGTTGACCGTCGGCGGTCCACAGAGCAAGTCGCGGCCCTACCTGTTCTACATACGCCGGTCGCCCCCGATAGACCACAAGCGCGCCTTGGGGGATGGCGTTCGTCGTCTCCATGGTGCTCCCTTCCCATCCGGCCGCGCGTCACATACGAAAGACCCCAAACCGTCCTTCTTCGCGCGGGGATTGCAGCACGATCTGCAACGCCAGGCCGAGGACGTCGCGCGTCTGAACCGGGTCCAAAATGCCGTCATCCCACAGCCGAGCGGTGGCGTAATAAGGATTGCCCTCGCGCTCGTACTTCTCGAGAATGGGCGCTTTGAAGGCTTCGGCTTCGTCGCCCTGGAGCGGGGGTTTGCCTTCCCGTTCCCGTTGATTGTTTTTGACCGTGAGGAGCACGTTTGCCGCTTGCTCGCCACCCATGACGCTGATGCGGCTGTTGGGCCAGGTCCAGAGGAAGCGCGGGTTATACCCACGGCCGGCCATCGCGTAGTTGCCTGCGCCGAAGGAACCGCCGATGATGACGGTGATTTTGGGCACGGTCGCGTTGGCGACCGCATGCACCATCTTCGCGCCGTCCTTCGCAATGCCACCGGCTTCATACTCTTTGCCTACCATGAAACCGGTGATGTTCTGCAAAAAGAGCAGGGGGATGCCACGTTGTTGGCAGAGTTCAATGAAGTGGGTGCCTTTGAGCGCGCTCTCGCTGAACAGCACGCCATTATTGGCGATAATGCCGACAGGATACCCATGGATGCGCGCGAAGCCTGTGACAAGGGTGGTGCCGTACCGAGCCTTGAATTCCTGGAAACGGCTGCCGTCCACCAGTCGCGCGATGATTTCGCGGACGTCGTAGGTTTCGCGGAACGTACGCGGGAGGATGCCGTAGATTTGGTCCGCAGGGTATAGCGGGTCTTCCGGCGGTGCGAGCTCGAGGGTATCGAGCCACGTGGGGCGTGGGGTAATACGTGGCGGCAAAGCCGCGATAATCTCGCGTGTAATCGCGATAGCGTGCTCGTCGTCTTCCGCGTAATGATCGGCTACGCCCGAGATGCGGGTGTGCACGTCCGCGCCACCCAGTTCTTCCGCGCTCACCCGGACGCCCGTTGCGGCCTGGACCAGGGGAGGACCGCCGAGGAAAATCGCGCCTGTGCCTTTGACGATCACGGCTTCGTCGCTCATCGCGGGCACGTACGCCCCGCCCGCGGTGCTGTGGCCCATAACCACCGCGATCTGGGGAATGCCTTTGGCGCTCATGCGCGCCTGATTGTAGAAAATGCGGCCGAAGTGGTGGGCGTCGGGGAAGACCTCGGCTTGCAAAGGCAAAAACGCGCCGCCTGAGTCAACGAGGTAGATGGTGGGGAGGTAATTCTCCTCCGCGATCTGTTGCGCGCGGAGGTGCTTTTTCACAGTGAGGGGGAAATAGGTGCCGCCTTTGACCGTCGCGTCGTTGGCCACGATCATAACCAGCCGCCCCGCGACCCGACCGATACCAGTGACAATGCCCGCTGCGGGTACAGGGCCGTATTGGTCGTCATATACGCCCCACGCAGCCAAAGGAGAAAGCTCCAAGAACGGCGAACCGGGGTCCAGCAAACGACGGATGCGTTCACGCACGAAGAGCTTACCTTGTTCTGCAATTCGGCGGTGGTACTTTTCCGCGCCACCGCGGCGCACCTGCTCCAGGCGTTGGTGCAGTTCCTCAGCTAAAGCCTTATGATGCTGATAATTGGCGCGATAAGTTGGGTCTTGGGGCTGGATAAAGGTAGGTAAAGGCGTGCCAAAGACCGTCATAAGCGCCCCCAATTATAGCCGTGTGAGGTTATTGTACCATTGGCCTCGGCAGACTTACGGCCTGGGGCGCGAGGCACCCCTAAGTCCCTATATTTTTCCAACCTCGGCGCCAGATCGCCTCGTGGCTCGTCGTGAGACCCAGCGAAGGAGGAGAAGAGAGGGCTCGGTGGGTATCGGGCCATACAGGAAAGGCCTCCTCTCGACCTGACGTCAGACTTTCTGGAAAAAGTACCCCTCAGGCCGAGAGCGAAATGTTCGTCTCCTCTTGCCAGCGAGCCTGCAGTTGTGTTATGCTTTACTCAGCCATGGGTAGCCCCTCCTGGCATGGGGTTTGGAATGTTTTCCCCAATTTTGCCGGAGGGGCTATCTTTTTCCAGCCCGCTTCCTGGAACAGCTCACCTACTAAATTGAAATACACTCTGTACAGGATATGCCTGCCGAAATGTCATGGCGGAAAGTGCTATAATATTGATCCAGGATCTGAAAAAGACAAGAGCGAGTCTCGCCCAGGAGGACTTCTCCAAGGATGCGGGCCCAAGATTTTACGCCTCAAGCACCGGGGCGGGTTGTTCGCGTAGGGCGTGATGCCACGGCTTATTGGGCTTTTGTTCCCGATCCT